>JBDLJJ010000222.1:0-1581 GCA_039714435.1 Gemmatimonadota bacterium | reverse complement strand
TCAGCTGAAACGTCCCGCCGGCACACGTGCGACGGTGCTGTTGTAGCAGTGGGTCACGGCCCCGACGGATCCGTGCTCAGTGTGGGCCGAAGGACCCGCACCATATCGCCTGCCCTCCGCCGTGCACTCGAGGTACGTGACAGCGGCTGCCGGTTTCCAGGCTGCGGGCTGCGCTTCACCGACGCGCACCATGTCCGTCACTGGGCCGACGGAGGCGAGACCTCACTCAACAATCTGCTGCTGCTGTGCAAGCATCATCACAGGCTGGTGCACGAGCAGGGCTGGCGGATCGAATGGTGGGGATCGGGAACGGGTCAGGCCGATCAGCCGGCCTTCGTAGACCCGAAAGGGCAGACCCACGCCGGTTTTCGCCGGAGTTCGTCTCGTTCGCCTCAGCTGCCGCCTGATCCTGTGGCCGCGCTGATAGAAGACACCAGCAGTCGCGGTGCGGAGCCGGGCTTCGATACAGCCGGCGCACGCTGGAAGCGCGAGGCCGACATCCCGGACCGCGTCTACCTGAGGGCCGCCGAGGCGCTCGGGTGAGGCGGACGTCAGGAGGCGAGCTCAGCGCGCCAGGCCCACTATAAAGGCCAGGCGCGCGCTCGCTATATTCGTTTTCGGCGGCGGACTAGCTCGAATACCGAGAATGCCTGCGATTCAGCTGTTCAGCCGCAAACCGACTAACCAACAGCACTCGCCCTGCAGGCGTCAATTTCGCAGACTTGTGCACGTTCACCGGTTCCTCCGACGAGCGGGCTTGAAGGCCTTAGACACCTCCAGCCTACTCCGCGGGTTCCGGTGCACAACCATCCTGTCACTTACAGCTAGGCGGCCGAATCCGTCGGACGGGCCGCGAACCATCCAAGCGCGACCAGCGCCGCAAATACGCTCGCTCCGAGGCCGACATGAATGACCCGCGGCCCCGGGAGTAGCGAACGCATGATCATATCGGCCGCCACAGCCACCTGGAGTACGACCAGAATCGCGGCTCCGACAGCCAATTGGCGCACGGCCCTGTCCCCAGCTCGCAACCGGCCCATCATCCAGGGCAGAGCCAGGCACAGCGCGAACAGGAGGTAGGCGGCCGTCCGGTGAAACCAGTGCAGAATCACCTTTGGATTGTCACTCGGCAGCAGCTCACCGTTGCAGAGAGGAAACCCCTGGCATGCGGGTGCGGCGTCCAGATTAGCCACTAGAGCACCCGCCAGCACGACCACGAAGCCCAGCCCGGCCGCCGCCCACGCCAGCCTCGACCCCCGATCACGCAGCCTGCTGGACCGGCTGGATAGCGCGGCGCAGGTCGCCGCGATCAGCGTGGCCAGCAGCAGCATGGCGGTGCCCATGTGCAGGATCACGCTGGTAGGGGGAAGCTCGAGCCATACGGTCACCGCTCCCAGAAAAATCTGGATGACGAGAAGAACCACAGCGGCGAGGGAGTAGCGCCGCAGCGCGCCCCACGCCGGATCGCCGCGCCGGGCCGCGAGGACAGCCTTCGCGGCGAGCGCGAACACCAGCACTGCCAACGCCGCGGCCACGAGACGGTGGCCGTACTCGATCATGGTCGGAAGATCCATGGGCGGG
>JBDLJJ010000221.1:0-1645 GCA_039714435.1 Gemmatimonadota bacterium | reverse complement strand
GTCTGTCGCTGCTCGCGCTACCCGCGACCGCGGTGGCCCAGGAACAGGCTACTGCAGAGCAGGATCCCGATGCGATGGTCACGTCGCACGCCGATGATTTGGACCCCAGTACGGCCGAAGTCGGGGCCAAGGAACCCGGGATCAATGTACTTCGACGGGCCGAAGCGGCCGCCTTCGCGAATAGCGCGGAGGACATGATGCAGCGAGCCGTGGGGCCGGATGGGCCCGACGCTGAGCGGGCCAGCATCGACGACGCGATCACGATCAAGACGACCACGATCATCATTGGTCTGGCGGTCCTGGTCGTCCTTCTCGCCATTTGACCCAGGTCCGGCCTGTCCTGGTGGACTACAGGTCCTGTCTTCGCGCCGCGGGGTTTCTTGCGCTGTTGATTCCGGCCGCTCTCCCGGCACAGATCTCGGACGAGACCGCCGACAAAGCTGCAGACGAGACCGCCGTCCTAGCGCTCGCCGACTCAGCGCTCCAGCTCATAAGCGATGAGGACTTTGTTGGCCTCACGGACTTGATGCTCGACGAAGCTTCTTCGTTCACGGTGCGGGAGCGTGACGGTGTGCTCGGCTACAGGATCCGAACGCGAGCTGAGGAGCGGGCGATGACTGTCGATGTCGACCTGGTGGAACGGGGCTTCGGTGGCATCGCTCAGGTCCAGGGACACCTGGCGACCGTCTGGTTGCCTTACGACTTCTACACTGACGGCGAGTGGTCCCACTGCGGAGTCGACACGTTCACCATGCTGCGCACCGAAGAAGGGTGGCGCATCGCTTCGCTGGCCTGGACCGTCGAGCAACCGCCGGACTGCGAGAGGCACCCGGACGGCCCGCCGGCGTCCTCCCCGGGCTGATACGACAATCCGTTAGGCCACGGATCTAAAAAGCACTGTTCGGCCCGTCAAAACGACAACGCGAACCCCACCGAGTGCGGTGTGATGCGGATCGCGATCTTGTCCGAGGGAAACTCCTTCCAGTTCTCGATCCGGGCGAACGGCGCGGACACCAGCCAACCCGCCATGGCTCCGAGCCCCATAGCAAAGGGAACCACTAGAGGCTCGAATTCACAGAACGCAAATGGCGATTCCGAAGGGCAATGATCGAAGTCGCTTCGCGCAGCCAGCCCGAAGCCTAACCCAATCAAGCCACCGAGCCCCATGACCGCCACGCTGCCTGGAAACGAGCCCTTTCTGACCTCGATCTTCTCGATCGCCGCTATCGGCACGGCGTAGGCCGACGGTTCGCCATCGGATTCCAGCAGGAGTGTGTCGGAAGAAATGGAAGCGATATCTCCGACCAGTCGGTCAGCCGACACTTGAGCTGCGAGGATACGAACCCGTGTTCCCGGCTCGAGGCCTGGCTCAGCTTTACTTCCTTCCGGCCTCGGCGCGTCGACCCGCTGCAAGTCCTTCAGCGCGAGTGCGATATCTGGCATTCGGGCCTGCCTGACGGCCCTCTTGGAGTAGCCGAACAGACTGTCATTCCTCGCCATAGGTCCGAAGACGGTGATCATCTCACCCTCAGCCAGGTGGAGGCGTACCTTGTCCGGGTCCTCGTCTACAATCTGGGGAGCAACGGGCGGTTTGAGCTCGATCCATTTCTGCTGGCATGCCGAAAGGGAGACCACGAGCATCAGC
>JBDLJJ010000220.1:0-1913 GCA_039714435.1 Gemmatimonadota bacterium | reverse complement strand
TGGCTGAGGCAGAGGCAGTGCTCCAGGAGCGCCCCGCAGATTTCGTGGCCCGCATGGTGTACGGGCGGCTGCTACTAGAGGCGGGCCGGACGAGGGAAGCAGCCGAGCACTTCGAGGAAGCAGTTTCCCTGTTCCCGGACTATGCGGGACCCGAGCACCCGCTCCGCTATCTGGCCCAGATCGACGCGCAGGCCGGCAGGCCGGCGCAGGCCGCAGCCCGGCTCTCAGCCCTGGCGGCTCTCAACGAGAGTGACCTCGCAGCAAACATGGAACTGGCCCAACTGAGCACCGCTGTAGGCGACTCGGTGGGGGCGCTGGCTGCGCTGGGCCGGACGCTGTGGATCTATCCATTTGACGCGGATGTGCATCGGAAGATTGCGGAGATCGGTATGCCGCTGCTCGACCGGACAGCAGCTATCCGGGCCCGCGAGTCGGTTGTCGCACTCGATCCGCCGGACCGGGCCCTGGCGCTGTATGAACTGGCGCTTACCCAGTTTCAACTTGGCGGGCGCCACGTCAGCGCTCGTGCCAATGTCCTACAAGCCCTGGAAATCGCTCCCTCGTACAGCGATGCGCTCGATCTATTACTTCGGATCCGAGAATCTGAGGCGGAATGGCGCGAGCGACGTGGAGAAGCGGTGGAAGACTCATGACCGCCCGGACCTTCGGCGCGATCGCACCATGGGTGCTGGCTCCGGCGGCAGGCCTGCTGCTCGCACCGGGACCTGCGCAGACGACCCTGGCTTCGGCAGTGACTACTCCTGCTGAGGTCTCGGCTGCCACTGCAATGACCGCAGCGCCGCCGGCGACGACGCCCACCGCCACCACCGCCGACCCCGGCCAAGCCGACGACAACTTCCCGTACAGCGCCAAGTTCGCGCTGGCGCGGATTCGGTTCGACGTGCCCATGCAGTTTGGGCTGGGCGGCAACGGGCCTCCCTGGGCGCACGATTTCCCGCGCGCCGAGACGAACCTGATGCGCATCGTGGAGGCCACGACCAGCATCAACCTGTATCAGGGCGGGGGCAACATCTTCACGCTGGACGACCCGGAGCTGTTCCGCTATCCGGTAGCTTATCTCGTCGAGCCCGGGTTCTGGCGCCCCACGGACGTCGAAGTCTCGCGCCTGCGCGAGTACCTGCTCAAGGGCGGATTCATGATCGTGGACGACTTTCGCGGCGACCACATCTACAACTTCGACGCGCAGATGCGGCGCATACTTCCCGACTTCAAGTTCGAGGTCCTGGACACGTCGGATCCGATCTTCGACTCGTTTTTTGGAATCGAATCTCTCGATTTCGAGGCGCCCTACGGCGGGCTGGATCCCGTCTATCTAGGCATCTACGAGAACGGAGACACGAGCCAGCGCCTCATGGCAATAGTGAACTACAACAATGACATCGGTGATTACTGGGAGTGGTCGGACGCCGGCATTATCCCCATCGACCTGTCCAACGAGGCGTTCAAGCTGGGTGTCAATTATTTGGTGTACGGACTGACGCACTAGACGGCGGGCGCACGGCGCTTCGCTACTCACGGAGGAAGAAATTGGCTGACACGGTAGACATACAGGAGCCCCAGGCGGCGCTCGACTCGAACGCCGACATCGATCTGGCCGACCGAATGCGCGCCGGCCGCGAGCAGATCACGGCCGAGCTTTCGAAGCGGATCATTGGGCAGGAAGAGGTGATCGAGCAGGTTCTCCTCTCCCTCTTCGTGGGCGGCAACAGCCTGCTCATGGGAGTGCCAGGGCTGGCCAAGACGCTGCTCATTCACACCATGGCTCAGGTGCTGGATCTCAAGTTCTCGCGCATCCAGTTCACGCCTGACCTCATGCCGTCGGACATCACCGGGACGGAGATCATCCAGACGGACCGCAGCACGGGCGATCGTGACCTCGTGTTCCAGCCCGG
>JBDLJJ010000219.1:0-1946 GCA_039714435.1 Gemmatimonadota bacterium | reverse complement strand
CGCGCCAGCTTGCGGCTCCCGGGCAGGAAAAGCGATCTTTCAGCGCAATGAGGCCAACATTTAACAAAGGTTCTCCGTGAAGAGCTACCAGGAGTTCTTCGCGGAGTTGATGCGTCGCAGTGTGTTCAAGGTCGCCGCCGTGTATGGGGCGACCGCGTTCGTGTTGCTGCAAATCGCGGATCTGCTCAAGGACGGCCTGCGGCTCCCGGACACGTTCATCCCCTTCATCACCGCGGTCGTTCTACTCGGATTTCCGCTCGCGCTGATCCTGGCCTGGGCCTTTCAGGTGACTCCGGAGGGAGTTCGCCGGACAGGAGTCGCAGCGCCGGGCGAGCTAGACGAGATCGTCAGGGCGCCTGCCTCCAAACGCTGGCCAGCGGGCCTTCTGGCTCTGGCGGGCTTCGCCGCGTTGGTGGCCGGCGTGTGGTTCGCGGGCCAGCGATCGGGTGTCTCCGCCGCACTCGACGCCGCGGGAACGGGCCTGGACGGCTCCGGTGCAATCGACGCGGATCGCGGCGTGCTCTTCGCCTACGTCGATCTGGCTGACGATCCGCGGCCGTCCATCGCGGTCCTCCCCTTCGCGGACATGAGCCCCGAAGGTGACCAGGAGTACTTCAGCGACGGCATGACGGAGGAGATTCTCAACGTTCTCGCCAAGCTGCAGGATCTGCGCGTCACGGCTCGTACGTCGGCGTTCGCCTTCAAGGACCGTCAGATGGACATGCGCGCGGTTGGCGACTCGCTCGGGGTTCGGTACCTGGTCGAGGGGAGCGTGAGGAAGGCCGGCGACCAGCTCCGCATCACGGCGCAGCTCATCGACGCGGCCGACGGGTCGCATCTCTGGTCTGAAAGCTACGACCGGACGCTCGAAAACGTGTTCCAGATCCAATCCGAGATCGCCGAAGCGATAGCTGAAGAGCTGCGACTTCCGCTAGGCCTCTCTGATCCGAGCCAGCTGATCACCCCGACAGTGGATATTGAGGCGTACGACCTGTATCTGGCGGGACGGGCCCGGATGCGAGAGCGGGGCAAGAGCCTTCCCGAGGCAATCCGGCTGTTTGAAGCGGCGCTTGTGCGCGATTCGACCTGGGCCACGGCGTGGGCAAGTCTGAGCGAAGCCAAGGAATTGCTAAGTTACTACCCGAAGGTTTGGGAGGAGGGCGACCCGGGGGACGGAAAATGGGCAGGACGGCGAGACATGTTTTTCCAGTATCAAGAAGCGGCAGAGGTGGCGGCGAAAAAGGCCCTCTCGCTCAACCCCGACCTCGCTTCGGCCCATGTCGCGCTGGGGAGTATACTTCGAAATCGGCATGAATGGTCGCGTGCGGAGAGCGAGTTCCTCAGGGCCCTTACGCTGGACCCCGACAACGCCGAAGCGCACCAACAGTATTCCGAGATGCTGGGCAACATGGGCCGGATCCAGGAGGCCCGGCGGGCGGCTGAGAGAGCTGCGGCGCTAGATCGGGTTCCGGTTCGGCTGCTGCAGGTCGCCAACGCGCTGGGCGCGGATGGCAGGGTGGACGAAGCGCTCGATGTAGTGCGAGAAGCGCTGATGCTCGACTCCGAGCAGCAGATCCTCGCGCTGGTCTTCAGCTGGCTCTATTTCAACATGGAGGCTGGGCGGTACGATTCCATGTTCGACTTAGTTCCCGATTCTTTGAGCATTTTCACGCCGGAAGAACGAGAGCAGATGGTCCAAGCGCTCACGGCGGGTGACGCCAGCCTGTATCCGCCTGACAAACATGATGTGACTTCCTGGCTAATTTTTGATCAGCCTGATAGGGCCGCCATCAGCCTGTTGGCCGATATCCGAGAGAAGTCGTTCCTGAATACGACCTGGATTTGGGACAATTTCTTCGACCCGCTCCGCGATCAACCTGCATACCTTGAGGCGCTACGGGTTCTGAATATTGAAAGTGCGACCCCGCAGCGGACCCTGGAGCCGG
>JBDLJJ010000218.1:0-1955 GCA_039714435.1 Gemmatimonadota bacterium | reverse complement strand
TGCCTGAAGCTCGTCCAGATCGATGTGGCCGTCAGCATCATCGCCGATCTCGATTACGTCGGCGATCGTTTCGCGCCAGGGCAGCTCGTTGGAGTGGTGTTCGAACGGGCCGACGAACACGACAGGCCGCTGCTCGGGTGGAATGCGGGAGAGAAGGTCGAAGCGGTCGTCGAGCGGCTTTGGAATTCGCAGGCCGAGGATGGTGATCAGACGATCGATAGCACCGGTTGAGCCGTTGCCCGCGAAGATGACTGCGTGTTCCTGCTCGTTCGCGCCGACGGACTGCCGAATGATGTCGCGGGCGTCTTCGCGGAACCGGGTGGTCTGAAGGCCCGTGCCTGAAGTCTCGGTATGTGTGTTAGCGTACAAGGGGAGCACATGGTCGCGGATGTATTCCTCGATAAAAGACAGACACCGTCCCGAGGCACTGTAGTCGGCGTAGGTCAGCCGGCGCAGCCCGAAGGGAGTCTCCACTGCCGCGTCCTGGCCGACGACGCTTTCTCGGATCTTCTCTACGAGGTCCACTAGCTCATCTCCCTGCCGCAGGCGACGCGACCAATCCCGCTAGCGTCCAAACAGCACCGCGTGCGGAACGGCCGCCCCGGTCGCCCCATGCGGCCATTCGTCCCGGGCCATCGAGAGGCCCGGACCGGGTCCGTCGGCATGCCCGAACGCCTCGTCCAGCGTCAGTTCGCCGCTATCGGAATCAACCCAGTAGATCAGCACCTGCCCGGCATCCGGACCGATGCCAGTTACCGCCACGCGGTGGGTGCCCGGGTCGACCTGCGCCCAGTGCGGCATGAACTGATTGTCCATAGTGAGCCGCGCCACCTCGACGAGATTCGCCGGATCCGATACGTCGAGCGTCACGATCTCGTTCGTGAACATGTTCGGCAGCACTTCGAACCTACCTACCATGGTCGGCACGGCGCATCCAACCGTCTCGGGCCAATTCATCAGAACATCGACTGCGGGCTCGTCGGTCTCCATTCCGTGAATCCTATAGAAGCCGCAGGCGATAGTGTTCAGGATCGCCGACCCGTCGGGCAGCGTGCGAATCTCGAAAGGCCTGTCATGGCCGGGAATCCTCGCCGGAGAACAGTCTTCGCCCGTAATCATCTGTTCGATGAAGCACTCGGGCCCTTCGGGAGCGGGCAGATCTGGAAGCGCCAGGGTGGCAAGCAAGCTGAGATCTGAAAGACGCCATAGCTGAACCACGTTATCCGTGCGCTCGAGTGTCATGGAGAAGTTCGTAGTCAGGACTCTATCGATGTCGGCAAATACTTCGAGCGCGTAAGGTCGGTTCACTGCGACCTCGAAATCGGGGTCGGCGGCGGACGTCACACGCGCGAAGTTGCCGTCCGCGTCGAACTCGGCCAGTCCGCCGATATCATCGGGAAGACTGCCGTCACCGCGCTGGACCGTCGCGAGCACGTGGCCATTTTCCAGGCGGTAGAAGCTATGCAGGTACGCAAAGCCCGGGATCTCCTCCACTTCCCCTGCCAACGTCGGGCTGGAGGGCGAAGCCAGGTCGAACAGGAAGGTGCGGTTCCCTTCGAATCCGTTCGCCAATAGAAGCCCCTCGCCGGGAGCAATCGGCTCCGCATGGTGGGGATCGTTGCCCACGGACCCGACAGGGGCCGTCCCCAACACCGATCCATATGCGGCGCTCTCGGGATCAGCATCCACCACGGCCAGAAAGTCCGTATCTCCCTCCGCCTTATCAGCGTCACCAGCCCAGATATAAATGTACGGACTGGGCGCCGCCGGAACCTCGGAAACGTCCTGGGCGGCCGCGTCGGCCGCTGTGCTGCACAACGTGAGAAGAAGCACGAAGCCCGACATGAAGATGAGGCGAGGGTAAAGTGCAGTCCGCATGGTCTTACGCTCCGGTTTTGGGCGGGTTTCGGCCGGCAACAACCTATCACCATGCTACTCCGCCCTACAAACTGAGT
>JBDLJJ010000217.1:0-2022 GCA_039714435.1 Gemmatimonadota bacterium | reverse complement strand
AGGCGCCCTGAGCGTCAAGATCCTTGGTCGACCTCGCGCCAATCACTATATTTCAAGGCTGGACCACACATATAAGGAGCCGGGATGGCGACACCACTAGAACAGTTGACGTCGGAAGCGGAGGCGAGATTTGGCCTGACGACCGAGGACCTCGTCGGGATGTACAGGACCATGCTGCTCTCACGCCGAATCGACGACCGCGAGCTTCTGATGAAGCGTCAGATGAAGATCTTCTTCCAGATCAGCGGCGCTGGCCACGAGGCGATTCAGGTGGCCGCCGCCAAAGCCACCCGTCCCGGCCACGACTGGTTCTTCACATACTACCGCGACCGGGCTCTGTGCCTGGGCCTCGGAGTGACTCCGTACGAGATGTTTCTGCAGGCGGTCGGGGCGGCGGACGACCCAGCCAGCGGCGGCCGGCAGATGCCTTCTCACTGGGGCCATAAGCCGACCAACATCGTCAGCTCCTCCAGCCCGACCGGAACGCAGTTCCTGCAGGGAGTGGGCTGCGCCGAGGCTGGCATGCGGGCCCAGACGATCGGCCTATCCCAGGACGACATGGCTTTTCACGACGACGAAGTGGTGATCGTGACGACCGGCGACGGGACGACATCGGAAGGCGAGTTCTGGGAATCTCTCAACACGGCCTGCAACCTGAAGCTGCCCGTCGTTTATATCGTCGAGGATAACAAGTACGCCATTTCAGTACCCGTCGAGGTAAATACGCCTGGCGGGAGCATCTCGGGAGTTGTGGAGAGCTTTCCGAACCTGTTTATCCGGGAAGTGGACGGCACCGATCCGGTAGCCAGTTTCGGGGTGATGCAGGAGGCCGTGGCTCATTGCCGCGCCCGCCGCGGACCGGCCCTGGTTCACGCGCACGTCGTCCGGCCCTACAGTCACTCCATGTCGGACGACGAGAAGATGTACCGGCCCCCCGCAGAGCGGGAAATCGACGCCGAGAAGGATCCGCTGACCACATTCGCGGCAGCCCTGATTCAGAGCGGACTCGCCACAGCGGAGGACCTGGAGGCCATGGAGACCGCTGTCGCCGAGGAGATCGCCGCCGCCGCCGAGAGCGCCGAAGCTCGGCCGCAGCCGGATCCCTCCACGATATACGACCATGTGTACTCGCCCGACGTGGACCCCGCCTCGGCCGACTTCGATACCGAGCCGGCTTTCGAAGGCGAGGCAACTACCGTCGTGGATTTGATCAATTCCTGCATGCGCGACGAGATGGACCGCGATCCGCGCATCGTGTTGTTCGGCGAAGACGTGGCCGATGTGAGCCGAGAGGAATACCTGGACGACGTGAAGGGGAAGGGCGGCGTATTCAAAGTCACGGCCGGTCTGCAGCGCCAGTTCGGCTCGGCCCGCGTTTTCAACTCGCCGCTGGCCGAAGCCAACATAGTCGGCCGGGCGATCGGTATGGCCCTCCGCGGCCTGCGCCCGATCGCGGAGATACAGTTCTTCGACTACATCTGGCCCGCGTTCCATCAACTGCGCAACGAGATGACGACCATGCGCTGGCGCTCGAACGGTGCTTTTTCGTGCCCGGTCGTCGTGCGTACGACCTACGGCGGGTATCTGGCCGGCGGCGCCATATACCACTCGCAGACCGGCGCCTCGCTGTTTACCGCCACTCCGGGCATGCACATCATATGCCCTTCGAACGCGGAGGACGCGGCCGGCCTGCTGAGGACCGCGATTCGCTGCGATGATCCGGTGCTGTTCCTCGAGCACAAGCATCTGTACCGCCAGACCTACAACAAGGGCCGCTATCCAGGCCCCGATTACATGATCCCGTTCGGCAAGGCCAGCATCGTGCGGGAAGGCCGAGATCTGACGCTCATCACCTACGGGGCGCTGGTGGAGCGAGCCATGAAGGCGGTGCGCCAGCTCGAGAAAGACGGCGTGCCCGTAGACGTCGAGCTCATCGATCTCCGCTCGCTCTCGCCCTTGGACATGGACACGATTTCGGCCTCGGTCAAAAAGACGAATAAAGTGCTGGTGGCCTACGAAGAC
>JBDLJJ010000216.1:0-2063 GCA_039714435.1 Gemmatimonadota bacterium | reverse complement strand
CGCGATCGCTATCCCGCAGTTCGCCGAGACGAAGGGCCGCGCTTTTGACGCGACCTCCAAGAGCGATGTTCGCAACGCTCAGGCCGCCATGGAGTCCTATTTTGTGGACAACCTGGCGTACAACCCAGCCGCTCTGGCCAGTGGATACACCACCAGCCCGGGAATCGCGATCGCCAGCACGGGTAACGCGACGGGCTACCAGGTAACGGCTTCGCACACGGCTTCGGGCAACACGTTCTGGGTGTCCGTGGGTACGGGTGGTTCGCTTGAGGGGAAGATTCAGAAGGCTCCGTAAGCGACCTGCTTACCAGCCTCAGGTTTGAAGAGGGGCGTAGCGGCTTGGCCGCTGCGCCCCTTCTTTCGTAATCAGGACCCGGGCTTCATCTTCCGCGAATGCCGAAGATCAGGCCCACAAACACGTCGGACGTGGCCGTTCGTCTGATTATTGTCCTTACGGGACTGCTCCTGTTCAAAGATGTCGTGTTTGGGGGACAGGCTTTCTTCAGCCGCGACATCACGCCTTTTTTCTATCCCATGAAGGCATTCCTGGCGCGATCGATGCGCGCCTGGGATCTGCCGCTGTGGAATCCGTGGCTCCGTAACGGCGAACCGTTCTTCGCTGCTCTCCAGCCCGGCGTGCTTTATCCGGGCAACATTCTTCTATACGTGCTGCCCCTTCGAATCGGCTTCGGCTTGTTCGTGGTCCTCCACTATGCGGTTGCAGGGCTGGGAATGTACTCCCTGCTCAGACACTGGGATCACCGCCCCGGCGCCAGCGCGTTGGGCGCCATGGGCTTCATGCTGGGCGGGTATTTCGTTTCTGTCGGCAACTTCCCCAACAATCTGGGCACTGTAGCCTGGGCTCCGTGGCTTTTCTTGGCCTGGGAACGCTATCGCTGGTCCGGGGGGCTGCGCCGAGTACTGGTATTCTCTCTGCTCTGCGCCGCGGCCTTTATGGGCGGAGAGCCGCAGATGCTGGCCATCATTCTGCTTCTCCTGGTCGCTTTCTCTCTGGTGAATGTTCCGACCGCGGACGGCAAGGCGGCCACGGGTCCGGATCTGGGCGGGCAGAGCCTTGGTTTTGCCCTGGCGGGCCTTCTCGCCCTGGCCCTGGTCGCGGCGCAGCTCATTCCCTTCGTCGAGCTTCTCGGACACTCGGTCAGATCACTCAGCGGCGATCTCGATTTCGCCGCCGGCCGATCACCTGAACCGCGGATTCTGCTCCACCTGCTGTTTCCACCCGTTCTGGACGGCGGCATACACGGGTTCACCCTCAGCCGCGGTCTGACGGAATACGCCCCCTGGCTGCTCAGCATTTATCCGGGCATCGTGCTGTTGACGTTTGCCGCACTCGGAGCTGTTTCCTCCGCGTCGCGGCGCTGGCGCTGGTTCTGGCTCGGAAGCGCCGGGCTGGGCCTGGCGCTCGTGGTAGGGAAATATTCTCCGCTGTTCAGGCTCCTGTTCGACTACGTTCCCGTCCTGCGGCCATTCCGCTACCCCGAAAAGTTCTATTTCTTGTTCGCCTTCGCGGTTCCCATACTTGCGGCCCGTGGATTCGACGTCTGGATGGATCGGCCCTCAGCCCTGGCGCGTAAGCTCTGGCTGTTCGCGGTTCCGGCCAGCGCCTACGCCGCGGCGGGACTTCTCCTGTGGCTGAACACTGATCTGCTGGCCGGCGCCTGCGCCGGATCCTGGACCGGCGCCCTCCTCTGCGAAGACCCCGCGTCCACGCAGGCTGACTTCCTGGCCCGGATGATCCGCAGCCTTTTCATCGGCCTGGCGCTGATAACAGTGGTGTGGTTGGCGGCACGCGGCCGGTTGTCGCTGCGCCTGGCCGTGCCTGTCCTGGTGGCCGTGAGCGCCGTGGACCTGCTGCTTCCACACCAGTCGGTCAACCCGGCAGTCGATCCGGAGGTGTATGAAACGCTCCCCTGGGTTGCGCAGGTTCTCGAGCGTGAGCAACCGGATTCCCAGGCGTTTCGGTACCGTGGCTCGCCCGTGGCCGCCACCATGGGCCATATCCTGGTCGTCACCGGGGCCAAAGCACTATCGAACATGTACCT
>JBDLJJ010000215.1:0-2140 GCA_039714435.1 Gemmatimonadota bacterium | reverse complement strand
TCAGCCGCCATGACTCCCACCCAGCCGCCGAGGACCAACGGACCTCGGAGCGGCTCTCCCCCGCTCCAGGAAGTAATTCCTAGCCACGGCGCCGGGCTCGGAACCTTCGGTGGAGTGTTCACGCCTTCTATCCTGACAATTCTCGGCGTGATCATGTACCTGCGCTTCGGGTGGGTCGTCGGGAATGTCGGACTCGCCGGCACTCTCCTGATCGTCACCCTGGCCACTTCGATCACCTTCCTGACGGCGCTTTCCATCGCGGAGATCGCCACGGATCAGCGAGTTCGCGTCGGCGGGGCCTACTACATGATCAGCCGGTCTCTGGGCATCGAGACCGGTGGCGCTGTGGGGATTCCGCTCTACCTGGCCCAGGCTCTGTCCGTGGCCCTGTATACGGTCGGTTTCGCGGAGAGTGTGGTGCGCGTGTTCCCCATTCTGGACGAGCGGATCGTTGGTCTGATTACCACGCTGCTCGTAGCGCTCCTGGCTCTGAAATCAGCCCAGGCGGCCATTCGGGCCCAGTACGTGATCATGGTGGCGATCGCGCTGTCGCTCGTGTCCTTCCTCCTCGGCCATGCGGTCGAGCCCGCGGCTGTGGCCGAGTCCACGGCGGCGGCGGCCGCCGGCGTGCCCGGGGCGCCCCAGGTGATTCGGGCCGAGAGCTTCTGGATCGTGTTTGCCGTGTTCTTCCCGGCCGTTACCGGCATCATGGCCGGGGTAAACATGTCGGGAGATCTCAAGCAGCCCGGCAAGTCAATTCCGCGTGGGACGCTGGCCGCCGTGGCGGTCGGATACCTGGTCTACATGAGCCTGCCGCTGTTCCTGGCGGCACGCGCCGACTCGGCGACGCTCATCGCGGAGCCGTTCGTCATGCGGCGCATGGCTCTGTTCGGTGACCTGATCATCGCTGGTGTGTGGGGAGCCACGCTTTCCAGCGCGGTGGGGAGCATTCTGGGCGCGCCGAGGGTGCTCCAGGCGCTGGCGCGGGACGGCGTACTTCCGCGCTCGATGCGCTGGCTGGGGAAGGGAGCCGGGGACGACGACGCGCCGCGCAACGGAACCTGGCTCACGCTCGGCATCGCTCTCGCCGCCGTGTGGCTCGGCAACCTGAACGTGATCGCCCCCATTCTTACCATGTTCTTTCTGACGACCTACGGGGTGCTAAACATTTCGGCCGCCACCGAGCGCTTTCTGGGCAGTCCTTCCTTCCGGCCAAAGTTCCGGGTTCACTGGGCTTTCTCGGCTCTGGGCGCGCTCGGGTGCGGCGGAGTCATGTTCCTCATCAATCCACTGGCAACGCTCGCCGCCGTGGTCATCGTGGGCGGTATCTACATCTGGCTGGAGCGGCGTGAGCTGCAGACCACCTGGGGAGACATTCGGCGTGGCATGTGGATGGCGATCACGCGGGCGGGCCTGTTCCGGCTGCGCGGGATCGCGGATCCGCGCAACTGGCGGCCTCACCTGCTGGTGCTGTCAGGATCACCCACCAAGCGCTGGCACCTGATAGCCCTGGCCGATGCCCTGTCCCACAACCGCGCCTTCGTCACGGTCTCCAGCGTGCTCACCGATCCGTCCGTAACACCGGAGAGGCAGCGCGCCATGGAGGCGACGCTGGCCGACTACCTGTCCCGCCGCGGCGTCCACGCCCTGACTCGTCTGATCCGGGCGCCGACCGCGTTCGACGGTGCGGAGCGGCTGATGGAGGCGTACGGCATAGGCTCGCTTGTACCGAATACGATGCTGCTAGGCGCCAGCGAATCCGAGCAGCACCGCGACGACTACAGCGCCATGATATCCAAGTTTCACGCGGCGCGGCGCAACGTCGTCATACTGCACCACAACGAGGTTCTGGGTTTTGGACGCCAGAAGAGAATCGACATGTGGTGGGGCGGATTCAAGCGTAACGGGGGCCTGATGATGACGCTGGCCTACCTGCTCCAGACCAGCGTGGCGTGGCGCGGTGCTCATCTCAGGATCAAAATGGTCGTGCCTACCGAGGCGGCGGCCGAGTCCGCCCGCGACAACCTGGCAGCGATCATCCGGAATCTGCGCACCCCGGCGACCCCCGAGGTGATCGTGAGCAAAGACCGGCCTTTCGATCAGCTGCTAGCCGCGTCCTCGGCGCGTTCCGATCTGATTT
>JBDLJJ010000214.1:0-2158 GCA_039714435.1 Gemmatimonadota bacterium | reverse complement strand
CACGTGGCGAATGGGGACATGATTACGCTGACCCTCATCCAGGGCGTGCTAAACACGTTCGTGATCTTCCTGTCCCGCATCATTGCCAGCCAGTTCGATCGGGGCCGTTTCATGATCTACCTGGCGCTTCAGATGGCGTTCGGCGTCCTGGCCAGTCTCGTGGTCGCCCGCTTCTCACGCTGGCGTGAGTTTCGGGCCGACGCTGGCGGCGCAGATCTAGCGGGAGCGCCCGCCATGGCTGCCGCGCTCAGCCGACTACTCACTCTGCAGCAGACACCGTCTCAGTTGCCTCAGAACCTGGCCGCCTTCGGGATCAGGGGCGGTCTGGGAGGACTGCTCAGCACCCATCCGCCGCTGGAGGAGCGAATCAAACGCCTGGAGGCACGCTGACCCGCTGCCCAGCGGGGACAGGCTGAAGCGCCAAGGGCACGTGCGCTGCAACTCGGCTAGTCGGAGCGCCACTTCTCCACAGACCACTTGTCCAGGGACCAGGCACCCGGACCCGCCAGAGCGAGACAGGCCAGACCAGCAATGAGGGTGATGTGATACTCGAATCCGTACGCGAGAGGAGCATTGGGCACGGAAGCGATAAAGAAGCCCTGCCGGGCGTGAAACAGTATCACGGCGACGATCATTTCCACTCCCAATAGGAGGGCGAACGGGCGCGTGAAAATCCCACTCACAAGGGCCAATCCTCCAACCAGCTCAAGCCAGGCCACGACCGACAGCAGCCAGGCAGGAAGCACCCAGCCAACCATGGCGAGCATCTCCTGTACGAACGAGATCTGCATGCCGAACATCTTCGTCCAACCGTGCATCAGGAAAACAAGCCCGACCGCAACCCGGAGAACCAGGAGCCCCGTACCCGCACTCGTTTTGAACCGCATGGTATCTATCCTCAGGTACTGGATGAGGGCGGAGGGGGTGCCGAGTCCGATCGACGCCCCCTCCGTTACGAGATCCTTCTCTATGAGATTCTTAGTCTCAGAGTTTTAGAATGTATTCCGTGACGGCCTCGAGTTCTTCAGGTGAGAGGGTAGCCCCATAGGCGGGCATTCCGGCCCTTCCATCTTTGATGACTTGTAAGACCTCCTCTACAGACGTGCTCTTAATCCCCTCGGGATCGGTGAAATCGGACGGTGGAGGATCGAAAGCCACTGCGGCCGGTCCATCACCTTCGCCTGCCTTGCCGTGACAGGGAACGCAGTTCTTTTCGTACACCTCCTCGCCCGTAGGGCTGCGCGGGAGAAACAGACCATCCACCGAAGCTACGGTGAGGCTGCCAGACTCCTTAGGCTCCTGTACCGCAACCTCTCGGGCACCCGATTTGAGGAATTCGAGAACCGCGTCTGTCTGCTCAGAAGTAAGGTGTGCGATGAGCTCCATATGACTGACGACCGACTCCCACTGTTCAGCCGTGTATCTATTAGCCGGCTGCTGCTGATGGCACGATCCGCAGCGCTGCGACCACGTCTGCACTCCTGAGACCTGGGCTATCGCATTCGCCGGCAGCAGAACTACCACGGCGGCCAGTGTGAGCGTCATACTCTTTATGATGTGTTTCATGACTCGCTCCTAGAAGCCGGTGACGAACTGTGCCACGAGAGTATTGTTCTCGCTCTCAAAGCCCGTTTCTTCGGTGTTGATGTGGTAGTTGAGGCGAACCGTCCCCGCCGGTGAGATGATATAATTCAGACCCAGTGAGAAACGATTCTGGTCCGAGCTCTCGCCGGGCATGTCGCGGATACTGAAGCGCACGACGGGCTCCCAGTTCCGATTGGCCTGATACGCGGCCTGAAGGTATCCACCCTTCTTTCGGAGGTCTCCGCCGGTCGCCTCCTGGTCGGCCGTAATAAACTCGGCACGGATGCTCAGTCCCTCGTAGAAATAGTGTGCGTCCACTCCGAAGAACGTGAGAGTCAGATCCTGGGTCGACAGATCCGACGAGTTGCCCGTATATACGGATCCGCCGAAGTCCAGATGCTGATTCGGGAGCACAAATCCGAGGCGTCCACCTACTGCTTTGTTGTCATCCCGCGCACCGTCCGACTGCTTTTCTCGGTCGTTTCCGCGAAACCCCCTGATTCCGCTGCCGTCTTCTCCCATCAAGCCGTTCACAACAAAGGCGTCCATGGAAAACGTCGCGTCATCCCCGAGG
>JBDLJJ010000213.1:0-2242 GCA_039714435.1 Gemmatimonadota bacterium | reverse complement strand
TGTTAGCGGCGGCCCAAAATTGCACAGATGTGGCGGATGAAAATGTTACACCACGGCGTCCGAGATTCGGACGCTTGGGGTAGGCTGTCGATGATCGAGTAGCTGCTCAGGCGTCCCATCGTCCACCTTGGCGCCTCCACTTGAAGCGGAGGTGTCCGTGATCGGATGGGAGCGACGCGTGTTGCTGAGACACTACCTCGAGCAGGGCATGACCAAGACGGAGTTGGCCGAACGGTTCGGCATCAGCCGTCAGACGATTCATCGCTGGATCCGCAGCGGAGAGCTGGACAGAGACCTGAGCGCTGCGGGGGTGCGTTATTCGCCTCGGGCGCCGGCTCCCACGAAGCTCGATCCGTATAGAGCGATCATCCTGAGCCGACTGGGTGAGTATCCGGAGCTCACGGCGGTGCGACTCTTCGATGAGATCAGGGCGGCCGGATATCCGGGCGGTTACACGCAGGTGAAGGAGTACATCCGGAAGGTCCGGCCTCGGCCGCCCGAGGAGCCTGTCGTGCGCTTCGAGACGCCACCAGGCCATCAGGGTCAGGTCGACTTCGCTGACTTTCGACTGCCCTGGGGCAAGCGTTACGCGTTCCTGGTGGTCTTGGGCTTTTCCCGTGTCCTGTGGCTGCAGTTCTTCTCCCGCAAGACGATGCAGCATGTCTTCGAGGGGCTGGAGGCGGCGTTCACGTTCTTCGGCGGCGTGCCCCGTGAGCTGCTGTTCGATCAGATGAAGGCGGTCATCATCAAGGATGAGCGAGACGCAGGAGGGCGTATCAGCGAGAACATCGAGTTCCTGCGCTTCGCCCATCACTGGGACTTCCGGGTCCGAGCGTGTCGTCCCTACCGGGCGAAGACCAAGGGCAAGGTTGAGCGGCCGGTGAGCTACGTCCGTTCGAGCTTCTTCTACGGTCGGACCTTCACATCGGACGAAGACCTCAACCGTCAGGCCCGCCACTGGCTCGATCACGTGGCTAACGTCCGCGTCCATGGCACGCTGAAGGAGCGGCCTGTCGATCGCTTCGAGCACGAACGAGGTTTGTTGAAGCCGTTGGCCTTGCGACCCTACCGATCCTTCGTCCTTCCGCCCAAGGCGAAGAAGCGGGCCAAGGCTGTGCTTCCCCACATCGACGTGGAGCGTCGGCCACTGGGAACGTATGCCCAGGTCACCGGAGGTGTTCGGTGAAGGCCGCTGCCCGCTCACGCCGTGACCGGATCCGGGCCCAACTCGCCGACCTCAAGATGCCCGGTGCCTTGGAAGCCTTGGACGAGGTCCTTACCGGAGTCGACGGCGGAGGCGTCACTGCCTCAGAAGCCATCGAGCAGCTCCTCGGCGCCCAGATCACGCTCCGCAACAACCGGCGGCTTCAGGCCGCGATGCGCTCGAGCCGGCTCCCGGCCATCAAGACCCTCTCAGACTTCGACTTCAGCTTCCAGCCCTCCATCAAGCGCGAGCAGATCGATAGCCTCCACGAGCTCGGCTTCCTGGCGCGTAAGGAGAACGTCATCTTCCTCGGCCCGCCGGGGGTCGGGAAGACGCACCTGGCCATCTCGCTCGCCATCGCCGCCGCCGAGTACGGACGACGGGTCTACTACGGCACCCTGGCCGATCTGATCACCTCGCTCGAAGAAGCCAAGGCTTCGGGCCGGCTCGGTCACCGTCTCAAGACCCTCACCTATCCGTCGCTCCTGGTCATCGACGAGATCGGCTACCTGCCGGTCAGCCAGACCGGCGCCATGCTCTTCTTCCAGCTCGTGAACCGGCGCTACGAGCGCGCGTCCACCGTACTAACGTCCAACAAGGGGTTCGAGGACTGGGGCCAGATCCTCGGCGACGAGGTCATGGCCGCAGCGCTCATCGACCGCCTCCTGCATCACTGTCACATCGTCAACATCCGCGGCAACAGCTACCGGATGCGGCACCATACCGAACTCTCCAAAACACTCCACTCGCCTCCTACGGAGCCGAACCCTTCACCCCGTCGGATCAAGAGAACACGGACAAAGGAGAAGTCGACGATCTAGAGGCTCGTTACCTCCGCCGGGTGTAACATTTTCACCCGCCACGTTTGTCACTTTTTCGTCCGGCGTTGACACGTGGGTGTAGAATCGCGCCGCACCGACCCTGGGCGTCGAAGCTAGATACGTGGTGGCGCCCTCCGGCGGCCGAACGATCTGGGCTCGGCGCACTCATCTGCTCCCCAATGTTCCGAGAGTCTTTCTGCGCCACTCGCGAGCGGGG
>JBDLJJ010000212.1:0-2304 GCA_039714435.1 Gemmatimonadota bacterium | reverse complement strand
ACCGTGACGCTCCTGGGCGGCGCGAAGGGTATAGGCGACCGGTCCGGGCGGGTCGATTACTACTATTTGCCGACTGGCCTGCGGCTGTCACCCGGCGCCGATGGACGCCCGCAGTTCCTCTTCCTCAAGTACAACACGGAGGCGGGCGACGTTCAGGGTGGGGTGCTTCACTTCCTCATGGAGTGGGGGCTTACCCAGTCGCAGCTGGCCGAGGCGAAGGACAAGCTGGCCGACGTCTGCAAGTCTGGAGTGGGGTTTCGCAAGCTCGACGCTCCTAAGCTGAAGAAGATCCAGAACGATCAACTGGCCGGCATCCGCGCTGACGTGACGGAGAAGCTGGGGCCGGCGCGCCGCATGCGGTCGAAGGTGTTCGGGCTCTGGCCGGTGATGGGGGATATTCCGTGCGGGACGATCAAGGGTGCCGCGCGGGTAACGACTCAGGGTGACGGTGAGAGCTTCCGCGTCATCTCCGCGACCCTGTCCAGCGATGCCATGACCCGGAGCCTGGTGTCATCGGGGAAAGCTCCAGTCCTGCCCGGGAACCGCATCGCTGTCGCCGCCGACATGAACGCTAACGGAGCGCAGCTCCTGGCCGCTCCCTTCGAGCGTGACATGCCGATCGGGGATCTGTCGCTGGAGCTGGACCTCGCGTTCACGTCACGTGTGCCGGCCGGCGAGGGCAGGATAGTCATGCACTGGGACCGGCTGGCCGAGGATGGCGAGGACCTGGAGCGGGAGTGGAACAAGCGTAAGGCGAAGGTAGACACCGTCTACAAGCGAGGCGATTCGAAGGGCAAGGCCTGCAGCAGGTGGAAGAAGTTCTGGAACCCGAATAAGTGCGACCACGCAGTACCCGTGGAGAGACAGCAGAAGTACGCTTCGGACGTTGAGATGCGCGATATGTACTCGTTCCTCGAAGAGCAGGAAATCATCGAGCTCGACTTCCGGGAAAACGTCGCTGATGAGCGGCTGGCTCCGGTGCGCGAGGCCTTCTTTCAGTATTTCCTGGATTCATTTGCGGAGCCGATCTCGGCCGAAGAGATGGCGCAGCTTCGAAACGACGATGAGACGGTCTTCGACGAGCTAGAGGTCAATGAGGGGAAGAAGAACTACTACGCCTCCAAGACCATGCGCTCGGTCACCCAGGCCACAAAGAAGCAGGAGTTCAAGCTCAACTATCACCTCGCTTACGAGCGGCCGTTCAGCGTAGTGCAGAACATCAAGTCATGGTACGACGACGTGGCCGCCAACTACCCCGAGGCCATGGCCGATGTGAATCTCAACGATCCGTTCTTCAGGAATCGGACGATCCGCTTCCGACTCGACTTCGATGCGCCCCAGGAATTGTTTAGCCGCGGCGATGATCGAAACTCGGCCATCAACTACGTGACCGTACAGATGCGCAAGCAGCGGGACGCGCCGGGCGAGAATGATTTCACCGACTACGTGACGATCGACGAAAGCTATATTGCCGAGCACGGGCTATTCGCCGAAATGACGTTCGCGGAGGGTGGGGCGTCGGACGTCGAGTCTTTCGAGTACCTTACGCAGTGGAGTTACGGCGGCGGCCAGCTGTATCCCGAGTCTCCTCGCTGGACCAGGTCCAACACTCCGGCCGTGACGTTGGCTCCGCCCGTAGCGCCACGCACCATTGAAGTCGAAGGCGACCTGGGTGCTATGGAAGCCTCCGACGTCTCCCGCATCACCGCCCAGGTGCTGTATCGGAAATTCGGCAAAGCCTTCTCCCAGAACATTCCGGTGTCGCCGGCCGAGGGCAGGCCGCTCAAGTCGCGGACAGTGTTCATTGACCGTGATCAGAAGGGATACGCGTACAGGCTGATCGTGTACCTGAAGACGGGCGACCGGATCGCCACTGATTGGAGTGCCAAGGTGAACGACGACTACGTGTTCGCCGCCGTGCCGTCCGACATCCTGCAGAACCCGGATCTGCTTCTGGAGGCCAAGGCCGCCGCCAGCGATGTCGCGGGTCAGGCCCTCGAGGCCGTCAAGGACAAGGTGCTCGATGAACTAGCCGGCGTGCTCGGGGGAGGCTGAGCTATGCCGCACCGTTTCTCGATACACGTCACCCGTAGCGGTTCGATAGCCTGTGTCACGCCGGTGTTTGCGGCCGTCTTCGCCGTGGCGTTGCTGGCGTTTTCGGCACCGCTGGCGTTCGCGCAGCAGGTCTTGCTGGACTCTCCGGTGGAGGCGGGCGGCCTGACGCTGTATCCGGTGCTGGGAACTGATCTGGAGCCGGGCCTGGACTATTACTACGTGCCGAACCAGGCGCGTCTGGCCGAAGAC
>JBDLJJ010000211.1:0-2331 GCA_039714435.1 Gemmatimonadota bacterium | reverse complement strand
GGGCATCGATGCGGTTCGCGCCGAACTCATGCGCAACCCGCTGCGCTGGCTGAGATTTCGCCTGTTCTGACCCCCGGGTGCGTCACAGCCGGCGGATCCATCACCCGAGCGAATCCATCACCCGAGCGAATCCATCACCCACGCGGAGGAGGCATTCGGGCTTCCAGCTTGAATCGTAGTTCTTCGGTTCGCCGGCCACGTTTCTTCCTGGCCACTACGGTGATCGACTCGATCATCTCCATCGGGTCTTCGACCGAGATGCGAAACTCAGCTGAGCCATCCAGGGCACGAACACCCGTCCGCATGATCTTTCCGGGTTTGGATTCCGCCCGCCGGGCCGGGTTTCGAAATACCGTCAGACTCGACCGCCGCCGCTCCCCGCCCAACTTGCGTGAGATCTTCAGGCGGCTCAGCCAATCGGGCTGAAAGCTGATCTTCCACAGCTGGCCGCGCTGGTCTACGCCGCGTGCCTCCTGGTTATGCCGGGCCATTCCGATCCTCGTTCACTATGAGCACGAATTCCGCGAATGGCGGGGAACGTACCAAAGTTCTGCTGCGTATGGAACGGCACGCCGCAACCTGACCGCGACCTGGCCGCGACTTGGCCGCAACTTGACCGCTTGGGGTGAATTGAGTACCGTGAAACCACTGGCCGGATCCCCCCTGGGTGACCACAGTTCAACCTTTCCCATTAGCAGACCAATCAGCAGAAATGACAAGCACCGAACAGCAATTTGTTGACATCGCAGAGCTCAAGTCGAAGTCGATCGGCGAGCTCCACGAGATGGCAGAAGACCTCACCATCGCGAATTTTTCTGGACTGCGGAAACAGGATCTCATCTTCCGAATAGAGCAGAACCTGCTCGACTCCGCCGTCGTGTTGCGCGGAGAGGGGGTACTCGAAATCCTGCCCGAGGGCTACGGATTTCTCCGTAGTCAGGACTGGAACTACCTGTACGGTCCCGACGACATCTATGTCTCGCCGTCACAGATCAAGCGATTCGACCTGCGGACCGGAGATACGATTCTGGGCCAGGTTCGGCCCCCCAAGGAGGGTGAGCGCTATCTCGCCCTTCTGAAAGTGGAGTCGGTAAACGAGGACGACCCGGAGAAGGCTAAACACCGGATCGCGTTCGATAATCTGCGGCCGCGTTATCCCGAGGAGCGGTTTAAGCTCGAACCGAAGTCGGGCGACATCTCGATGCGGGTCCTGGATCTGATCGCCCCGGTCGGCAAGGGCCAGCGCATGCTGATCGTCTCGCCCCCCAAGGCGGGTAAGACGATTATTCTGCAGAAGATAGCCAACGCGATTCTCGAAACGACCCCGGACGTGAAACTCATCGTTCTGCTGATCGATGAGCGGCCTGAAGAAGTCACGGACATGGAGGAAAACGTCGGCGCGGAGATCATTTCCTCTACGTTTGACGAGCCCGCTGACCGCCACACTCAGGTCGCCGAAATGGTGCTCGAAAAGGCCAAGCGGCTCGTCGAGTACCAGCAGGATGTAGTGATTCTGCTCGACTCGATCACTCGTCTGGCCAGGGCCTACAACACCACAGTCCCTCACTCGGGTAAGATTCTGTCCGGCGGCGTGGACGCCAACGCGCTTCACAAGCCGAAGCGGTTCTTTGGCGCTGCCCGCAACATCGAGGAGGGTGGGAGCCTGACGATTATCGCTACGGCGCTGGTCGAAACTGGTAGCCGGATGGACGAGGTGATTTTCGAAGAGTTCAAGGGCACAGGTAACAGTGAGGTGCTTCTGGACCGGCAGATCGCGGACAAACGGATCTATCCGGCCATAGACTTGAATCGGTCCAGCACGCGGCGCGAAGAACTCTTGCTGGACGAGATCGAGTTGAACCGGATGTATCTGCTGCGCAATTTCCTGTCCGACATGCCTCCGGCCGAGGCGGCTCAGTTTCTGATCGAGCGCCTGAACAGGGCCGCGACCAACGAAGAGTTCCTGGAGTCGATGAAGGCAGGCGGCTGAGGCGGGGCCTTGACCGACTCCGGACTCAGCGAACGGGCTTCCCAGCTAATGGAAGAGGCCCTGGCGTCCGCCGGGATGGCCGATCCGCGGCCGCTGTACCGGGAGCTCCTGCGGGCGCTAAAGGCGTCAGACGGTGAGAGTTTTGCGGAAGCCAGCGAGCGGTACCAGTCGGCGGTTCTCCCTGCCATAGCGGGAGACGAAGCCGACCCCCTGTCCGAGTGGATCGGATACGGACGCTGGCTCGCGGAGCGCTGCCGCAGCGGAAGGTTCGTCTCGGTGGACGGAACGGGCCGCGCCGTTGACGCGCCCGAGGGTCACTCCCCTTCCGCAGTGCTGCTTCA
>JBDLJJ010000210.1:0-2354 GCA_039714435.1 Gemmatimonadota bacterium | reverse complement strand
GCATACCCGGTCTCAGGCCAGTACCACACGTTGTGGACCTGTCCTCCGTCTGTCTGAATCCGGGCCACCTCCGCCGCGCTGCCGGCCCGGCTCCTTCCGACCCGCGCGGCCAGGCCCGAAGAGGCTGCGACCCGCATAGGCGGCTCAGGCGGAGGGAGAGGAGCCGGAAATCCACCACTCACATCGAGCACGATAAGCCCGTCGTCCCAGTGCGACAGAAAAGCGAGGTTGTCGCGGACCCAGACGTCATGCAGGAAGCTGGTCTCCGGCTCACGTTCGAACACGAGTGCGGGCGAGGTAGGATCGGATACGTCCAGGACGTGCAGGCCGGCATCGCCGTCCCCCACGACGTACAGATGGCTCCCCTCGAACCACAGATTGTGCACACCCGCGCCCAGGCCGGCCGTATAGCGGGTGATAGGTACTGGATGCCCCGGATCTGAGAGATCCAGGAGAGTCAGTCCGTTGAGGCTGTCGGACGAGGCTTCCTGCGAAATCGCCCCCAGCAACCCGTCGGCCGACACCTTCACGTCATTGACTGTCTGGGCGTCCACGAACAGGGAATCGGCCCGAAATGGCACCGCCGGGTTGAGGATGTTCCATACCGTGAGCCTGTTTCCGCACAATGCCAGGGCTGGAGAAGGCCCTCGGCAGCTCCAGGAACCGAGGTACAGGAACGCGCCGTTGAGCCACAGGTCGGAAGTGAACCGGTCTGGCTCCGGGCCGTGGCCGACGATCTCGAACCCGCCCTCACCTACGAACACGCCGCGCGGCTCGGACTGGATCTGACGCCCGGCGCTCTGGTTCCCCGCCCGGGCGATGAGCTGGAAGGCAGCCTCCGAGTATACGACGAGTTTCCCTTCCGGGGTCACCAGGCCGGCAGCGGCCGGAAGGAACTCGAAACTGACTACGGAAGCCGGAAGCTCGGCCCCGGAGCTATCGAAAGCCGTCGCCGTCACGTCATACACGTCTCCCTGGCGAACGGTGGTCGGAACCCTGGTGAATTCGACGAGGTCAACCGACGCACCGGCCGCAGACGGAGCCGCCGGGTTGTCGCCCCCGCAGGCTACTGGAAAGACAAGCAGTAGGGTTTGCAGCACGGCCCGGCCGTACTTGCGAGCCCAACCAGAGCAGTCTGGATTTGAAAACATCACTCGCTCCTCAAAGAAACCCCAGACGTATACCCAACCCCCGAAAAAAGCTCCCGAGGGCGCTGTGATGCGCTGGAACGGCACTTGCTCCATATCTGCGCTGCAATGTCTCCGGATTCACGCACGCGAGGGGAGCGCCGGCGACTTTCGAACGTTCAGGCAAGATACGGCCAGATGTCAGACCAGGCTCAGACAAAGACGGAAGTCACTACGGGACAACAGGTTTCGGGGTCAAACTCCGAACGGTTCCATATGTGGGCACCCCGCCCGTTGACGCGCAGCGTCCTGTGGAAACCATCGTCGTCCCCTGAGACTGAGTCTGTCGAGGCTCTATACGATGTATTCATTACGCAAAAAGCACTGGCTGAAGTCCTGCGTCATGTGTGGGATGCCGGTAAGGGCGAGCAGCCGTTCGGTCTTCTGGCTGGTGACCTGTGCGAGGACGAGGACGGCGGTGGCAAATACGTTCTGATCAGCGGTGCCTGCCAGTCCCCTGTCTCACTGTCATCCGACCCTGCCCAGCTGATTCCCGCAGAGGCTTGGCAGGGCCTTCCGAAGAATGCAGAGCGATTGCAGGGTAACCTGGTCGGCTGGTACCTCCGCAGCCTGGGTGAGGAGGTCAGGCTCTCCGATGAGCAGCTTGCCACGCACTTGAAGTTCTTCAGCGAGCCATGGCACAGCGCGATTGTTGTGGCAGGTGACATCAAACACGCCCAAGGTGGTTTCTTCCGGCAGACCTCCAGCGGTTTCCCTCAGGCGCCAGGATTGCCGTTTCATGAGATCGTCGCCACCGACTCTCTCGACGGCGGTGAGATGCGGACAGTCATCAATTGGAGCAACGTAGATACCAGTACCGATGTACAGCGCGGATCCTATAAGGATGTCGAGAGCGGTAGTGGCCGGGGGCGAGCCGCGAACGAGCGCCCTACAGGCCCTGCCGGCGCGTTTGCTGAAGAAATATCGCGCCGCGCCATTCTCGCTGCGGCGTCGGAAACGGCCGCCGCGCTGTCGGAGCAGAGGGACCTGGCGGAGGCAGCGGTCCGCGAGGCCGAGGAAGACGCTGTACGCAAGGCCGCCGAACTGGAAGAGGCCCGTTTAGCCGCCGAGGCGGCCGCCAAGGCCGCGACCGACGAAGCGGCACGCATCGCGGAGGAAGAGTCGATTCGGCTAGCGGCGGAAGAAGAAGCACGACTGGCGGCGGAA
>JBDLJJ010000209.1:0-2405 GCA_039714435.1 Gemmatimonadota bacterium | reverse complement strand
GTCGGCGTCATTCATTCGTGCGGCAGTATCTGGAAGGTGCTTCTGTTCAAGCGCGGACTGGACTGGAGTCTGATCCTCGGCTTCGGCCTGTCTGGCATAGCGGCTAGTTTCCTGGGGGCGTCCCTTTCCCTGCAGGCGCAGGCGCTTCCACTCAAACAGATCCTCGGAGCCTTCCTGATTCTGTATGTCGTCTATCTGTTCCTGAAGCGTGAGTGGATCTTGCCGAAGAGCCACGCCATGGCCGTTAGCGGGGGCTTGCTGTCAGGGTTTTTTGCCGGGTTCTTTGGTGTCGGAGGCGCAGTTCGCGGAGCCTTCCTGACGGCCTTCAATCTGCCCAAGGAGGTGTACATATTCACGTCCGGCCTGATCGCCCTATTCATCGACGTCACAAGAGTCTCACGTTACATCTGGGGAGGCACACGATTGCAAGAAGACCTCCTGTTCGCACTCGTCCTCAGCATTCCGGTCTCTTTCGTGGGCGCCTACATTGCGAAGAGATTTCTGGACAGACTGCCTCAGAAGTTCTTCCGCGTCTTTGTCGGAGTATTTCTCGCCCTCGTCGGCGCCAGGTTGCTGATCTGGGCATAAGAACGGATGGCTACCAAGCCAGCCACTTATTCGTGTGCACCAGGCCGCGAGTTAACCGCGGTCGGATGTGCTTCCTCCGTCCTAGACCAGCACTCCCCGTTGAGTCATGGCCCTAGCATAGAGCCACAGGCCAAGGGCGATGATGAAGACCAGGCCTGCGAACACCTGACCCTGCACTCCCATAACTTCGAGCCCGTTGGAGAGGAAGAAGTTGTGGATTGAGGTGACGATCATGGCCAGGAAGGAAACCAGAAGCACCGGTACAGCCAGGCGCTTTCTGAGCAGCAGGAGTAGCGTTCCCAGCACACCTCCCCAGACGGCGAGGGCCCAAAACGCCACGACCCAGGTCGGGAAGCCGTAGAAAAACTCCAGTTGCTCGGGCGTGAACTGGCTCATGTACGACTCATTCTGGGCCTGAGTCATGAGGTAGTCGAAGGCTCCCATGGAGTTCCAGAGGAACCCCAGAATCCCGACAAGCCAGAGATGCCGGGGCGTGGGCTGAGGTGTGACGGCAGCGTTTTCCGGCACGGACTCCTCCTTCTCCAGGGCTGCGGCCCTCGGTCATCAGTAGCAAGGACACCAGACGATGAGTGGACAATTTCGCACCGAGGACCCGCCCTCTGTCAAGAAGGGGATGTTCGGCGATCGAGAGCTTTGGGGGGTTGACGCTGCGCCTACATGATGCCAATCGTGACGAGTGGAGCCTTATTCTGGGCGGACACTTGGCATCCTGGGCTGCGGCCTCCCTCAAGTGAGGTGCGGCCCTAAACGGCTCCGTCTCACAAAGTCTCACTCGATCTACTCAGTCGTGACGTAGTCGACCGAAGGGCAAGGAGGCTGCCGTGTTTGACCCCGTTGGGATCGCTGTGCTCATCGTCGCCGTTGCCGGGCTCAGCTGGCTCACAGTGCGCGCCTGGCGTGCGCAGAGACTTGTATTGAGGCTGGGCGGCATAGCCGTAGCGGGTGTCCTCACACTGGCATGCACGGCCGTACTCGTTCTCGCGATAAGGGGCTATTGGAAGCTGAATCGCGGGTATCCAAACCCCGTGCCAAACGTCTCGGTAACCCAGACTCCCGAGCAGCTTGCCAGGGGGGAGCAGCTGGCCGGAATGTGCGCTGGTTGCCATACGGCGGATGGCGAGCTGCCACTCGAGGGGAATGACTTCCTCGGTGAGGACGCTCCTCCCATAGGTCGGTTCTACGCTCCCAATTTGACGCCGACTCACCTGGGCGAATGGTCCGACGGTGAGATCATCCGGGCGATACGTGAGGGGATCCACAGAAGCGGCAGATCACTGCTCATCATGCCGTCTGAAACGTTTCGAAACCTGAATGACTACGACGTCGAGTCCGTTGTCGCGTTCCTGCGCGCGCAGCCGCCAGTAGAACCCGACACACCTGACCCCCGCCTCAACGTTCTCGGCGCGGTCATGGTCAGCTTCGCGCCGATCTTCACGGCCCAGCCGCCCGTACCTGGGCCCGTTGCGGGGCCAGAACCAGGCGCCACGCCCGAGTACGGACGCTATATCGCCTCCATAACGTGCGCCGCATGCCACGGGGAGGATCTGCGGGGAAATACACAGTTTGAAGTTCCGAGTCTGATCGGTGCAGCGCTCACGTGGACTGAAGACGACTTCGTCTCGTTCTTCCAGACGGGTGTGAAACCCGGTGGCCTATCCGTTGCCGACTCTGTCATGCCATGGAAACTGCTCGGTGAGATAATGGGTGCGGATGGGCTGAGCGCTGTCGTTCTTTACCTTGGCGAGGAATTCCCAGCCCCCTCCGACTAACCGTGTAGCATCAGACCGCGGTAATAC
>JBDLJJ010000208.1:0-2504 GCA_039714435.1 Gemmatimonadota bacterium | reverse complement strand
GCACAAGGCACTTGGGCCGTTACGGTGCTTTCCAGACAATGCGTTTATGGTCGGTCGAACCGTCGGCCAGCCGATCGCGCGAGGCGTGACTTCCGACTCCATGCCACTCCGGAACGCCGAATGGCAGATCGCGCCTGGGGATTGGCTCGTGGTCTGCATCGACCCAGTCGGCTCCGTAGGTCGCGTTGTCCGGCATTGCGCCTGCCTCCGGATCGACGACATTTCGCAGCGCGGTCAATCCTTGATTCCAGTTCGTCAATAGCGCCGCATGGTCGTGTGCGGACGGGTGGGTTATGTGCTGTACGTGCAGGACCCCCTTGCCCGGCCAGCGATCGACCGCGTCAACGGCGGCGCCACCGACCGCAATCACGGCTTCCAGCGGGTTCTCGTTCGCGATCCTGTCAAGCATGCGGTTTCTGAAACCCAGAATTGCCGGGTCCTTTGAGAGGTCTTTGAGGCTGCCAGAGAACTGACCGAAGACGGGGTACAGAAATGTATTCACCATCAGGTAGTCTCTACGAATGCCGATGCGCCGAAGGAACCCCTGGACGCGTTGGCCGGATGAGCCGACGAATGCGCGATGTCCGATGAGTTCGTTTGCCGCAGGATCCTGGCCGACGACAAGAACGCGGGCCGAACCATCCAGCCTGCCCCGGTAGTAGATCGGTCCGAAATCCAGCCGGAATTCGGCCGGGTGTGCCTGGTACGTGGCCAGCGGCGCGCCCGAGAAGAAGGTCGTCCAGTCGACGTTGGGACCGGGATCGTGTCCGATCCCGGCTGC
The DNA here is from genome assembly GCA_039714435.1 of Gemmatimonadota bacterium. Taxonomy (GTDB): domain Bacteria; phylum Gemmatimonadota; class Gemmatimonadetes; order Palauibacterales; family Palauibacteraceae; genus JAZDDE01. Next base: position 1,723 of record JBDLJJ010000208.1, on the reverse strand, counting down.
CTCCTCCGCGATGCTTTTCGCCCGCTGTACAAACCGGTTCGACGCGAACTCCCCGACGGTGTTGACGCCGAAAGCGTCATCCAGTTGTTGCCTGTCCTGTGCGGTGACGCCGCTCAGCGCCTCAATGCCCAGGGAAACAACATCGGATGCAGGTTTACCGTCGTGTGCCGCGGTGAGCCAGTGATCGAAGCTTCCTTTCGCCATCTTGGACCTCTGATGGATTTGCAGACAGATCGTATCGGGTGCGTGCGACGGGTTTGTCATCGGTATAGGCGACAAACTCCAGCACGTCACCGTGCACGCCCAGGTCGGAGAGTCTCAGCGAAGCACGACCGGTTCGACCGATCCTGAGGGTGCGTACCGGCCAGCCGCCCGCTGTGACACTTACCGAATCCGACCCCGGGGACCTAATGCCGAGCACCTGACCGGTCTTCTCGACCGACACGCTGTGCTTCTGCTGGTCTTTGAGCAACGCGGTCATACTCCTGATCAGATCTCTGTTGTCTTTCAGAACGTCGGCGGCAGTCATTTCGTAGATGATGTCCGGCTTCACCCCGAAATCCTCGACGAGCTCTCCCGCGTTTTGCCGAACTCGTACCGTGCGTCGAACCGCGGCGCGTAGATCGGCCCCTTTCGGCAGGAGACGAAACCTGCCCCTGTCGGGCTCGTCGGCCAGAAGAAACTGAAGCAGCCGGTGGGACCATACATTCGCGCCCCCGGCGCCCGTGTTGGTGTGAAGCCCGACGATTGGCCCGAGTTCGTGATCCTTGAACCCCGCCGCGAACATATCCGCCGCGCTGTAACAGAGACCATCAATGATCAACACCTTCGGCCCCTGATAACGCTGCCCGCGTCGATTGCAATCCGAGCGAGATGTGATCGGGAATCCCAGCGAGTGCGTGGCTCCACTCGCCCCTGACCGCTCCATGGAGTTCAGCCAGGGCTTGAGCGAGAGACCCCGCAGACGCGTCGATTCCTGGTGCTCCCGGCAAAGACTCAAGGTGGCCGGGGTGTTGATGAACTGTGCCGGCTCGGGATCGATCGGGACGGGGCTCAGCAGTTCCAGGGCGCGCTCGGCTGCATGTATGAGTCCACCTCCATTGCCACGGATGTCGATGACGACGCCCTCGGGAGAAAGCTCGCCGAGCAGCCGCTCGAACTCGTCGACAAACAGGTCGGCGCTGTTGACGTTGAAGCTGAATATCCTCAGGAACCCGTACCTGGTGCCGTCAGATGAGGTTACATTGCGGGCCCTGAAGATCGTGGGGAGCCTGCTCGGAACCTTGTTGCCCCGGGCCGGCCTCAGTTCGCCGCCGCCCTGGATGCGTTCCTCCTCCACGACCTGGGACGACGCGAACAGCGATTTCTTTGCCTGTTGGAGATCGTCGGTCTGGTCGTCGAGGCCCAGGCCTGAGGCTTCAGCGTGGCCGAAGTTGTCGGGGGAGAGGTTTCGGAACCCCTGTCGCGGCTGGAAAAGCAACCACGGTTGCTCGTATTCCCGGGTTTTTCCTTCCCTGGTACGGTACCGGAGGGTGACCCAGTCCTCATCCGGAATCTGTCCCCTTGTCAGCGACCTGAGTGTCAGCGAGTTCATGGCACGCGCGCGCCGCGCTGCAGCATTTCCGCCCGGCATGGCCCGTGCAAGACTATCGACGTATCGATCGATTGGGACGCCGTTCCAGTGAAGGATTTCGACCTCGATCCCGAACGCCTCCTGCCGGGG
>JBDLJJ010000207.1:0-2517 GCA_039714435.1 Gemmatimonadota bacterium | reverse complement strand
GGCCGGCGCGCGGAACTGATGGACCTGGCCCTGAACCAGCCGGTAGGCGGAAAGTACGGCATCGGCAACACCTGTCTGTGGGAGACAGTCACCGGGTACGGCGTGGCGGCTTCGGCCCGACGTCTGCTGGAGCTGCAGGGAAGAGACCTGACGAAGACCCGGGTAGTTCTGCAGGGCTTCGGAATCGTGGGCGGCGCCGCGGCCCACTATATGGCCCAGGCCGGCCTCAAGATCGTGGGCATAACGGACGCGGCGGGCGGCCTGTTCAGCGACCGGGGCCTGAGCGCGGCTGAGGTGGATGGCCTGCTGGCCGACCGGACTGGCAACAGCCTGCCGATAGATGTGCATGAGGAAGAGGCGCGCGAACTACGCGAGCGGATCTGGGACACAGAGGCCGACGTCTTCGTGGCCGCGGCAGCATCAGGCCTGCTCAACGACGTGGCCCTGGACCGGCTCGAGAAATCAGGCGTGAGCATGATCGTCTCCGCCGCCAATCATCCGTTCTGGGCCGAGTGCCCCGGTGACACACGGCTGGAACGGGAGGGCGACTCCCGTTTCGCGGTCGTGGCGGATGTAATAGCGGGCTGCGGGACCGCGCACGCCTTTGCCTGCCAGAGCGCGGTCGACACGATATTGAGCCCCACTGCAGTGATCGAATCCGTCGAGCAAACAGTGTCCGATGCTCTTCACGAAGCCGCGAACCGGGTGGGCAGCACGGAGCGGGGCCTGCTGGCCGGCGCTCTGGAAGTCGCCCTCGAGCGCTGCGACGGCCAGCCGGGCGCGGGACAACAGCCGGTGCATGTATAAGCCCCGCGTAATCGCGTAATCGTAATCAGGAGAACACAACTTGTCTGACATCGCCGGCCACATCGACGCCAACTATGACGACTTTCTCGCCGAACTGAAGGACTTCCTCCGCATTCAGAGCATCAGTACGGAATCGGGCTTTGCTGAGCCGACCCGGCAGTGCGCCGAATTCGTGGCGGACAAAGTGCGAGCGCTAGGGTTCTCAGGCGTGGAGGTTATCGCCACAGAGGGCAATCCGATGGTCGTGGGCCAGCACACAGAGCAGCCCGGTGCTCCGACGCTGCTCGTCTACGGGCATTACGACGTACAATCCGTGGATCCCGTGGATTTGTGGACGGATCCGCCCTTCGAGCCCACCGAGCGCGATGGCCGCCTGTACGCCCGAGGAGCGATCGACGACAAGGGCCAGGTCCACATGCATCTCAAGGCCCTTGAGACAAGGCTCAAAGGCGGCACCGGCCTGCCGGTGAACGTGAAGCTGGTTATCGAAGGCGAGGAGGAAGTCGGGAGCAGCAACCTGGACGGATTCCTGCGAGCGCAGGCGGAGCGTCTGGCCTGCGATGCGGTCGTAATCAGCGATACCAGCATGCTTGCCGCCGATTGCCCCTCGATCGGGACGGGCCTGCGCGGCATCGCATACCTGGACGTGATAGTCACCGGCCCGGCGGGTGACCTGCACTCCGGCAGTTACGGCGGCGCGGTGGTGAATCCGGCCAACGCCATGGCCAGCATGATCGCGCCCCTCAGGGACGCGGACGGCAAAGTTACCGTCCCCGGCTTCTACGACGCTGTGCGGCCCATGACGGAGGCGGAAAAGGCGCAGGTGGCTGGCCTCCCGTTCTCTGATGAGGAGTTCCGGGAGGAGGTCGGCGCACCGGCGCTAGGCGGCGAGGCCGGGTTCAGCACCCTCGAACGCGTCTGGTACCGGCCCACGCTGGACGTGAACGGCATGATCAGCGGATTCACGGGCGACGGTTCAAAGACTGTGCTGCCGTCCAAGGCCAGCGCCAAGATCTCCATGCGCCTCGTCCCGGATCAGGATCCGGACGACATCGCGGAACGCTTCGAGGAGCACTTCAAGTCACTCGCTCCAAGCGGCGTCAGCGTCGAAGTGATTCGATCACACGGCGGACAGCCCTGGGCGGCCGACCCCGACCGGCCGATCTACGACGCTGCGGCTGCTGCCCTGGAAACCGTGTTCGAAAAGGAACCAGTCTACATCAGAGAAGGCGGTTCGATTCCGATCGTGTCGCTATTCGAAGAGGTGTTCGAGGCACCCGTCCTACTCCTCGGCTTCGCCCTACCGGGCTGTAACGCCCACGCACCCGACGAGTGGATCGATCTCGACATCTACCGCAAAGGGATCAAGACGATCGCGCACTTCTATGATGAGGTGGCTAGTCGCGGAGTGTAGAGCTAGGGCTCATCCAAGGGGCTTGGACCCCAGGGGGATTGGAGCTTACTCGTAGCAGTACGTTGCAGCGCAGATCACTAGAGCCGCGGTCGCACTGCCAAGAACGCCCAGTCCGATTGCCCAGCCCGTCGCCTTTCGATCCACGTGCTTGAGCTCGACCGCCTTTACCGCGTCTATGGAAAAGGCTCGCCGTGAGCCCGATGCCTCGTCCGTGCCGATGATGGAATCGGCCACAGCCGTTGGCTCCCTTAGCACGAAGCTGCTGTCAGCCATCGACACACGCGCCACATCCGGAG
>JBDLJJ010000206.1:0-2538 GCA_039714435.1 Gemmatimonadota bacterium | reverse complement strand
CTATCCTGAGCGGCCAGTCCGGAAGAACTGAACAGTAGGAGAGCCGCCAGTAACATCGTTTCTTTCCTCATCAGGAATCCCTCATGGTCCAGGAAAGGTCACCACCAGGCCGAGCCCACCGCCAGCCGAAGCTCCGGCATGCAGGACCGAGAGCGGCAGTTCCTCCCACTTTTCACTCTTCATCACCAGGCCCGCCAGAGCGCCAACCAGAGCCCCACCTCCCGCCAAGGCAGCCAATATACGCCCACAGTCATATTCTCTGGCCGTTTCATCATCGAGGCAAAAAGGCAGAGAAGCCGCCAGGCCAAGCCCGCCTAACACCGCGGCCCCCACTAGAGCGTTCGACCGGCGACCGAGGCTCCGCTCCACTCGGGTGACAGTCTCGACTGGAAGAGTCAAGGTAACAAGCGAATCCTGTCTGACCTCGAAGGTACTGCCGGTGGCGTCCAGTGCCTGCAAGTATCCGCGAATCCTGTCGCGGTTCCGGCTGTCCTCAAGCGTGATGCGAACGTGTGTCCCTGGCTCGAGCACAGCAGCAGGAACCGGAGTCGGCGGCTCCTGGGCCATTAGCCGCGGCGCGCACACGAGTGTGGCCGCCAGAAGGAAAGGGTAACAACTGCGCACAGAGAGCCTCGTTCGCCTAACCCTGCGAAGCAGCCCGGCGCAACTCGTCGTCGATGATCGGCGCGATGACCTCGAAGGGCTGGGCGCCGGACAGGAACCTGCCGTTGATGTAGAGTGCCGGCGTGCCGTTGATGCCCAGTCGCATGCCTACCTCGACATCGGCGGCGACTTCCTCGACAAACTTACCGGTGTCGAGACAGATATTGAAGCGCTCTCCATCCATGCCGAGACGGACCGCTGTCGCCTTCAGATCCTCAACCCCGAGCATTCTCTGGTTAGCGAACATCTCGTCGTGCAGCTCCCAGAACTTGCCCTGCTCCGCCGCGCACAGTGAGGCCTCGGCCGCCTTCTGTGCGTGTGGGTGGATGCTGTTGAGCGGGAACTGTCTGTACACGAGTCGCACCTGATCTCCATACTTCTCATCGACCTGCTCCAGGCTCTCGATGAGCCGGTAGCAGAAGGGGCACTCGAAGTCGCCGAACTCGACTATGGTGACAGGAGCGTCGGCGGAGCCCTTGGACGGAAACCCTGCCGTGGCCACTTCGATCCGGGGTGGTTCGAGCAGGTTGCTCACATCGTACTTCACTCTGAGCTGGGCGATGAAAGCGTTGAAGGGCTCGTTTCTAGCCTGCTGGCGGAGGAACGCCGTGATCTGCGGCGCTATCGTTTCCCTCGTGTACGTGGCAGGAATCTCGTCCCTGCGCTCTTCGTAGAAAGCGTCCACTTCCGCTGCAGTGGGCTGCACAACCTTGCTCTCCACCTCGTCGAACAGGAGCTCTTCGCTCGTGACCCCGCGGGCCTCGGCCTCGAGCTCGAAAAGCTTTAGCTGGATCGTCTGCTCCAGGCCCTGCTCCGTCAGGCTGTAAAGCTGCTGCCGGAGCTGGGTGAACTGTTCAGAGCCGGCTGCCTCCACCTCGCTGCGCGTTATATCTATGCCCCCGACTACGGCGAGTACCTCGTCCGCTGCCGCGCTGTCGCCGTAAGCGGGCTGACGAGACAGGGCCCAGACCGCCGCTCCCGCAGCGACCATACCCAGAATAATTTTCCACGAGCCGTTCATGCACCGTCCTTATTGAAATATGGAATCGAGTCCGAGACTACCTCCCTAACAAAAGGGCAGCAAGGAGAGTGCCCGAACGAGCAGTGGTGCTGGTGCACGTAGGAACACGAAGCCCCACGCCGGTTCGTGCCAGCGCGGGGCCTGTGTCCAGATTAACTGATACTGCTTGCCAACTAGGTCCGGTAGAATCGCAGCTCGAGGTTCTTGAGACCGTTGTTGTCGTAGTTCCAGAAGTAGTCCTGGAAGCACCGGTCGAAGAGGTACACGTCGTACGTGTCGGGAAGGTCGTCGGTCCCGTCGCTGCCGCGGTCTATGCAAGCACCGAGCTCCGGATCAAGCGCATCGTCAACCGTGATCGTCATCTTGAGCAGGTTGTCCGAGACGTCGGTCGCTTTCCGGCCGTGGTTGGGATACAGCGTGATTCCGTTGTCACCGCACCACGTGTCCTTTGTGTTGTCGTAGGCATAATCTTCGTCGGCGCAGGTTGTAATTGTCGCCTGGTTACCGGCCAGAGCGCGCGCGTAGACAGCCCACCTCGGCGTGCAGCCGTCCGTGCTGTCGTTGCCGGCGCAGGGATCGGGCACCGCCAGAAGAGCTCCGTCGCCGTCCGTGGCGTTGGCGTCGATCACGCCCCAGTCGTCCGGATCGCCGTAGTCAGAGCAGCGCTGATCCGTCGAGTCGCCCTCATCATTCGTGCTGTTGCAGAGGAAGATGTGATTCTGATCGTCGTTGCCGCCCTTGCCCAGATGATTGTTTTTACCGCCCGGGTTCGTGACCTCGTTGTCAGACTCGAGCTGCACGAAGATCCGGTGGCCGTTGTTGTTGTCCATGCTGGCCGACTTGTCCCTGGGCAC
>JBDLJJ010000205.1:0-2614 GCA_039714435.1 Gemmatimonadota bacterium | reverse complement strand
GCTGTGCCGCCATCATCACAGGCTGGTGCACGAGCAGGGCTGGAAGACCCAGTGGTGGAGATCGGGAACGGGTCAGGCCGATCAGCCGGCCTTCGTAGATCCGAAAGGGCAGACCCACGCGGGGTTTCGCCGGAGTTCGTCTCGTTCGCCCCAGCTGCCGCCAGATCCCGTGGCCTCGTTAGTCGAAGACACCAGCAGTCGAGGTGCCGACCCAGACTTCTACACCGCCGGCGCACGCTGGAAACGTGAGGCGGACATCCCCGACCGGGTCTATTTCACGGCTCTGGAGGCCGCCGAGGCGCTGGGGTGAGGCGCTCGGCTGAGGCGGCCGTCAGGAGGCGAGCTCAGCGCGCCAGGCCCACTATAAAGGCCAGGCGCGCTCGCTATATTCGTTTTCGGCGGCGGACTAGCTCGAATACCGAGGCGGATTGAAGGCCCAAGACGCCTTCAGTTCATTCATTCGGCTTACTCGCCGAGTTCCGCTCACAACCATCCTGCTACCTACGGTTCGTCCTCGAGCAATCTCAACACCTGAATCTCGAGGTGTCCTTTTAGAGTTTCTGATTTCATACTTGATATTCTATACTTAGCAAGGCTAGGTATAAAGGCGGCACTCCACGAATCAATTTCTAACAACTCCCGTTGGTTGGCTGTCAGTCTCTCAGAGAAGTGGGAGTCCGCTTTACTTGCATCAACGCCCACCGGCTGAAACTGTCTCCGGATGATTTGTCGAAACGTTAGACGGCCGATCGCTGTCGCTGCAGCGCTAGGGATCCTGCTCAGCACGGGAGCCCCGGCCACGGCGTTCGGTCAGCTGGCAGGTTCCACGGATGGGCTGGCCGACGCCAGTCCGGACGTTGACCATCGTCTCCAGGAGAAGCTGGAGAAGCTGGTGAAGGGTTTTCCGGGAGAGGTGGGACTCTACGTTCGGCACCTTGTAACCGGGGAGTCGGCCTCGATACGGTCGGAAGATCACTTCCCGACGAGCAGCATGATCAAGGTCCCGATCCTTCTCAAGATCTTCGATCTTATTGAGCAGGGGAAGCTCGACTATCATCAGGAGCTCACCTACGCAGATTCTCTGCTGTTCGAGGGCGAGAGCGACCTGCTCGGCTCTTTCAGGCATGGCGAGAGGATCGATCTGAGCAAGGTCGTGCTGCTCATGATCACAACGAGCGACAACACCGCCAGCCTGTGGCTGCAGCAACTGGCCGGCACAGGCACTGCTATCAACGAGTGGCTGGCTGAACACGGCTTCGAATGCACTCGGGTAAACTCACGCACCTGGGGTCGCCAGGAAGAGTGGAAGAAGTACGGCTGGGGACAGACTTCTCCGCGCGAGATGGCCGAACTGCTGGTCATGATCCGCGACGGCGAAGCCGTGAGCCCCGCGGCCAGCGAGGAAATGTACAGGGCTCTGACCCGGATCTACTGGAACGACGAGTCCCTGTCTCAGATTCCGCCCACCGTACAAGCGGCGTCGAAGCAGGGAGCATCCAGCGATTCTCGCTCTGAGGTCGTGCTCGTTAACGCGCCCCACGGTGACTATGTGTTCAGCGTCATCACCGGGGATCAGGAAGACACGAGTTGGGGGCAGGATAACGCTGGATTTGCGCTCCTGCGCAAGGTGTCGAAGCTCTTGTGGAACCACTTCGAGCCTGAGTCAGACTGGGTACCATCGCAGAAGTACTAGCGCTCCGCCATCTCTTCGAACGTGTCGTTCAGGATTCGGTACCTCTCCCAGCCCTCGAAGTCGTAGTGCCACCATTCGAGTGAGTACACCGTGAATCCCTCCGCCTCCATGGAAGTGCGGAGCAGGTCGCGCAGGCGTCGCTGCTGCGGTGAGCCTCCCTCGTATCCGATGTGTGCGCGCTCTGAGAAATCGTCGTATTTGGTCACCATTTCGACGGGCTGTCCGGACGAGAGCCAGTACAGCGTGAGGTCCACCGCCGCACCTCTGTTGTGCCTGGAGCCCCGTGATGGGTCGGCCACAAAATCCCGCAGGTGTGGCGGGGTTGCGTCCCAGAACATCCTGGTTACATGCCAGGGGCGGTATGCATCGAACACGTGCAGCCCGAGTCCCCCGGCCGCCAGCCGCCGGTGCACTCGGACCAAGGCTTCGGCGGCGGGACGGCGCAGAAGGGCGTGGGCCGATTCATAGAACCGGGCGCCCATGAAGTTGTTAGCCGTCGCGTAGCGGATGTCGTAAGCAATCGTGCTGTCGAGCATCCGGAGCTCGACCATTTCCGCGGCGAGAAAACCAGCCGCGGGCGGTTCCTCGGCCGGCGGATCGGCCGCCAGCGCTTCCGCCCGGATCTCGGCCACCGGACGGACGGGCTGAAAGACCGGTGTGGCCGGGTCGGGTGCTCGCGAGCAGGCGGAGAAAGCCGCAGCCGCGAGCGTGCACAGAGCTACAATTCGCCGCCAATGCTCGCTGGTACCCAGTGTTCTGAACATACTGCAGGAAACGTAAACAGGCCCGCCCGCCAGGGCGAGGCGTCCTCTGCGGCATGCACCGGTTGCCGCGCGCGGTCGTCCGAATAGGTTGAGAGCTTCTATGCACCCAACACTCACGGTACTGCTCTACTCGACTCTCGCCGCCGGCATGGCAGGC
>JBDLJJ010000204.1:0-2618 GCA_039714435.1 Gemmatimonadota bacterium | reverse complement strand
GCCCCCGCTTCAGAGACGACCTCGACCCGAATCGTGGACGCGGAAGAGACGACCAGGGGCCGGATGGCCAGGGAGTGGGGACAGATCGGAGTCGCTACCAGGGCGTCGAGGGTCGGCACCAGGATAGGACCTCCGGCGCTGAGGCTGTACGCCGTAGACCCGGTAGCGCTCGAAATCACGATTCCGTCGGCGCTGTACTGCCCGACCTCCTCGCTGTCCACGAACACGTGCAGCCGTATGAGCCGCGCCAGCCCGGTCTGGTGCACTACCGCATCGTTGAGCGCGTAGCGGAGCGTGGTGCTTCCGCTGCCTCCAGCCTTCGACGAGCCGTCCGTTTGAACTTCGATGTCGAGAGCGGTCCGTTCTTCTTCGTGGAAATCCCGCCCGGCGAGGCGCCGCAGCATGGTCCCCAGTTCCGGTCGGGCGCCGGCGGTCAGGAACCCCAGATGGCCCAGATTGCAGCCCAGAACCGGAATCCCGTGCGGGCCGGCGATCTGCGCCCCCCGCAGCAGAGTCCCGTCTCCTCCCAGTGTGAGCAGGGTGTCCACCGGTGTCGCCGCGGACTCGAGAGTTTCCTCGGAACCGAAATGCTCGACCAGCTCAGGCCCCACGACCAGCTGGAATCCCAGAGCATCGGCGGACCGGCGCAGCTCCGCTACAACGTCCTCGAGGCCATCGTGGGCCGGATTCGCCAGCACCCCGAGTCTCATCAGCTACGCCGCTCGATAACGTACAGGGCCATATTCCTCAACTCGTCCGCACCGCTCAACATTTCCAGTTCGCCAAGCGCAGCCGTGGCCAGCCGCCGGCTCATGTGCTCGGCACCATCCATACCGAGCACCGCCGGGTACGTGGCCTTGGCCAGGTCACGATCCCGCCCGCTCGGCTTACCCAGCTCTACGTCCGACCCGGTGACATCCAGAATATCGTCCACCGCCTGGAAGGCCAGCCCGAGCCGGAGCCCGAACCGCCGCAGACACTCGACGACCGAGTCGTCCGCCCCAGCCGCAAGCCCGCCCATTACGACGCACGCCGCGATCAGCCGAGCGGTCTTTCCAGTATGAATTCTCTCCAGGCGCTCGGCCGAGACGCGGCGTCCCTCCGCGCGGAGATCCAGTAACTGTCCGCCCACCATGCCGGACGCCCCGGATGCCTCCGCCAGTGTGAGGAGCAGACTGCGCACGGTCTCGTCAGGCAGCCCCATCGCCTGGCCGGCAGTTAGGACGGCCCGCACGGCCATGGGCATCAGCGCGGCTCCGGCGACGACCGCTGCCGCTTCGCCGTACCGCACGTGCAGCGTAGGCTGCCCCCGGCGAAGTACGTCATTGTCCATGCACGGAAGATCGTCGTGCACGAGGGAGTAGGCGTGCACCAACTCGCCCGCACAGGCCAGCGTCGCTACCTCCTCACGGGTCCCGCCGGCGCCCTCGTACGCAGCCAGCACCAGTAGTGGCCGAATCCGCTTCCCGGGGCTGAGCACGGCACTTCTGATCGGAGCCGCCGTCGCCTGCGGGATTCCCTCCAGCTCGCGGCTGACGAAAGCCTGAAGCGCCGCATCGATGCGGGCCAGCTTGGCTTCCACCAATGCGCCGGACCATGGGGCGCGGCCGGTCGCAGAGTTCGTCAAACTCCCTTGGGCTCCAGAAAGTCTCGGTCGATGCCGATCGAAGTGAGATCGCCTTCCGCGCCCTCGATCAGCTCCTCTACACTTCCCCGGGCCGCGTCCAGACAGCGGCTGGCAGAGCGAAGATGTTCGATCCCTTCGGAAAACAGCTTCAGCGCCTGGCTGAGTTCGAGCTCGTCGCGATCCAGAGCACCAACGATCCGCTCCAGCTCCTTGAGCGAGTTCTCGAACGACACGTCCGTCTGCGAGTTCACTCGTTGGCCTCCCCGTCTTGATTCATTCTGTTTCCCTCCGACACGCACTCGGCCTCGCCGTCCGTGATGCGAAGCTTGAAGCGCACACCCTGCTCGAAGTCACTCGCACTGCGTAGCACCTTGCCCTCCGTGCTGAGCGGGACCGCATACCCGCGGCCCAGAATCGCCAGCGGGCTGAGCGCCTCGAGCCGCCCGGCAGCCAGCGCCAGCTGCGCTGTCATCCTCTCGAGCCGTGTGCGCGTGTGGAGAACGGCGGCCATAGCCACCTGGCGTAGCCGATCTCCGCCCGCCTCTGTTCTCTGCCGCAGTCCCGAAACCAGGCCCTCGGCCAGAGCCTGCAAACCTGATTGAATGACGAGAGAGTCTTCCACGACCATTTCGCCCGCCACCGAAGGCGTGGGCGCGCGGCGGTCCGCTACGAGATCCGCGATCGTTACATCGATTTCATGCCCAACCGCCGAGACTGTCGGCACGGGACACTCGGCAATGGCCCGCGCTACGACCTCTTCGTTGAAAGCCCACAGGTCTTCGATCGAACCTCCGCCGCGCGTCAGAATGATCACGTCGCAGCTGCCCTCCCGGACCAGTCGGTTCAGGGCAAGCACGATGTCATCGGCTGAGCCGGGCCCCTGCACTCGGCAGTCCGAGATGAGAATCCTGGTCCAAGGCGCGCGCCTTTGAATGACGCTTACCACGTCACGCACCGCCGCCCCGGACCGTGAAGTCACGACCCCGACCCT
>JBDLJJ010000203.1:0-2735 GCA_039714435.1 Gemmatimonadota bacterium | reverse complement strand
GCAGCGCGCCAAGGCAGGCGGCGACTCGCACAGGCCGATCTCTCACAGGCCTATCTCGCTCAGGCTCAGGGCTCGCTGGAATCCGGCCGTCCACCCCGTCACGTCAATCCGGGTGGTGCCGAGCGCGTCGGCGAACTCGAAGTCCTCCAGCGGGAATAATCGGCCGCCGTCGAAACGCCAGCGGCTGTCACCAAAGCTCAGGCCGATGCCCAGATACAGTACTTTGGTTTCGATACTCGACCGTGCCGAGATGGCGTGGTCGACGTTCCCGTACCCGCCCACGAAGGCCAAATTGTTGAGCAGGCCGCCGCGCGGAATGTCGCCCCAGTTGGCGAACTGCGGATACGTGTTGTTGAACTGGCTGAAGTACGCCCGGCTCGTAGTCGTACGTACGGAATAGGCCGTGTATTGGGGTCCGCAGTACGAAACCATGCTCAGCGTGACCGGAAACCCCTCCTCCTCCTTCTCACCCACCCGGAACTCGTCCACGCCCCGTATGCCCAGACCTGCGGCATTGCACAAATCGGACACGGCTGCGAAGTGCTCGGTCACCCCAGCGGGGCTGCCCTGCGGCATGCCGGGGCGCGGCCCCCGGCGCGGGCTCTGGCGGAACGGCATCAGGCCTACCTTCGTAAGCCACGTGTTGCGGCCCGGGAACGCGGCCCGGGAATAGGTCAGGCGGATGCGGCTGAAGCGAATCCCGATGTAGGGAGCCAGTGACGCGTCCGGATTCCGGTCGGCCGACAGGCCGAAATCCACGTTGGCGGTTGTGAACACGCCCTCCATCCCGACCAGAAGCTCGAGACCGAAACGGTCGCCGCGCAGGTTGCGGCTGTCGGCGGGGTCGTTGGCCCAGCGAATTCGGGGCGGGTTGGCGTCGAAACCGGCGATGGCGCCGGGGCGCGTCGGCTCCTGGTACACGAACGGCCGCAGCGTGCACAGGTCGATCCCGTACATATAGGTGGCCTCACCGACCGTGCGGCCCCGGCTGACGAAGTTTACGAAGTTGGGGCCGGCCGCCCGCGTGCAGGGGTCGAGTGTGCCGAGAGGCTCGGCGATGATCCCCAGGGCGCGCTTCTTCTTGGCGGCCTTTCCCGTGCTGAGCTGGTAGGCCGGCGCGTAATCGGCGGGGTTGCGGGCCGGTGGCTCCTGGGCGGACACGCCGGAAGGCAGATACACGATGGCCGTGATGGCTACGGCCGCGATCCCGACCTCCCTGCCCCTCCTCACCGCGGGTAAGAGCCTGGCTGACGAGAACGCCGATCCATGCAGAGCTCCTCACACTGCGGGCACAAGCACATCGATGGCGACCCAGCCTGAGGCGTGCCTGAGGCTTACATGAGGCCGGGGCGCCGTTTCACTGCTCAGTATACTCGGCCGGGCGTCGGGGGTTTCTTTGGTGGGCTAGCGTTTTATGGCCAGCGCCGCGGGAACGAGTTCGTTCAGCAGGTAGTCCGACTCGTCCCAGCGGCCGAATAGATTGATCGCCACGGCCACGATTCTGTTGGAATCGAGTTCCATGGCCCAAAGCGTGTTCGTACCTGGCCCGTCACCCTCCGAAGTCACAACGCGGCCGTAATCGAACGCGTAGCCGCGCAGCACGCCGAGGGACTCGCCGTCCCCTACGTCGCCGATTCCGTCGGCCACGCCCAGGAACACCTGACGCGAGGCCGGGCTGAGCAGGTCCGTCTGCGTTGCGCCGTAGGCAAAGCGTCCGAGGTCGGCCACGGTCAGGATAATTCCTGCGGCGCCGTCACTCTGTTCCTGCGCGTCCGTAGTGTCGATGTATCCTTCGCTATCGGCCTCCAGAGCTGGATCGAGGCCGATGTCCCGAATGATGTCTGAGTCCATCGTGTAGCCCCTTACGCGCGCCGCGTCTGGCCTGTCCGACAGAAAGTAGGTCTTCGGCATGCCCAGACGATCGAAAACCTCACGCTGCACGAAGGCCTTGAAGGGTTCACCCGCTACTGCCTCCACGATGAGACTGAGGAGGACGTAATTGGTGTCGCTGTAGCGCTGGCCCTCACCCGGCAGGTTCGCGGGCTCGTTATCCGGGTCGGCGGCGAAGGCGACGATTTCTGGTTCCACCCAGAACGGCAGGCGGCTCCTTTCCGGACCTATATATCGGGCCAGATATTTCGGATCGTTATTGGGGGAATAGAGACCGCTCCTGTGCTCCAGCAGTTGGATGACCGTGATGCGGCCAGAATGCGGAACGCCCTCAATCACATCTGCGGGAAGCAGGTCGGGCAGGGTCGCGTCGAGCGCCAGCCTCCTGCGGTCTACGAGTATCAGCGCCGCGGCAGCGGTGACCGCCTTCGTTGTGCTCCCGGAATGAAACAGTGAGGCCTCGGTAGTCGCCGCCCGCGTGGCCCGGTCTTCCACACCCGCCACACCGGTCGTGATCGATCCGTCCGGTTCGATGAGAGCAATGGAGACGCCCGGAATGCCAGTCGCGACTGCATCGCCGGCCACCCGGTCCAGCGGCGACGGTGGCGCCCCGGCCTCCGGAACGCTTGTCGAGCATCCGACGAGACTGGTGAGTAGAAGGACTCTGAGCGCAATTTGTAAGGTCGTCATATGAGATGGGAAACGAGCTGACCCCGGCTCCGGTTTCAACCGCTGCTGCGCCGCGTCATCCGGGTGAGCGCCCGGTCGAGGGCCGCGGCGAACTGGCGTTTGGCCCGTGCGTCGAACGGGGGCGGGCCGCTCGTCGCGACACCGGAGGAGCGCAG
>JBDLJJ010000202.1:0-2815 GCA_039714435.1 Gemmatimonadota bacterium | reverse complement strand
AGAATGCAGCGAGTTCTCATCAGCGGATCCACAGGCCTCATCGGGAGCGCCTTGTCCGACAGCCTGAGGTCCAGCGGGGCCCGGGTGGCGACGCTCACACGCTCCGGCGGGCACGACGCGCCCGACGCGGTGCGCTGGGATCCCACCCGCGCTCAGATAGATTCGGCACATGTGGAAGGGTTCGATGTAGTCGTGCACCTGGCGGGCGAAAGCGTTGCTTCCGGACGCTGGACGGATAGCAAGAAGGCCCGAATCCTGACGAGCCGGGTCGAAGGGACGGGGCTCCTGGCGGGCACGTTGGCGGCTGCGGCGGTCCGGCCAAGGGTGTTGGTGACGGCCTCTGCCGTGGGAATCTACGGGAATCGAGGCGACGAGTGGTTGGACGAGGACAGTCCGCCCGGGGCCGGATTTCTGGCGGACGTATGCGGCCGCTGGGAGTCCGCCGCGGCGCCAGCCCGACAGGCCGGAATACGGGTGGTTCATCTCAGGTTCGGAATCGTGCTGGCCAGCTCGGGCGGTGCGCTGCAGCGTATGCTGCCGCCATTCCGGCTGGGCCTGGGCGGGCGTCTGGGCCCAGGCCGCCAGTTCATGAGCTGGATCACTCTGGCGGATGCGGTGCGCGTCATTCTGAGGGTCAGCGAAGACGACAGCATCTCCGGCCCCGTAAACGCGGTCACGCCGGCTCCGGTGCGCAACATCGCTTTCACGCGCGCACTGGGAAGGGCGCTGCGCCGCCCCACGCTGGCTGCCGTACCGGCTGCCGCGTTGCGCCTGGCGGCTGGCTCCATGGCCGACGAGATGCTCCTCGCCAGCCAGAGGGTCCGCCCGGCCCGGCTCGCCGCGGCAGGCTTCGAATTCCTTCATCCGGAGTTGGAGACGGCCCTGCACTCGGTTCTGGATCCTGGTTGAGGTTCCGGCCTGGAGGGTGATTCGCCTAGCCGGCTGACGCCGCCTGTTCCTCACCTTCCCAGCTCAGAAAACGGCGAATCTTGAGCCACTGGCGCCGCGCGTCTTCCTCGCCGAGCCGTATAAGCCTGGAAATGAATTCCGACTCGAACAGCAGGTAGCTGACGAGGTCCGAGCTGGACAGCTTCTTGCTCCCAAGGCCGCGGATCATGTAACGAACCGAGCGTGGCAACTGACCCTCGAATTCACCGGCCATGCGCCCCAGATCCCGGGAAGGCTTGAGCACTAGCAGCTGTAATTCGCCCTGTGACACCAGCCAGCGGCGTGCGCTCGGAATGCGCGTTACGAGCTGGTTGATTCGCTGCAGCCGCTCCGCATCCGCGTCCAGGTTGTCGAGGAAAATCGAATTGAGCAGGAGTCCGATAACCTGCGCCGCTGGCGGATATCCCTCCACGGTCGCCTTCCGGGCCTCCTTGCCGCTGCGCTGGTATCGGGATGAGACGGCCAGGATGCGGTGGGCTCCGAGATGGACCGCGGGAGCGAGCGGATGAGCCTGTCTGATACTTCCGTCGCCAAAATACTCCCCGTGCACGGCCCGGGCCGGAAAGAACAGCGGAATGGCCGTGGAAGCCATGACGTGATCCACGGACAGGCGGGTGTTTGACGACCGGCGGCGCACTCGCTCCCACGCCTCCACGTCCGGATGCCCCTCTACGAAAGTAATCGTTTGGCCCGTCTTGTAAGATGTAGCCGTCACTGCGGTTGCCCGCAGGCGCCCCCGCTCGATGTTGCCCTGAATGCCGCCGCCGTCGATTACTGTTCGGAGGAAATCGTCGAGAGGTTTCGTGTCCACCAGTCCCTTCGTCGGCGGGGCCAGCGAAGAGCCGCCCGAGATGAGATTGGCGCCTACCCGCAGGACGTTGCCGAGCATGGGAAAATAGCCGCTTCGGAACACCGTGCTGGTTTTGAGCGAGCACCAGTGGCGGCTCAGATCGGTGGTCGCTTCCAGCAGGTCGCCGGCGTGGCCGGCGAGATACGAGGAGTTGATCGATCCGGCCGACACGCCCGTGATGACAGGGAAGAAGCCGTTCGGGAATCGCTGGCCGATGTAGCGCAGCACTCCCACTTGATACGCGGCCCGCGCCCCTCCTCCGGACAGGACCAGGCCGACGCGCCCGTTTTCGGACTGGCTATTCGGACGCTTCTTCACGCGCCTCTGCGGCGGACAGCAGGGTAGAGTGCCAGCAGGCGCCGGCCGGAACTTCCCAGCGGACGGGATAGTCCTTGAGCCGGGTCAGGGTGTGGTCGAATACGATGGTGCTGGAGGACACGTCTCCGGCGGCTGAGCGGTCGCGGAAGCCTTGCCTGTCGCAAGAAACGACCTGGCCGTGTTCGCTCCGATACCACACCGTGTTTCCGCTTAGCAAGTCTGTCTCCAGCATGTCCTGCAGACGCCTGAGTTCGCCCGTCAGCGCGTCGATGGAACAGCCCGAGGCGCCGGCCGCCGCTTCGTCCACGGCGATGAGCAGGAAGCGGCCTTCCAGGACGCAGAAACCGGCTGCCAGCGCCTCGCCGTGAGCGGCCCAGCCGTCAAGAAAGGCCGCCAGGCCGGTTTCGAGCACCTTAATTTCGTCCACAGCAAGCTCACGGCTGGAGCCGAAGCACCAGAGGCGTGAGGAATCCGGTAGGGAGTCGAACGTTGTTAAGCTCATGCCCAATTGATAACGCGGAAGGCGGGTCAGGTCGAGTCTGCCGGGCACATCGGGGCGCCGCCGGAGCGGTCCGGCGGGGCGGAGCGCGGGGTGCGGGAAGTCAGCGCAGATCGGCTCCGAGCAGGGCTTCGAGTCTGGCCAGGCCGAGCTGATAGTCGAACTGGCGCTGGATGAGGTCTACCTCGGCCTGGCGCAGA
>JBDLJJ010000201.1:0-2840 GCA_039714435.1 Gemmatimonadota bacterium | reverse complement strand
GCAATCCGGAGATCACCTCGTTCAGCCAGATGATGAACGTCCACCGGGAGTCTGCCGGTTGCGGCGTCCTGACGTGGCACGATCAAACGGGCGATGTCGCACAGGCGCACAGCGAAGACATGCTTCAGCGTGACTTCTTTGCACATACCAACCCGGACGGAGAGGACCCCTTCGCCCGGCTGGACGGTGCCGGAATCACCTGGATCGGCGGTGCCGGCGAGAATATCGCACTCACACCGGGAGGGGCGGAGTCGGCCCTGGATCTGTGGCTCAACAGCTCCGGTCACCGCGCCAACATCGAAAACTGTGGTTACTCACATCACGGCGTCGGTTTAGCCGCGGGTTACTGGACGCACGTATTCATCACGAATCCGGCCCCTTAGCCCCAGGGCGGCGCTGACCTCACGCGATCAGGTCAGCTTAAGCTCCATGCGAATGTTGGAGCGCTCATACGGTGAGGGCGGTCCCGTTACCCGTTTGAAGCCCAGCTTGCGGTACAGGGCGATGGCCGGCTTGAGGATCGTGTTGCTCTCGAGAAAGACCGAGCTGGCCCCACACTCCCGGGCTCTCTCGATGACCGCGCGCCCGAGTAGCTCACCGATCCCTTTTCCGCGCGCCCGGTCGCCGACCGCCATCTTTGCCAGCTCCCACTGGCCGTGCTCGTGGATCAAAGCACAGGTGCCGACCACCTCGCCCTTGTAGAGGGCCATCAGGATGTGTCCGCCCGCCTCGATGATGACCTCCTCCGGGTGGTCCAATTGATACAGGTCCGTCTCTTCGACGACGAAGTAGCCCCTGATCCAGTCCATGTTCAGATCCTTGAAGGCCTCCGCGTCGCCTGATCCGGGCCGCAGATCGACGATCTCGATGTCAGGCAGGGCGCGGGCGCGATACTTTTCCTTCACCCGGCTGTACAGCGGTTTCTCCTCCAGCAGGTGCTCAACCTCCCCCAGAGCGTGCCACAGGTCGCTGTGCGCCTCGGCCAGCATCTCATCCACCGCCTGGCCCACGTCTTCGTACTGCTCCCTGAGACGGGGAAGAAGCGCCTCCGATTTTTCCGACAGCCGGATCACATTGACCCGCGCGTCCCGCGCGTCGCGTTCCGAAGACATCCAGCCCGCCGCGCACATCGCCTTGACGATCTGACTTACGGAGGCGTGCGAGTGCTCGATTTGCTGCGCGATCTCGGTCGTGGACAGGCCCTCTTCACTGTGAGAGAGCACGTAGAAGACGGGAAACCAGCGCGGGTCGAAGTCGAAATCATACAGGGAGTAAATCCGCCGCGCCTCGTCAGTGAAGACAGCACTCAGACGGCGCAAACGGCTGCCGATAGCCATAGTTCCGACCTGTTCGAAAAAGCTCATACGGATCCTCGCGGGCTGGTTCGTATTACATTACGTAAGAACTTACATAATATGAGACAGAAGGCAACTCGCTATGACTTTTCGTCCGCGCCCTTGGAATCGGAATCTTCTACCTTCCCCGCCTGCTTCTCCCGCTCGATGAACTCCTCCGCCTCGCGGGGGACGAGCAGGTTGTCGGAGATGCCGGCAATCTCTTCAGCCTGCTGCCAGGCGGCTTCCAGCACCGCAAGCTCGCCCTCCATGGCGGCCCGCTCGGCCTCTTCCTGCGTTGCCATCTCGAACGCGAGCCTGGAATACTTCGGAATCTGACTGAGTGATCCGGCTACAATCGATTTCCTCTTCTTTTCTCCCTTGTGCGCCGCTTTTTCCTCGAACAAGCGATCGGTCTCCTTCGATAGCTCACGGAGGTAGCGTTCGGGATGACCGGCGCTTTCGATGCGCCGCACCGCCAGCTCGACATTTCTTCTCGATCCACCGGCCCGGTTGACCCGCGCCATTAGCTTTCCCGCCGTTTGAATCGCCTCCTCGCCCTCGAGCACCATCGTTTCTTCGTTGCTGCTCGGACCGCTCCTCCAGCCTTCGGCGTGCCGTACGTGCAGCTCCCAGCCCCGAGGATTGTCGGCCGGAAGGATCCTCGACTTCTGCAGATGTTTGACCTGCACTCGTATTCTCTCACCATCCGGATCACGCAGGCGCACAGCGACACGCTCGTTGGCGATCCCCTGGAAGAGCTGAATGAAGCCGTAACCGCCCCCGCCCAGCGTGATCCCGGCCACAGCACCACCCACGACAATGGCGCCGCCCGCCGCCACCGCGGCCGCCCCGTATACGATGGCGCGTCTCCGACGGCGCCCAAACTGGTCTCCGTAACGCCAGGCCGCGAACTCCTCGCGCAGCGGGCTTCCGAGCCGAACCAGTTCGAGTCCTTCGGACAGGCGGGCGAGTCCGATGTTGTCAGTTGAAACACGGAGCCGGGTTCCAGAGAAGGCCCGCTCGCACTCCTCGATGGCTTCCCAGCGCGACTCGAGGGGCGACAGATTCCAGCGCTCGCACCGCCGGCACACTACCCAGAGCCGGCCCTTGGAAGCGTCGTAGGCCAGACGCCGGCCGACCGGGAAGTTCTCGATAATCTCGTTTTCGCCCAGAGGGCGATTGCAGAACAGGCACGTCGAATACATGAGCATGGGCACGAATGTCGCCGCTCGTCGCAGCAGGGAAAAGGAATGCCCGAACATGGTTGCGCCGCTGTACGGGTTGGGTAGATTGTCGCGCTGCCTTTGCGGACAGCAAAGCCTTCCGGCCCCACGGGGCTGGCCAGCGCCTCCGCCCGAGTGCGGGGGCGAACTTGTCCCAAGGAAGCATGCGGTTACGCGAGATGCCGCAGAGTGCTCGGGTGGCGGAATTGGTAGACGCGCAGGATTCAGGATCCTGTGGGAGCAATCTCGTGGGGGTTCGAGTCCCCCCCCGAGCACTCAG
>JBDLJJ010000200.1:0-2884 GCA_039714435.1 Gemmatimonadota bacterium | reverse complement strand
CAGGACGACGTAACTCCCGAGCTTCGGCCAGGCGACAATTCCACTCCGGAGGATGTAGTTGAGGAGGATGTAGTCGAGCAGACCCGGGCCAAGACCGAGTAGAACGGGTCCGCTCCACAGGCTAGCCTGGCTAGCCCATCGACTGTGGACCCTGCGGGGCGTCGTCCGCCGGTTGGTTCAGCCGGTCCCGCAGGTCGACGATATTCGCATCCTCACGCAGGGCCTGTAGCCACAGGTCACCCGCCGCGCCGCGTAGCTCCTGAATGAACGACCCGCGGAGCAGGTCCTTCTGTTCTTCGAACACGACCTGATCGGCCGCCGTTCGGTTCGAGACGCGGATGGCGACGACGCGAGCGCCGGCCTCCCAGGGTCCGGTAACGCTACCTACTTGGGAGCCGAACGCGGCACCGATGGCCTCCGAAGCCTGACCCAAAGCCTGGCCTCCCGCTACGCGAGTGAACGGACCGGCGCGCTCGAAGCTCCAACCGAGCTCCGCGGCCATCTCTTCCATCGACTCGCCTGAAGCCAATCGTACCAACCGGTCCCGAATCCAACGTTTCGCGGTTTCGGTCTTGAGCTCGGCCCTCAGGCTGCCCTCGATCTGTGCGCGGACTTCTTCCAGCGGGAACGTTCCCTCCTCCTCACTGCCGACCAACTCCAGAATGTGGAATCCGGTAGCGCTCTCGAAGAAATCACTGACGATGTCTTGTTCACTCAGAGGGCTGAAAATCCAGTCCACACCCACACCGAGCGACCCGACCCCCGGAACGAAGTCGAACCCGTCCGTAAGCGTCGCGCTTCGGGTGATGGCTACCCCGAGCGAATCAGCCGCGGCGGAAAGTCCGTCCCGCAGCGCGATCGCCTCGACCGCGTCCATCTGATCGAACAGGTAATCTTCGCCTGCCAGGGACATCTGGACTGGAATGACGATGTGTCTGATCGTCGCGGTATCTCCGTTCAGGTCAGCAATCTGTAGCAGGTGGAATCCCTGGCTCGTAGCAACCGGCGTCGAGACGTCGTTTTCGGCCAGACCAAACGCGACGGAGTCCAGCGCGGGGATAAGCTGGCCACGCGCGAACCGGCCCAGCTCTCCACTATTCGCGGACGTCAGAGTATCCGAGGACTCTGTCTGAGCCGCCTCGGAAAACGTCCGCTCGCCGGAGAGGATCTGGTCTCGAATCGCGGCCGCCAGCTCCTCGGCGGCGGCGGTGTCCGTCGGTGCGGGCGCCGTCGAGAAACTCACCACGTGCACTGTGGCCTGCGCGGGCCGCGCGAAGTCATCCCGATTGTCCCTGTAGTATGCCTCGATGGCATCCTCTGATATCGCGACAGAATCGTCGGGGACATCGCCAGCTGGATTGATCGACACGAACTCGACCGAAGCGGACTCGTTGCGGTCCTGAAAGATGCGCCATAGCTCCCTGTCGCTCATGTAGACGCCGTCCTGGAGCAACTCGGCAAGCCGAATCCGGGGCAGAGTAGCGCGGTAGTAGTTCTCGATCTGGAGCAGGACTGCTTCGTCCACTGTGGGGTCAGAGAAGAACTGCTGATATTTGTTGTAATCGAACTGCCCGTCCGTCTGGAAAGCGGGATAGCGCACCAGATCTGGTGGTGGACTCAGCCGGAAAGCTGTGCGGATCTCCTCATCGGTGACGTCGATGCCGAGGCGCGAGATCTCCTGTTCGATCAGAATCTGATCGATGAGTTGATCCCAGGACGTTTCCTCCACCTGGTGACGCTGCTCGTCGTTCAGGATTCCGCCCGACCGCGCCGAGGCGAGCGACCCTTCCAGAATTCGGCTGTATTGACCGTACCGGATCTCCTCGCCGTTGACGACACCTATGACGGGATTGAAGCCGGTCGCGGACGCCTGGTCCCGATTGGCCACCCAGTCAAACACCAACCACCCGGCGAAGATGAACATCGCCCCAGCCATCATCCACTTCGTATTGTCGCGGAGCGAGCGCATGAACATGCGTGGGCTCTCCTATTTTTTTCCGTTTCGTGAACAAGCGCCAAAAGCTAGTCGACCCATATGAAAGCGGCAACAAGCGTGGCCTTCAGATCAGTTTGACACCCGAGAAAACTGGCCGGTATCTTCGGTAAGCCTTACCTACCGCGTCTCTCTCATACAGGCGAGTATGACCTCTGATCCGTTAGCGAAGGAAATACAGCAGTTCGAGCAGCAGGTTCGGCGCGATCCGAACGGCCGGACTTTCGCGCGCCTGGCCGACGCGTACCGCAAGGATGGGCAGCTGGAACGTGCTCTGGAGCTTCTCGAAGGAGGGCTGAGGCGGCACTCAGACTATCTGAGTGCGCATCTGGTCCACGGGCGTACGCTCCGAAGTCTGGGCCGCCGGGTAGAGGCGATCGAGGCGTTCGAAAGGGTGGCGGAGCTGGATGCCGCGAACGTGATAGCCCTTCGGGCCCTTGCGGAAATGGCGGAAGAGGCCGGCGAGTCTGAGCAGGCTCTGACGTACGTCGAGTCTCTGCTCCAGATCCTCCCCCAGGACGAGACCCTGGAGGAGCACGCGGAGCGACTGAGAGGCGACGCCGGAAGCGAAACGGATCGGCATGCCGGGGCGGCCACCACCGAGAAGGCGCCCGATTCCCCCTGGCTCATGCCCGATGACGAGGAAGAAGCGGAGCCCGGTTCGGAGGCTGCCGGAGAGGACGAGCCCTGGCTCGTCCTGGACGACGTGGACGACCCGCTGGCCGAATTCGCGGCTACCGGGGATGAGGAAGAGCCCGCCGAGGACGAGTCCGGCGATATCGTGTTGGAGCTGCCGGACGAAGACGTGGAGCCGGCCGATTTCGTGTTCGACCTTCCGGCTGATGATCCGGAATCAGATGGACCGGGCGAGTTCACGCTGGAGCTTCCCGA
>JBDLJJ010000199.1:0-2886 GCA_039714435.1 Gemmatimonadota bacterium | reverse complement strand
GTACGCGCTCCCTGTGTTCGCCTATCGTCAAGACGGTTCACGGACCGAGTTCTTCCGAGATATGTCGGTCCGGCTCCGAGATCTGCCGGGCGTGCTCTCGGTAGGGGCGGTCGACCCGATACCGTTTTCCGGCGACGGCTCGCCGGTGGGGTCGTTCGCGCTGGATGCCGGCGATGAGGAGGCCTGGCTCAGGAACCGGGCCGCGTATCACGAGATCGTACCCGGCGTGTTTGAAACCCTGGGCATCCAGGTTCTGGCCGGCCGCGCGTTCGAGCTCCTGGACAACGAGCCGGGAGCCGAGCCCGTGGTCGTGATCGATCAGTTCATGGCTGAGCGCCACTTTCCGAGTTCCGATCCGGTCGGCAAGACCATCTATGTAGCTTCGGCCGGACTCGTACCAGAGGATGCTACCGCGACTCCGGCCCGAATCATAGGAGTGGTCGAGCACGCCAAATTCGATGGGGTTCTGGACGAGGGCCGGGAGACCATATACCGGCCCCATCTGGCCACGGGTGCCTATCTGATGAATTTCGTCGTCAAGACGGCCGGCCCGCCGGAGCTTCTGATTCCGGACGTACGCCGAATAACGCGGGAGATCGATGCCACGCTTCCCGTGCTGAGTCTCCGATCCCTGGATGAGGTCGTTTCGCTGAGCATGGCTCCGACTCGCTTCGCCATGGTGCTGCTGGCGCTATTCGCAGGTGTGGCCCTGACCCTGGCGGCGATAGGTCTGTACGGAGTGATCGCCTATGTGGTTCGGCAGCGCCGATTCGAAATCGGGCTGAGGATTGCGTTGGGGGCGGATCAATCGCGGATTCTGAACATGATTCTATGGGGAGGCTTGCGTCTTGCCGGCGCCGGACTCGCAGCCGGCCTCGTGGCGGCCATTATTCTGAGCGGGACGCTGAGAACCCTGCTCTATGGTGTCGGACAGGCTGACCCGATTACGTATGTGGCGATCTCGGCTCTCTTGCTGGCAGTCTCTGCGCTGGCGTCACTCGTACCCGCCATACGAGCGGCCAGTGTTCCGCCGGCAATAACGCTGCGAGCCGAGTGATTATTCGCTCTCGCGCGGACTATTCGCTGACGCGCGGATTTCCGAACCGTATGGGCAGCGGCTGAATCGGGATTTCCCAGACTGACATCGTGCCCCCGGTCACCGCGATGAAATCCGCCACCGGAAGTGTGGTCCTGGGGGGGAGCGTCGCTGGATCGATGAGTACCGCGTATGTCCCCCGCGGTATCGCTTTGAGGGTGGCGGATCCATCTCGGCCCGCTACGAGCGCCCAGGCCTCATCGCCTTCGCCGACGAGCTGGAAGGCTAATCCGGGGACGATCGTCTCATCAGCGTCTCTCGTGCCGCTCCGGTCTCTGTCCAGGTAGAACAGCACACGCGTTCCGCCCGTTCTGCGCAGCGGAATGTCCAGTTGACGCCTCTCAGACGTAGAATACGGCCCGTCGGACACGAGGCTGCGCCCGAGGCTTCCGGGGTCCACCCGGACAGTTCTGGCCCCCGCTTCGGCCTCGAACTCGTAGCGGCCGTCCCGCGCTGTGACTACGGCTTCCCGTCCCATCTGGAGCCGTATTCCGGCCAGGCCCGGCTCGTCGGGATCCCGCTTTCCGCTGCCGTTGAGATCGTCGAACACGACTCCCTGCAAGGATGGCAGCCGCCGGATGGGAAGGGGAAGGGGAAGTCTACGCTGCACGCCGACAGAAAACTCCCAGCGCGCGGATTCCCGTACAGAGCCGGACAGAGCCTCGATGCCCGCGAACAGGGCCATGTCCGGCGCGACGTTTATCTGGGAACCCAGCTGAAACGTGATGCCTTCGCCGAATCGCATCTGGCCCAGGGTCACGAATAGGGAGCCGTACGCCTCGACCGCTGGCGCCAGCCGCCGATTGAAGCCGAGATCGATCAAGGCCGTTCCCGGGCTGCCGAAGTCGTTGGTGTACGAGGCTCCAAGCCGAACCCACCCGTCACTCCGATACCAGTACGCGACGCCCCGGTAGCGCTGCACCAGCTCTTCGGTCAGGCCGTCTGACGCGCTTCCCATCTCGGTCAGCAGATCGACATGGAGGTTGCCGTCGGTGAGACCGGTACCGGCCCGCAGCGTCAGCCGGTCGATCTCCTGGAAGATCGCCAGATCCGAACCGAATCGCCTCGCCGAATGGTCCTGAGCGATGGCGAACTCATACCGGCGGCTTCCGTTTGAATACCGTACTCCGACTTCGCCCTTCCTGCGATCCGAAGTTCGTCCTACGCCCACTAGATTGCGCGCTTGCAGCGTATACGACGCGATCCCCATGAAAGTAGGGTTCAGATTCCTGGTGCCGATCGCCGTCAGCTCACGGTCGGGCAGCCGGGCAGTGACGGCCGTGGCCGGGAGCGTGCGGGCACGTACGTCCAGAGTCGCGCCGATGCCCCGATACGCGTACCGCATGTCGGCTGCCAGGCCGGAAGCGCTGTTTCCGGCCCGAATGTCCTCCACCCGCATGAGTCCGACATCGCCATTGAAGCGGTGTCCTCCGCCCGGAGCGACCAGGTAGTTGGCCAGTGCGGATCGTACCCGGCTGCGTTCGGTGCGCAGTTCGTTGGATTCGTCGATGTCCGAGATCGTAAGCCCGAGACTGCCGAGAGGACTCAAAAACCCGCCTCTCAGGGACCGGACGTGGCCGTCCGCGGCGCGGCCCTGAGAATCACTCGGCCGGCCGAGAGTCAGACCGATATCGGCCTGGCCGGACTTGAGCTCTGAGCGCACGCCGTTGGCGGGGCGAGTGAATCCGAGCAGCTGCGGAAGGACAGCCGACAGGTGGCCTCCCTCAGCCTCGAAACGGCTGCTGCGCAGGCCAGCTCGGAAGCGGGGGCCAGTGGCCTGGCCGCGGAAG
>JBDLJJ010000198.1:0-2930 GCA_039714435.1 Gemmatimonadota bacterium | reverse complement strand
CTTATGCCAGGGATTGATCATTTTTCCGTCCCCTCGCAGGTTGGAAAAAGCTCAGCTCCCTCCCAAATGCTATTTGATCATGTGTCGCAAAGCCCAAGGAAGGAGGCGAGTCGCCTGCGGACATTGACTATGACACTTCCGCATGAAGCTTCACCGACAGGCGGGCGATTTCCTGCTCCAGCTCGGATGGGTAGGGTTGCACTCCCGGAGGCGCGCCTTCCGCACCACCATCGAACAGCCAGCTAATCCCTCGCAGCATAACGGCTGTATAGAGATCGAACAGGTCGGCGCCTGCCCCGGTCCCAGCCGCCAGATTCAACAGACTTCCCTTCGCCAACAGAAAGATGTGTGTAGCGTTGAGATCAAACCGCTCCACGTGGGCTTTCATGCGCTGATAAGGTTGGCGGTAGAGCCAGTCGACGTCAATCTCCCGGTTGGAGTGGCCGGCATTGAGAAAGATCGTTCCCGGCTGTGCCTGTCGCAGATAATGCTCACCTAGTACCCCCTTGACGCCCGTTGCCGTGACCACGATCTGGCAGCGCGCCAGTCCTTCCTCCAGGCTTACCGGAATGCAGCCGTGATGCTGAGCCGTGATCAGTCGCACCGCGTCGCGGTCCACCACGTAGACAATTGCACCGAGGTCGCGCGCGCGCTCGGCGATGCCTTTGCCGACAGGACCATAGCCGACAACTAGAACAGACCGGCGGAATAGGCTCATCCAGGTGACCTCGCTGAAAACCGGCCATATTTCGTTGCCAACGTGGAAGCGGTTCTCGAGGCCATCCTTGAGTGGGATGCTGTTCCAGTCGAAGACAGGGAACGGGATTTCGTGATCCCGCAGCACGTTCAGCCCACTGGTCGTCGCCTCCAGCCCGCCTCTAACCGGCGGCTCTCGGTCACGATAAGCTAAGCTCAGCTCGCCGCCCATATCGCACAGATAATCGGCGTCAAAGGCGCGCACAAGCTGCATGTTTTGGTCATAGTCCTCTCGGACCATGCCGCGCCAGCCGTAAACCGTGATGCGCCGCTCGGACAGATAAGCCGCCACAGCATCGTTTGTGCTGTCGACGTTGCAGGCTCCAATTGCGATTTCCGCGCCACTTTCGGCCAGCGCCAATAACATGGGCGGGGCGCTGGATGTGATATGCATCCAGCAGGCTAATCGCTTGCCTCGGTAATCCCGCTGGCTGATCTCGCGGCAGTAGTGCTCTGTGATCGGCATCACGTAGCGCAACCATGCGATTTCCGCCTCTTCTATCCGGGCGCTGAGTTCGGGGTCTTTGACTCGGGAGGAATTCATAGCATCTAGCTCCCTTCACTCCTTCCGCCTAACGGCTTTGCTGTTGAGCGGCGCGGCCCGCTGCTGGGCACCGCAACACCAGCAGTTGCTGACGCCAGAAGGCTAGCACTCCGCTAACGCCCGGCTGTCGCCGCGTCCGCTTCCAACAGCTTGTTAGGCGGCGTCATCTCGATTGGACTGGGGACCCGCGGATACGAAACTACGACACCTCGCCGAACGCAGCGATTTCTTCGACGTATGCCGAATCGAACTGCAGCGCCTCAACCAACTGTGATAGCTCGGTCGCGTACGCGGGATTCGCCCCGGCTAGGCCCAACTCGCGCGGCAGGTTGTAGCAGTACGCCTCGACAGCTTCGCTTGTGTCCAACAGCTCCACCTGTACGCGTTCTCGTATGTACTCGCGAACACTCGGTTCCGAGTAGAGCGCGCGAGCTTCCTGGTCGGCGAGCTCCATCACGATTCCATAGGCGCGACTCGAAGCGGATCGCAGCAATGTTGCTCGCTCGCCGATGTGGATGCGGTAGTCGGGTAGCACTGCTGGCCCGATAATCTCTGGGTGAAGACCCTTCTCAGTGAGAAGAGACCGATCCATGAACAGGCCGTAGAAGAAGATCTTGCTCATGGGTTCGGAGCTGTCCGCCTAACGGATTGGTGTTTCAGCTGCGGCCCGAGGTGGCCGCCTCGTTGAGATGCAGATTGACCCCGAGTAGCTCGTCCAAGCAACCAACCCAGAAGCCGTCAGCTGCTAACGCTTGTTAGGCATTCCGGTTCTCGTTCGCTTGGTTCGACACGCGGTGCTACGTCATCGAATCGCGGAATCCCTGCTGGTTTTTGGCTGTTCTGCGCCTGGGGCAGCTACCATTCCTAGTTGCGATAGGAGCAGGTACGCGTCGTAGTAATCGCTCACCGAGGCGATCTTATCCCCCTTGAGTTTGATGACCGAAACACCGCGAATCGTGAATCTGCCGGTGTAGTCACGGTAGTGGGTGCCCGTCATGATCCACTCGACCACCAGCCGATCCCCGGCATCGGAGGCCGACACGAATTCGAATCCCAGATCAGGCATTTCCTCGAAACCCTCCGCCACTGACTCCCGGATCATCTGATGACCGCGCAAGGGCTCGCCCCATCCGTTCTCTACGGTGGGAACATCCTCGTAGAACGCGTCGTCGGTGTAATAGGTCAAGATCCGGTCGACGTCCCGCGAATCAAATGCCTCTATCCACTCTCTCGCAAAGGCATCCGGAGTCAACGTCGGACTGGACCGCGGTTCCTGAGCGCAGGCTGGGAGCATGATCACCAGAAGACACAAGAGCATGAAACGCACGTTCGCGGTGGGCATGGTCCCTCCTTCGCGGCTAGTGGTACCTGTGTAGTTCCGGCGAGGACGCCTAACGGATTGGTGTTTCAGCTACGGCCCGAGGTGGCCGCCTCGCTAAGATGGAGATTGGCTCCGAGTAGCCCGCGGAAGCAACTAGCCCAGGAGCCGCCAGCTGCTAACGCTTGTTAGGCAGCATCACTGAAGACTCATTCAAGTCTGCGTACGCGGAGTCATGCTTCTTGCAACGGCCACCGCCAGGCATACCAAACAACCAGACCGGTGAAGGCGGGATACACAAAAGACCATACT
>JBDLJJ010000197.1:0-2967 GCA_039714435.1 Gemmatimonadota bacterium | reverse complement strand
CTCGGGCTCAAGACAGCCTGCGTCGAGAACTCTTCCTACGAAGGGGGCTTCGGCGGCACATGTCTCAACTGGGGATGTATTCCCGCCAAGGCGCTTCTCGAGAGCGCCGCTCTGGCCCAGAATCTCGCCAAGCATGGCGACGAACTGGGGGTCAAAGCCGAGAACGTCCAGTACGACATGCAGGCGGCGGTAGATCGTAGCCGGGCGATCAGCGAAAAACTGACCGGTGGCATTCAGTATCTGTTCAAGAAGAACGAGGTCGAATCGATCCAGGGAACCGGTAGCCTGGCCGGTGCCGGCAAGGTGCGCGTAACGCCGAGCGAGGGAGATCCGAGGGAGATCTCGGCCAAGAGCATCGTCATCGCCACCGGCGCCGTCATGAAGTCATTCCCCGGTTTCGAGATCGATGGAGAGAGGGTAATCGGGAGCCGGGAGGCGCTGGCCCTCCGCAATCTGCCCAAATCGATGGTGGTAGTCGGTGCTGGTTTCGTCGGGGTGGAATTCGCCGATGTATTCAGCGCCTTCGGAGTGCAAGTCACCATCGTTGAAGCCCTCGACGACCTCGTCCCGCTGGAGGACCCGGAAATCGGCAAGACGCTGGCGCGCTCGTACAAGAAGCGCGGCATGAAGATAATGACCAGTACGCGCGTCAAAGCGCTCGACCGGGAAGCGAGTCCGATGCTCCTCACCGTCGAGACCAAGAAGGGTGAGGAAACAGTCGAGACCGATCTCGTTCTCATGGCCGTCGGCCGCTCGCCGGTGATCCAGGGACTGGGCCTGGAAGAAGCCGGCGTAGCGGTCGAGGACGGCTGGATCAAGATCAACGAGTGGTGTGAGACCAGCGTCGCCGGCGTGTACGCGATCGGCGATGTGGCCGGACAGCCGATGCTGGCGCACAAGGGGTCGCACGAGGGGATCGTCGCCGCGGAACGAATCGCCGGTGTCGCCCGGCATCCGATGCGCTACGACAACATTCCGAGCGTCGGATACTGCCATCCCGAGGTGGCCAGCATCGGCATGACCGAAGAACGGGCCAGAGAGGCGGGGCACGACGTCACGATCGGGAAATACCCGCTTGGCGCGCATGGCCGAGCGCTGACGGCGGCCCATAACGAGGGTTTCGTGAAGATCGTGGCGGATGCCAAGTACGGAGAAATCCTCGGTGTCCATATGATCGGTCACAACGTCAGCGAGCTCATCGCGGAAGTGGGCCTGGCCCGGGATCTCGAAGCGACAGTCGAAGAGCTAGCCGCGCATGCGCACGCTCATCCGAGCATGTCCGAAGCTGTAATGGAAGCCGCTTTCGCCTCAATGGGCCGCGCCATTCACATCTAGGCGCGACCGCGCGCTCACCTTCGGTTCCCAGCTTGCTCGCGTGCGGCCCACTCGTCAGTCTACATAAATGCGTCGAAAACTTCATCTTTTTCCGGTCGAGGATCGTGTTCCGTATCTGGCTGGCCTGGAGTGGCAGAGAGCTCTGGCCCGGCAGCGGATCGATGGCTCCCTGCGTGATGACGTCGTGCTGCTACTCGAACACGAGCCCGTGGTCACGTATGGGCGCGGCTCGGATCCGGACAACCTGTCGGTGGCGCGGCGCGCGCTTGAACCATCGGGAATCGAGCTGTGCGAGGTGGAGCGGGGTGGGGACGTGACCTATCACGGCCCGGGGCAGATCGTCGGCTATCCGATCATCGACCTGGGCGGCTACCGGAAGGATCTGCACTGGTACCTCAGGACTCTGGAAGAGAGCCTGATTTCAGCCCTGGGTGCGCTCGGTGTGACGGCGTTCAGGAATTCTCCTCACACGGGAGTCTGGGTCGGAGAGCCTGCCGGCTCGCTGAGCGCCGGGACCCAGCGCAAGATCGCCTCGATCGGAGTTCACGTCAGCCGCTGGGTCACCTGGCATGGATTTGCCCTCAACGTCACGAACGAACCCATGCGAACGTTCGGCTTGCTCGTCCCGTGCGGGATTGAGGGGGTCCACATGACAAGCCTGGAGGCCGAGGGCTGTCCCATCGCGCCGCCTCGGGTCGCGCAGGCTCTGGCACACGGGCTGTCCCGAGCTTTTGGCGCCGACGTCACGACGCAGGCCGGCGTCGTGCTGGGCCAGCTTCTCGAAATCAGCCCAGATTCCGGAGTGGCTGCGTCATGATGGTTCGCCACGGCGGGGGTTCAATCCGTCGCAGCGGCCGAGATGGCTCTGGCGGGTCTCGACTTTCCGATTCCGGTTGACGAGGTTATTGACGTCATGGGCGATTCGCTACTGAAGTGGGTATACCACAGCTAGTTCAATTGCAGCTAAGGGGACGCAACAGAGGCGAGGCCTCAGCTCGATTCGGACCTTCCTGAACGGGAGCAGAAATGACTTTCGGAATTCTGATATTGGCCACGGTAGTGGTCGGAGTGATCCTCGGGCTGCTGGCGAGGATGTCCGCGCGGCAAGTCGCGGCTCAGTGCGCGGCGATGCTCGTTGCGGCTCTCGTGTTCTACGGACTGGTCGAGTTGCTGTAGCCCGGCCTTGCCCGGCGTCTTCCCGGCCTTGGCCTGCGCCCTCCTGAGCTAGCCCCGCGCTTTGCGGCGCCGGCTCCGGCCATCCGCCAGCTCCAGCCTCGCGGCTCTCCGGTCTTCCGCGTCGCGGTACCTCTGACACTCAGCTTCCGTTCTGAGCTCCAGCTGCGGCACCGGCATCGGTTTCCCTTTCTCGTCGATCGCGACCATGGTCACGTAGCAAGAGTTGGTGTGGCGCCGGTTCTTGCCGTGAACTGTCTCCGCGGTCACTCTCACGCCTACCTCTATCGATGTTCGGCCGACCGTGTTCACGGCGGCTTCGAGCGTCACGACCTCTCCGAGTTGGATGGCGGAGCGGAAATCCACCTGATCGAAGCTGGCCGTTACGCAAGTTGCGCCGGCGTGGCGAGTTGCGCACACGTAGGCGATTTTGTCCACAGCGGCCAGAACGACTCCCCC
>JBDLJJ010000196.1:0-2990 GCA_039714435.1 Gemmatimonadota bacterium | reverse complement strand
CCGACACCGGCAGCCGTCAAGGCAACCCACACGACCACGGCGGGAACGCTGGTGAACACCAGCCAGAGGGACTCCCGTGCCCTCTTTCGCGAGTAAAGGTAGGCAGGCAGGCTGAGCAATGCCGCCACCACCACAAGGGTTGGAAAAAGAATAGTCATCAGTAAGTCTCAATTGCTGGCCAGGTTACTGCTATGGAATCTTTCCCGTGCCAGAGTTCTATCCCAAGTCGCTGGGGAGCAGTGTAGGCTTCGGCCCGCTCTCTGTGTGTGCTGAGACAGTATTCACCTGACACTCGGTCGTTTTACTGACACCGCAGATTCAGACATGGATATTCCCTACTTGTGCTTGAGCGCCTCGAAGCCCTGCCAGTCGGGCGGCGGAGCATACTCGGAATAGCGTTTCGAGCGCTCGGCGAAGATCGACAGCACCGCGTCTTCGGGGTCCAGCGCCAGGATTTCGGTGAAGATGCCGTGGGCTGCGGCAAAATCGCGCGCGAAGTAGCGCTCCATGGCACGCGTCAGCAGATCCCGCGTGGCTTCCTTCGCCGCACGGCGCTCGGAGGTCTCCGCGTCAAGCACTTCGTAGAGCCGGATGCCCTGCTCCTTGCCCTTGACCGCGACGCGATCGACCATGCGCAGCGAGAATTTCCCGGGCGTGGCCAGGCGCTTGTAGGTACCCTCCCCGATCAGAAACCGCGCGTTGTAGAGCTTGGTAAGCTGCTCGATGCGCGAGGCGACATTGACTGAATCGCCCACCACGCCACATTGGAGGCGATCCTGCGCGCCCACCGTGCCCAGCACCAGGGGACCTGTGTTCACCCCCACGCCCATTGTCAAGGTGAGGCCGCCGCCGGCGACAGACTCTCGGTTGAATTCCTCGAGCGCGCGCCACATTCTGACGCCGGCTTCCACGGCCAGGTCCGCAGAGAGACCGAAGAGCGCCATGATCTCGTCGCCATTGTAGGAATCGATGAACCCGCCGGCTTCGGTGACCGGTTTGCTGAGCCGGCTGAAGTAACGATTCAACAGACCGATCACTGCGCGTGGGCCGAGACGCTCCGCCAGGGATGTGAACCCGCGCAGATCCGCGAACATCACCGTCATTTCCCTGGCAACGTGCTCGCCCAGACCCACCTGCGCGATGTCGTGGTGCCCCAGGCTCTCGAGAAACTGGCTGGGCACGAAACGCTGCTGTGCCTCGGTCAGCCGCAGCTGATCCTCGAAAAGCCGGGCATTCTCCATGGAGATGGATGCCTGCGCGGAGAGCAGATTGACAATCTCGACGCGCTCCTCCGTGAAGGCACCCGTGGTCAGGTTGTTCTCCATGTAGATCGCCGCCCGGAAATTGCCGTGTCGGCGGATCGGGATGCAGATCACCGACTTCGGCTGATGCTCGATGATATAAGGGTCGGTTGCGAAGCGACTGGAAACCGCCGCATCATGCAGGACCAGAGGCGCCCCGGTGCGCAGCACGCTGTTGACCAGCGTAACCGGCAGCGCCGGGCCTTCGCCGGGAACCTGTACCGGAATCCGTGCAGCCCGTGCAGATCCGTCCCGCCCCCCCTCGCCCAGCGCCCGGATAACGAGCTCCTCACCCTCGCGTACAACGAAGTACCCCTTCTGGCCGCCCGCGTTCTCGAGCACGATCTGTATCGTGGTCTTGAGGAGTTGTCCCACGTCGATCTCACCAGACATGGTCTGCGAAGCCTTCACCACCGAGCTCATGTCCAGCGAGGCCGAATCAAGCGACCGCGTTGTCGTCGCGGGCATCCGGCTGGCCGAACTGCCGCCTCGCGCCACGGCCGGGTGAAGCATGTGTGAATACTGTTCCTCCAGTTGCTCGACCTTGCGGCGCGCGCCCCAGCGGTAGTAGAGATAATGAGCAGCACTCAAATACCCCTCCGCAGCCTTCGACAGACCGGCGCTTGACAGATACCTGGCGGCCAGCTCGTTAGCCAGGGCCTCGTCCCGACGAAACCCGCTGTCCTTCGCGGCGGCAATCGCCCGCTCGTACAGCCCCAGTGCCTCCGTCATCCTGTCCGCGAGGCGGGCCATCTCGGCCTCCATGACAAGACGCAGGTGATCGAAGTTCTCCGGGCAGTTGTCAGCCCACATCGCCATCTGGCGCAGGTACGCCTGCAAGCCGTCGAACACCGCCTCGTGCTCTGCGGCGCTGCTTTCCGGGTAGAGTGCCGCACGCGTCAGAAAAGCCACGATGTAGAAACGGACGAGCTGGGGCAGCGACATGGAGGATTCGATGAGCGCGTCCTGGGCCTGGATGTGTTCCAGCGCGCCCGCGTAGTCGCCGTAGAAGAAATGAATCTCCGCTTTGTAGATATGGTAATTGGCAATCCCGGTCATGAACCGACGCCGCCGCATTCCCTCGACGCAGCGCGCTTCATCGAAGTCGCCGTCGTTCAGGGAATACAGCCCATCGGTCAGGCCTTGGAAGTTCAGCTGCATCTGAAGGAACAAAGTCCCGGAGTCGAGGGAGTCCTGGTAATCGCAGTCCCTGACAATGGCGAGGTACTTGCGCTGCTCTTCGGAGGCCGTTTCCAGGTCAAGCGTCGGATCCCAGATGATGCAGTCCTGGGCGCTGTAGGCCAGATACAGCAGGTCTCCGGACTGATACCCCGCCTCGATACCCTTCAGAAACCAGGGCGTCATGCTCGCCCAGCCTCTGTTCCAGTGATGGATGAACATCGTGTACAGGTAGATGATCCGCGACTTCAACGCGATGTCATCGAATTTCTCGTTCATCGCCACGGCGAGCTTGCCGTACTCGAAGCCCAGGGCCGGGTCGTTGAGAGCCCCGCACAGAAGCATTCCGTAGGCCGCGTAGGCGAAGGCGGACTCGGGGCTGTTGCCGTGACACAGGGAGAGGTTGACGGATTTCAGGACGAGGTAAGGGAACAGGTTTCCGCTCCCCGATAGAAATGCCGCGGGAAAGATCTCCATCAACAGACGGATGGCGACCTGCACTTCGGGATC
>JBDLJJ010000195.1:0-3116 GCA_039714435.1 Gemmatimonadota bacterium | reverse complement strand
AGCGGGCGCCCCGGGAGCGGCGGGCGTATGCCCGGTCCGGCCCCATAACCAGCGGAAGCGTGTCGCTCGACGTCGCCGTGCTGCAGTCACAAGCACGTTTCGGAAGCGAAGACAACCAGACGGTTGACCGCACGTTCGCGACGCCGGCTCTGCGGCTTAGAACGACAGTGACTCAGCCTCAGAGCTGGACGCTCAGACTCAGGACACACGTCTCACACCGCTATTCGAGCACGGGCACGCAGCTCAATCCGACCAGCGCCCGCGTTTACGAAGCCAGCTTCGAAAAGACCTTCAGGAACACGCCGCTTCGGTTCCAGCTGGGACGTTTTTACAACCGGTACGAGACATACAGTGGCTACTGGGACGGTCTTCTGGCTCGTGTGGGAGGGAGAAAAGCAGGCTTCGGCGTAGCAGTGGGCTTCGAGCCCGAGCGCTCAAACCAGGGCGTGTCCTCCGACCTGCCGAAGGCCACGGCGTTCGTCAATTACCGCAGCGACGGCCGCCGCACCCGGTACGAGGTCGACGCCTCCGTGCACCGCGTCGATCCGCGAACTGATCTTCTGACGCACACCTTTGCCGGGCTCTCGCAGCGGCTGCGCGTGGGCGATGTTCGCTTCGATCAGGAATTGCAGATCGACGAGGATCCGATTGCCGGAGGATGGGAGGTCACCCGTTTTCAGCTCAACATGAGCGCCGACCTACAGCGCCGCGTTCAACTGCGAACCGGAGTGTCGCGCCAGCGTCCCTACCGGTTGTTCGACACAGTAAGCGTGATCTCTCACCCGCGAGATCAGGTGAGCGCCGGACTGCGCGTCCGGGTAGGCCGCGGTAGCGTATCGGGCGATGTCGCGGTCAATCGAGACCAGGACGGCGACCTCGGGTACTCCTACTCGACCCATTTGTCGCTGCAGGGCTCCAGCACACTGGGCATGTCCGCCGCCGCCAGCTACCAGACTGGGCCGGACTACACGGCCCTCGCTCTGTCGCCCGGACTGGTCGGAAACTTCGGACGGACCCGGGCCAGCCTCTCCTATCGGTTCTATCGCTCCGAGTATGGCATAGACCGGCTATTCACGACCCATACGGTGCAGGGCGGGCTGGATTTTCCCGCCGGACGAGGACTTCGCTACAGGATTCGAGGCTCCGGCCAGTGGGGCGGCAGTCTCACCAGCAGCCGTCTGTACGCCGGCCTGACCAAGTCGTTCTGATGCCCTCGGGCGACTCGCTGCTCATCCTGGTCCTGGGATCCGGCCTGGCGGCTGCCGTCATGCTGCCCTTCCTGAGAAGAACCCGCCGGCGGGAGGCGGCAACCGCGCAGGCTGAACTGGAGGCGCTCCGGTACGGACTGCACGAGCCCGCTTCGCTACATCCGGTAGTCGATCCGGCCCTGTGCATCGGTGTAGGCAACTGCATCGCGGCCTGCCCCGAGGTGGACGTTCTCGGAATGATGAAGGGGCAGGCCCGCCCCGTGAAGCCGGCGCACTGCGTCGGACATGGGCTCTGCGAACGGGTGTGCCCGGTCGATGCCATTTCGCTCGTCTTTGGCACGGAGACTCGCGGGGTCGATCTACCCAGAATTCGGGAGAACTTCGAGACCAACGTGCCGGGCATTTATGTCATCGGTGAACTGGGCGGAATGGGGCTGATCAGAAACGCGTTCGAGCAGGGGCGGCAGTGCGTGGCGGGAATCGCCAGCGAAATGAGCGGCGAGAACCGAACAGGCGACGCTCTGGATGTCCTGATCGTAGGCTGCGGACCGGCCGGACTGTCCGCTTCCCTCAACTGCCTGCATCAGAACATGCGCTTCGTGACTATTGAGAAGGAGGATATCGGAGGCACGGTTCGGCACTATCCGCGCAAGAAACTGGTGATGACATCACCCGTCACAGTCCCGAAGTTCGGAAAAATCGCGGCCGGGTCGATGGCCAAGGAAGAACTCATCGAGCTCTGGGAAGGAGTGGTCGCGCAGTCCGGGCTCGAGGTGAACACAGGTGAAACAGTAGACGAGATCAGCAGGAACTCCAACGGGCTATTCACGGTTCGAACCAGCGCTGGAAGCTACAACGCTAAACGGGTGATCCTGGCCATCGGGCGCCGCGGAGTTCCGCGCAAGCTGGGAGTGCCTGGTGAAGATGCGGCCAACGTGCAGTACTCCCTCCGGGAACCAGAAGCCTACCAGGGCGACCAGATCCTCGTGGTAGGCGGAGGAGACTCGGCCGTTGAGGCGGCCCTGGCCCTAGCCGGCCAGCCCGGGAATACGGTGCGCCTTTCCTACCGGGGAGAAACGTTTTCCCGCATCAAGCCCGCCAATCACGAGCGCGTCTCGGAAGCGATCGACGCCAATCAGCTGCAGGTTCTGTGGTCAACGAACCCTGCCGCCATCCACTCGGAACAGGTGCTGCTGAAGCACAGCCAAGATCACGTAGTTCCGGTCCCCAGCAATCAGATCTTCGTCTTCATCGGCGGCGAGCTACCCACCCGATTCCTGCGTGCCTGTGGGATCGAGATCGAAACCAAGTTCGGCCAGCCGTAGACATGGAATATTTCCCCTCAAATTGAAGGGAAAGTCCCTATATTGATTATGGTGACTTTCCCGACAAGTGATCAGTCCCCCTGTTTGCTAGCTTTGAAGGTCCGCGAACGCGGATGATCCATCGGGATCAGAGCGCCAGGTCTGCAGACACGTGAGGTGAGTATGACGCAGGTCGAGTCGTCAGTATGGTGACGAAGCTTCCGATGGCCGGCGAGGAACCGGTCAGCGCACCGCTGGAAGTTGAAGTCGTGGAGACCGCCTCGCACACGGTCGAGATCGTGTCCGACCCGGGCGAGGGCGCTCAGCGCTGCGGCCAGATCTTCGGAACCGTATCAGCCAAGATGGGCAACGGGGTGTGGACCGTGGAGATCATTCCGGCTGAGATTCAGCCTCCTCCGCGGAACGCGACCGCAACGAGCGGCAACCGAATCCGTCTCGGCACAGGCGAGGTCACCAACTGGGGTGATCGCACGAACCTGGTCCTGGCCTTCAACGAGCAGGTGCTGCTGCACCGCCACCGCCTCGGAGCGCTGGAGAACGACGCGGTCATCCTGCTCGAGAACATGTGGGCCGATCACCCGGA
>JBDLJJ010000194.1:0-3143 GCA_039714435.1 Gemmatimonadota bacterium | reverse complement strand
GCGGTGCTGTTTCTGTTCGGCCAAGTCCTGATTGGCGAATACGTGCGGAGCGCCAAGGTGGCGACCGTCTATGGGGCGGCTGGGTCTCTCGTCGTCATCTTGCTCTGGGTCTACTATACGTCACTGGTAGTCCTGCTCGGAGCGGAGTTCACCTACGTATTTACCGACAAGACCGCGGCACTTCGCGCCACCAGCGGCGCCATTGTCTCACCGGATCGATAGTAGGGATCGCGCGTGAAGCGCGTGCCTAGCCTGTGGGGAAGTACTCTTACAACGAGTACCGGGTTTTTCCTGACGTGACGTAGACGCACCTTGCCACCTAGCCTAAGAGGTCTCCTTGGAGGGTAATGCTATGAAACCGGATCGGGCTCGAGTGCTCCAGGAGGGGTTCGTTGCGGGACTTATTGGCTATGCGGCGGTCGTCGTCTTCTTCGCCGCCGTCAACCTGCTGCAGGGCCGCTCCATCTTCTTCACCGCAGAGATCCTCGGGGCACCGCTTGTGGCGGGTGCAGAGCGCATTCCCGGCACCCGCGCGGAGGCCGCCGTTCTTGTCTACAACGGTGTTCATCTCCTGGTGTTTCTGCTGCTTGGACTCCTGGCGGCATGGCTGACGCTGCAAACCGAGAAGCATCCCGTATTCTGGTACTTCGCTCTCTATATAGGGATGGCCGGCTTCTTCCTCAGTACCGCCTTTGTAATGGTCGCCAGCATGAGCGTCCCTGATCTTCCCTGGATTCTGGCCCTGTTCGCCAATCTGGCTGCGGGTGGCGCCATGGGCTTCTATTTTGCGAAAGCCCACCCCCGCTTATGGAGGACAATCAAGACGATGGGTGATTCCGATGACTGAACCCGATCAGAAGCCGTCTCGGTCCGGCCGAATGCGCCGGGTTCTCAAGCGAGGCGTACTGGCGCTGGCCGCCCTTCTCATACTGGCGCAGTTCTTTCCCGTAGCGTACACGAATCCGCCGGTAACGAGCGAAATCGTGCTTCCGGCCGATGTGGAGCCTATTCTCAGACGTTCGTGCTACGACTGTCACTCGAACGAAACCGTATGGCCCTGGTACAGCCGGGTCGCTCCCGTGTCCTGGCTTGTGGCGAAGGACGTCGCCGAAGGCCGCGAATACCTCAACTATTCGGAGTGGGGCCGGTATGACGCGGAGCGGCTGGCAGAATTGATGGAGGAGACGGTCGAGGAGATCGAGGAGGACGAAATGCCGATGCCCGCCTATACCTGGCTCCATCCCGATGCCCGTCTCTCAGATACCGACAAGAGAATCCTGACGGAATGGGCAGTGGCGAACGGTGGGACTGCCACCGATGAAAACGACGAGGATCACTAGCGATTCTCGAGCAGGAGTACGGTATGAGACAAGTAAGAGGCCTGGCGCCGCTCATCCTTCTCCCGTGGATTGTCGTGCCCGGCAACGCGCTGACCGGGACGCCTGGAATCGACGATCGGATAGTCGATCTTACGCACGTCTTTGACGAGCAGACGGTCTATTGGCCTACGGCCCGGTCGTTTGAGCTTGAAGTAGTGGCCTCGGGCCAGACGGATGCCGGTTTCTGGTATGCCGCTAACAACATCAGCCTGGCGGAGCACGGCGGCACTCATGTGGACGCTCCGGTTCATTTCGCCGAGGGCAAGCGCACGGTGGACGAGATCCCGGTCGAGCAGCTGATCGGTCCAGCAGTCGTCATTGACGTGCGAACTCAAGCCGCTTCGGATCCCGACTATCGTCTTAGCACGGAGGACATCGAGGAATGGGAAAGTGATAACGGCCGGATTCCAGACGGCGCGATCGTACTGATGCTCAGTGGCTGGGGTGAGCGCTGGCCGGATAAGCAGGCGTATCTGGGTACGAACGCTCCCGGCGATGTCGACAACCTGCACTTTCCGGGATATTCCGCTGAGGCGGCTGAGTTTCTCCGCTCCGAGCGCTCTGTCGATGCCGTCGGAGTCGATACGCCCAGCATAGATCACGGCCAGTCCACGGATTTCACGGTGCACCGGATCCTGAGCGCGGCAAATATTCCGGGGCTCGAGAACGTGGCTAACCTGGATCGGCTACCGCTGTCGGGAGCCACCGTTGTCGCCTTGCCTATGAAGATCGGGGACGGATCGGGAGCGCCAGCCCGCATAATCGCCTTCGTGCCACAGGGCGAAGGAGGGCAGGAATGAAGTTCCTGTGGATCGCTCTCAGAGCCGTAGTTTACATGGCGGCCTTCGTATCCTTTTTCGGGCTGATAGCGCTGAGTCTCCGCGGCATGGACGCGCAGTTGGGAGTCGAACTCCCGGCTGCGCTGCGCACGCCAGGCGCCGTTCTCATGACCGCTGGAGCGGCGCTCGTTCTGTTCTGTGGCCTCCTCTTCGTTTCCCGGGGAGAGGGCACACCGGCCCCCTTCGACCCGCCCAGGAAGTTCGTGGCGCACGGCCCCTACCTCTGGGTGCGAAACCCGATGCAAATGGGCGCCCTTGTTCTCCTGCTCGGATTCGGGCTCTGGAACCTGTCCGTGTCTATCGTGCTGTTCAGCGTCGTGATGGGAGCGGGCATCCACCTGTTTGTAGTCCTGGTAGAGGAGCCTGGGCTGGCGGTTCGCTTCGGTTCGGACTACGAGGAATACCGCGCCAGCGTCAACCGCTGGGTACCGGCGCCACCGCAGCCGAACGAATCGAGGCCGTGATGGGCAAGGGGAAGAGCAAGCCCCGTACTAAAAAGCGCGCTGTCCGGCTGCCTGACCCGCCTTGTTCCCCCAAGCCGCCGCAGCCGCCTGAACCCGTCCGACCGGACAGGCCAGGTTGCGGAACGGGCCCCGATCTCGAGCTGCTCGAGGAGCTCAAGGGTCTGGTGAAAAAGAAGAAGAATTCGTCCGCGGCGGATCGTCGTGGGCGCTTGCCCTACTGAGCAATTGACACGGCTCCCCACAGGCGCCCCGCCGGGGCGGGTGCTACATTCTGGCCTTGCCCAATCCGGGCCTTTCTCCTCGGAGATCTTCAGCATGAAGGGATATCATGAGCGATAACGCCCCTGGAACCGGCGGAATCTTACTCTGGATGGCGCTCTTTGTGATCGTCGGCATTCCGTTCGTTTACCTGATATGGGAATTCATCAACCACGCTCTAGCCGGCCAGTTCGTAGCGTCGG
>JBDLJJ010000193.1:0-3157 GCA_039714435.1 Gemmatimonadota bacterium | reverse complement strand
CAGACAGGCGGGAAGCAGGGCAGTCTAGTGGGCACGTCCATGGCCCGTTTCGGACCCCAGAACATGGCCCGCCCCGAATCCTGTCAAGGCTCCAGATTCCCGTCTGGCACGCGAGCGTCTACGCGAACTAGCCGAGCCGCCCGGTCAGACGACAGCCGAGTCAGCGGCTGTCGGGCGCGGGAAACGGCCCTCGAGATCAGGGTCCTAGCGGCCCGTGAGCCGGCGGCAGTGACTAGCGGTCGTCGGGCGGACCACAGCCCGTCCGGTGGATACCGGATCAGGCTATCGGTCCGGCGGCGTGCCGGGATCGGACGGAAGACACCCTTCCAGCCTCTCGTCGAGGCTCAGGGTGACCAACGTCCTTGCTACTTACAGCTAGCCGTTCGCCAAACTGGCGTGCACGGACAGGATCTTGGGCAGATGGCTGGCCACGAGTTCCCAGTTTGCTCCGTCCGGACTCGCGTAGAGGTGTCCGGTAGCCGTTCCGAAATAGACTCCGCAGGGATCCCCTCCATCCGTCGCGAGTGCTTCTCGCAGAACAGTCGCATAGACATGTTCCTGCGGTAGCCCCTGCGCCCGAGCGATCCACGTTTCTCCTGCGTCGTGCGTTTCGTAGACTCGCAGCCTCTGATCGCAGACAGAGCGCAGGTGGCTGCTCTCCTCGGGGATGACCCACCACCTATCCGGATTGTTTCTGTCCAGTCCGACCACGTAGCCGAAATCACTCGGCAGGCCATGGCTGATCTCGCGCCACGACTCTCCCCGATCGTCACTCACATATGTGCCGCAGTGATTCTGCTGCACGAGCCGGTCGGGCCGGGCCGGGTGAAGGCGCAGGGAATGCACGCACTGGCCCGCCTCGGGCCGGGTGTCCGGGAGAAACTCGGCCCGCGTTCCGCGGTTGATCGCCTTCCAGGTCCGCCCGGCGTCCTCGGTCCGGTAGCAGCCTCCCGCCGACACGGCCACGTAGAGCCGGCCAGAATCCGTCGGATCGATCTGTACGGAATGGAGAGCCAGCCCACCTTTGGCGGGTTGCCACTCTTCCCGGGTGGGGTGGTTCTCTAGGCCGTCCAGCCAACTCCACGATGCGCCCCAGTCTTCACTTACGAACAGGCCCGCCGGCTTGACACCCGCGTACAGGCGCTCCGGCCTGTCCGCGGGCCCGGGCGCGATGTGCCAGATGGCCTCCACCTCGCGCTGCAGAGCAGGCGGGAAAATGGGACGATCCGGTAGAGCCTCCCACGTCAGCCCCGCGTCCGGGCTGCGATAGACATGCGTTCCCCACACGTCGTGGTGGGTGGCGGCCCAGCCCGTTCGGCCATCTCGGGGGTCGAGAACCGCGTGATACACCTCGTGGCCGGCGGCGTGAGGCCCCTCGATCGACCAGGCCCCGGGCCGGCCGGTAATCCGGAACAGCCCGCGCCGGGTGCCGACCAGCAACACGACAGGCGAACCTTGGAAGCCGTTCACCGAAGCGGGAGGAACTCGGCCACGCGGCCTTCGGACATCTCGGCGATGCCCTCCGGAACCACCAGGAGGCCGTCGGCCGCGGCCATCGAACTAAGGATCCCCGAGCCCTGTGGTCCGGTGAGATGCGCGACCGGTAGCTCATCTCCGGCCGACTCGGCCAGCGTGACCCTGTAGTACTGGGCCAGGTCCGGCGTCGAGCGGATGGATTCCGCCAGCCGGACCCGCCGCCGCGACCTCTCGTAGCTCACGCAGCCCAGCATCTTGCGTATGGCAGGCCGCACGAACAGCTCCGATGTAACCATGGCCGAGACCGGGTTTCCGGGCAGGCCCCAGAATGGCTTGCCGTCCAGGACGCCGAACGTCATGGGGCTGCCCGGCCTGATTCGCACCCTCCAGAACAGCCGCTCCATGCCCAGGGCCGCCAACACGTCCCTGATGCAGTCGTGGTCTCCAACGCTGACTCCCGCCGTGGACACAACACCGTCGCAGCCCTCCGCCAGGCGCAGCTTCTCGGTCACGCTCTCACTCGTATCGCGGGCGATGCCCAGATATACCGGGTCAGCCCCGAACTCACGCAGCTGTGCCGCGACAGCGTACATGTTCGAGTTCATGATTTTCCGGCCCTCGAGCACCTCCCCGAAATCATCCAGGTCCGCCAGTTCGTCCCCGTTGGAAAGCACGCCGATTTTGGGCCGGCGCCGCACAGAGACGTTCTGCATGCCGTTCATCGCCAGCAGTCCGAGAAGCGGCGCCGAAATCTCGTCTCCCTCAGCGGCCAGAATCTGGCCCCGGCGGATGTCCTCGCCCTGGCCGCGGATGTTGCGGGCCGCGTCAGAGTCCCGGCGGATCTCCACGTACCCGCCCTGTCCGCCGTCCGTATGCTCGATCCGTATCACGCCCGTCGCGCCAGCGGGAACGGGCGCACCCGTCATGACGCGGACGGCCGTGCCCGACGCGAGCGGGCCGCTAGGAAACGCCCCGGCCGCTACCTCTTCAGCCACCGGCAGCCGTTGAGGCGATTCGGGAGTGGCGCCCCTGACGTCGCGCTCCTGAACGGCGAACCCGTCCATGGCGGAGTTGTCCCAGGGAGGGTGATCGATACGCGACTCGGCCGCTCCGGCCAAAACTCTGCCGAGCGAATTCGTCAGGTCAACCGTCTCGGCCGCAAGCGGCTGGCAGCGGGCTAACGTCAGCTCCAGCGCCGGCCGGTACGACAGCCAGTCCTCGTTCAGGTTAGCCTCTGACGGCGCGGATGCCATGGCTATAGATACCTGGCGAAGCTCCGCGGGTGAGACGACTTGTATCCCCTGTACCACAAACACACGGGATACAGAAGCCCCAGCACGAGGATCGTCGCGATCGTGGATTCAGCCAGACCCAGTTGCTGCTGCACGCCCAGCATCCGGCTCGATATCTCGAGGAAGAAAATATGGGCCACGTAGAAGAAAAACG
This sequence comes from Gemmatimonadota bacterium, assembly GCA_039714435.1. Taxonomy (GTDB): domain Bacteria; phylum Gemmatimonadota; class Gemmatimonadetes; order Palauibacterales; family Palauibacteraceae; genus JAZDDE01. Next base: position 235 of record JBDLJJ010000193.1, on the reverse strand, counting down.
CCGTCTGTCCAAAAACCAATACCGGCCCCCTGGTCTTGACTCGCTGGCCCAACGCTTCCTGCCGCCGGAACAGAAGCGCCAGGATGAGGGCCATGATTCCCAGTTCGAGGGCCGTGAACGTCAAACTGGGCGGATATTTGCTGACATGGAGCCACTGAAGCAGGGATCCATCCAGGCGTAGCAGACGCATGTTTCCGAATTCGTTCAGTGCTCGGAGCGCAAGGAAAAGAGCCAT
>JBDLJJ010000192.1:0-3194 GCA_039714435.1 Gemmatimonadota bacterium | reverse complement strand
CCGGCCCTCATCAGCGACTTGAACCTTGCCAGCCACGGCCTCGAAGTAGTCGCGGCTGATCCGGCTGTGTTCGCGCCCCAGCCCGACGGGCGGCACTTGCTTCTGTGGACGGACCCGGCCGCGGCCGCCGAGTCGATTCGCGGTTTTTCGAACCAGGATGCCGGCCGGTGGCCCGAATTCAGCGGCCTTCTCGGACGCCTGGCCGGATTCCTGGCGGCGCTACACGCCGCCGAGCCGCCGGACGTTCCCCGGCCCGGGCGCCAGGACGCGGGCGCGCTATTCGGACTGGCCCGAGCGGTACGCGGACTTGGCCGTCAGGATATCGCGGAGCTGCTGCGGATTCTGCCCATGTCCAGTTACGAGCTGATGGACGAGTGGTTCGAGTCCGATGCGCTGCGGGGCGCTCTGTCGACTGCCGCGGTCAGGGGCGGAATTCATGGGCCGATGGCCGCAGGCACCGCCCATGGGCTGCTGCGCGAAGTCATCGGGAGCCCGCCGGGCGCGGTTCTTTCGACGCTTCGCGCGCGCGGCGGAATCGGCCAGCTGTCCGAAGCGCTGGCCTCGGCCGCCCGGGCGGCGGGAGCGCAGATACACACGAACTCTCCCGTGCGGCACGTGCTCACGGGCAAGGGCAGGGCCCGCGGCATAGTGCTCGGGAGCGGTGAGGAGATTGAGGCGGACCTGGTCTTGTCGAGCCTGGGTCCGGGAGTCACCCTGTCGCGCCTGGTGGACCCGGCGAACCTCGATCCGGAATTTCTGCGCAAGCTGCGCAGCGTTCGGTACCGTGGAGCGACCGCGAAAGTGCACCTGGCGCTGGGCGAAATCCCCCAATTCACGTGCCTGCCTGGCGACGGGCCGCACATGCGCGGGGCGATCTCGATCTGTCCCAGCCTCGAGTATCTGGAGCGTGCCTCGGATGCCGCCAAGTACGGACACATTTCCGAGCAGCCGTATCTGGAGGCCGTTATCCCGTCCCTGACCGATCCGGCCATGGCGCCGCCCGGCAAGCACAGCATGTCCGTGCTCGTCCAGTATGCGCCGTATCATCTGCAGGAAGGGAAATGGGACGCCGGGCAGCGGGACCGTCTCGGCGATCTGGCAATCGAGACGCTGGCACAATACGCGCCCAACCTGCGCGGCGCGGTGGAAGACCGGCAGGTGCTGTCACCGGCCGACATGGAGAGCAGGTGGGGTCTCCAGGAAGGCAACATTCATCAGGGTGAGATGACACTGGACCAGTTCTTCTTCACCCGTCCCATCGCCGGCTGGGCCCGATACCGGACGCCGATCGAGGGCCTATATCTGTGCGGGGCCGGTACGCACCCCGGGGGCGGTGTAACCGGATACTCGGGCTACAACTCTGCGCGGCGCGTTCTGCGAGACACGAGCCGGCGGTCCGGCCAGGGCGGCGGGTCGTAAGGTTGTGAGAGCAACGCGGCTGAGGCTGGCGATCCTGCTGATGGCCGTCGTAGCGGTCGCCGCGCTCGGTGTCCGTCGTTACCTGGCCCTGCGCGACCTGGCCGCCCACGCAACGGATGACCCCGAACAGGCACGGCTGGTCTGGGACGATGTTCTCCACTTCGCTGAAGCTCACGAAGCCATATCCACCGGTGCCGAGCCCGTCGCCACACTGCGGGATGCGTACTTCGGGCAAGCCTCGGCGGGCCTGGAGGATTACGTCCAGCTGTACGGCGGAGGTCCCGAGCGTCTGGCCGCTGCGCTCGTGCGATGGCCGGGGTTTTACGCCGGCTTGCTGCGAATGCCCGCCCTGATCAGCCGGCAGGAGAGCGACGTTCGCCAGCTCTACCGTACCCTGCGGCAGCTGTATCCGCCGGCGAAGTTTCCGCCCGTGTACTATGTGGTAGGACACCTGCGCGTAGGTGGATTCGTACGTCCCCAGGGCCTCGTCATCGGCACCGACATCTACGGCTGGCAGGAGGATACCAATCTCGGCGAGTTTCCGAACGGAGTCGGCGCCATCCGTCCGTCCGAGCAGATGCCCTACCAGATTGCACACGAGCTCATCCACTATCAGCAGTATGCTCGGAATCAGCTCGCTTTGACGTCGCTGGACGATCTGCTGTCACGCACGATCAACGAGGGCGCGGCGGATTTCCTGGGTGAGTTGATCTCTGGAGGCCACGTCAACTCGAGGGCGCACGCGTACGGCCGGGAGCACGAGAAGGATCTCTGGTGCCGCTTTCGGTCGGAGATGACCGGAGAAGACCTGGGCGACTGGTTTTTCGTGCGGCCCGAAACACCTGACTGGCCTCAGGACCTGGGCTACTTCATGGGCTATCAGATCACCGCGGCCTACTTTGCGCGCTTTCCCGACAAAGCCGCCGCGATAGACGAAATCATCGCTACCGAAGACCCGCACCTGCTCCTGGTCGAGAGCGGCTACGCGTCACAGTTTGGCGACTGTGTCTAGCAAGCACCGCCTCCGAAAGGATTTGGCTCTTGCCCGCCTGGCCTTCGTTCGCTGGTACGAACATCGGTCGCTTACTATGGCGGCCGCGCTCGCCTTCTACGGTCTGATCTCGCTGGCGCCAATGCTGATGGTGATGGTGGCGCTAGCGGGCATGATCTTCGGCGAAGAGACCGTGCGCGGCGAGCTAGTGGCGATGCTGCAAGGCTCGATCGGCGAACCGGCGGCCCGCACGGTGCAGACAGTGCTGCGCACCGCGATGCTGGAAGGGGTGGACTCGCCGCCGGCTATTCTGGGTCTGCTCACCTTTGCTGTGGGCATCGCGGCCTTTATTCACCAGCTGCATGAGTCTCTGAACACCGTCTGGGGAGTTGAAGACAGGCGTATTGGCAGCCGGTTTATGGATATGCTGCGCCGGCGGGCTCTGGCCCCGGCCCTGGTACTCGCATCCAGTCTCATCATCATCATTTTCTTTTTTCTCGGTGCAGGCGTGGAATTCGTGCGCGACACGATCCAGGAGCTGGCCGGCGTGTCTATTCTCACCGTCAGGGCGGGCCAGATCGGGGTCACTTTCGTGTCTTCGGTGCTCTTGTTCGGGCTTGTTTACCGGCTGCTTCCGGACGTGCGGATTCCCTGGCGCAGCGTGGCGGGTGGCGCCGTGGTGACAGCGGTGCTGTTTCTGTTCGGCCAAGTCCTGATTGGCGAATACGTGCGGAGCGCCAAGGTGGCGACCGTCTATGGGGCGGCTGGGTCTCTCGTCGTCATC
>JBDLJJ010000191.1:0-3317 GCA_039714435.1 Gemmatimonadota bacterium | reverse complement strand
TAGAGCGACAAACGCCAGAAGTGCCCCGAGTCTCTTGGCGAAATGCAAAGATGCCTCCTTCGCTGCTCCAACGTGAAAATACTTGTCAGGCCGTTCACAACGGTGCGCACACCGTTGTTTCCGGGCCGTATCCACGCGAATCGGTCGCGTGGCGTCCCCACTTCTGCAGGAAGCGCGCCACAGCCGTGTTAGCGCCCATCCAGCCTCAAGTTACTGCGGCGCACCCCGCCCTACTACCCGCTTCATCGTCGTACCGGCGGGAATCGACTCTCCCACGTCCACCCCGTTCATGACCGCCAGCCGATCCAGGGAAATGGTGGAGGGAAACCTGCGCTGGAACTCCGTGATAGTCATCCTACGGTCGGTGCGGACGACCTTTACTCGCTTGGGCTGAACGTTGAGCGCGGCCGAGTTCGTGAGGCGGCGAAAGCTGGACAGAGTCGATTGTAACGTGTTGTCATAGGAGCGAAAGCGCGCCTCGGGCGTATAGGCCAGCAGCGAGTAAGTATTCTCTCCGTATTCAACGAACGTGACGTGCCCGCGCAGGACACCGTCCCGAGTCTGAGCCCGAAATTCCCCGCTGGAGGCGCGCAGACCGTTCAGGGTGCGCGAGGCGGGGCGCCCGCTTAGGCCCTGCTGAGCGAAGAAACTCGAAGCGGCGGCGGCGGCCGACTGCTCTTCGGCCAGCGTCAGCTGGATGACCGCGTCCTTGCCCGGGCTCACGGCGAGGACGGACTGGGCGCTGTTCTGAGTGGTCCAGCCACCCGGGAAGTCAATCCGGAACTCTAGATCCGGATGCAAGAAATTGCCGTTCTGAAAGTAGCCGGCGCGCGGATTTTCACCGAACACCACTCCGTCCAGGCGGCGGAGGTACTCTTCGCGCCGAACCAGGCCGCCGGGCGCAGCGGCCGCCCGCGCACGGGCCGCCTGCAGACGATTCCCAGGGTCCGGATGAGTGGAAGCCCACTCGGGCACCGACGAGCCACCGGAGGAGGAGCGCTGACGGGCCAGAATCTCGAACATGTCGACCGCACCCATAGGGTCGTAGGCCAGGCGAGTCATATAGCGATGGCCCAGCAGGTCGGCCTGGCTCTCGTCGTCCCGGCCGTACTTGAGGAACAACAGGCCCAGGCTGGTATTGAGCGCACCGCCGAACTGGCTCACCGCCTCCGGCGCGAACACAGCGCCGGCTAGCAGGCCGATCCCGGCCAGCTGAGCGCGGCTGATCTGCTCGACGGAGTGCCGGGCCGTGACGTGGCCGATTTCGTGACCCAGAACGGAGGCCAGCTCGGCCTCGGAATTGAAGTGCGTCATGATTCCGCGCGCCACGTAAATGAAGCCGCCCGGCAGCGCGAAGGCGTTCACGACAGGTTGCTCTATTACTCGGAAACGCCACGGCAGGCCAGGTCTCTCGGAAGCGGCCGCCAGGAGTTGCCCGATGCTGTCTACGTACGACTGCAGGTCGTCGTCCGGGTAGAGCCCGATGCTGGATTCCACCGCGGCCGCCCCTTCCTGCCCCATCCGGATCTCCTGCCCCTCGCTCACCAGCGACAGCATTCGTCCGCCAGTGGCGGGGTTGGTGGCGCAGCCGCCCAGAGCGATCGCCAGAAGGGGCAGCACGGGCAGCGTATGCATTGAGCCAGGCCTGCCGGCTCCCGAGTTTCGGAAGTTCTTCATGCTGTCCTCTGTCCGTTTTCTTCAGCCGAGTACCAACTGAAGAATATGATCGTGATCGCCGTCCAGCTTATCACACCGCCTCCGACCTTCATCAGAAGCCCGGCCACCTGCTGATCCTGCCGGGCCGTAAACGCACCCATGGGAGGCGACAATTCATAGATGCCGTAGAAAGGTAGCTCCCCGAACGTCAGAAAGGCGTACGGCATGGTTCCGAGCACCGTGTTCAGAAACAGATATCCCATCTTCATCGGATAGCTGAAACCGGGCCGCACCGGCACCGGTACCAGAACCGGCCACCAGAACAGGATACCGGCCGCGAACCACAGCATGTCGATGGCGAACGATCCGAGCTGCGTCGGCATCAGCCCATCGACGACGGTCGGGATGTGAGTGTAATAGAGGACGAGATTGAATACACCGAGCGTCACCAGTGGATGAAACAGGACTCGGGCGGCCCGGCCGCGGAGCAATCCCGTGGCCCGAGTCGTCCAGACGCTGGCCGGTATTCCGAGCAGAATGAGGGCGGGCGCCAGTAGGGCGATCAGCAGATACTGAAGCATGTGCACGCTGGCCAGATACCCCGCCCCCAGCGCCCCGACCGGCCAGTCGAGAGCCACCCACAAGCACAGAATGCCGGCCCAGCCGACCCACCTCCTGGCCGCGGGCTGATCGTCGCTCATGCCTGCGTGGCGCCGAAGAAGCCACCCGTAAGCCAGAGCCGCGGCCAGCACGATAAGCCATACTCCCGGATAAGCCCGCCACGTCCACGCCCATGCGGCCGTCTGCGCCGAACACCACCACTGCACCCGTCAGGACTCCCCGGGTTTCCAGTCGGCGAGTTTCGGTATGTCGTGGCGCCAGTCCAGCTGCCGGGTTCCGAACGGATACAGCAGACGCGTTCCGTCCATGGCGATGCCGAGGACGGATGACGCGTGCGCGATCACCGTGTCCACCGGCGCCGGCATCGGGACAGAAGGAGGGAACCCGAGGTCAATCTGGATGCGGTCGGTCTCTTCTTTCGTCCCCCACAGGCCGATGAAGCTCGGATCGAAATTCGACAGCCATTCGTCGATGCGCTCGGGTGTGTCCCGCTCCGGATCCACCGTCACGAAGACGACCTTTACCCTTTGGCGCAGCTCCCACGGGAAATCGCCCAGGATCTCGGCCAGGCTTGCCATGTGTACGGGGCAGATGTCAGGGCAGTGCGTATAACCGAAGAACAGCAAGACAGCGTGCCCCTTCGTCTCGGCCTCAAAATCGAATCGTCCGCCCCGGGCGTTATCCAGTACGAACGAGGGCATCGGTCCCTGTTCATCCGCCAGCACGCCCCTGTACCCGGTGGTTCGCGCACGACCAGCAGCTTCGTCCTCAGCGGCGCAGCCGCCCAGGCTCAGTGCTAGCGGTACAACCAGCACAACCGCCCACTTGAAATTGAAACACCGTCGCACATCTCCTCCTCGAATCCGGTTTCGGCGCTCGCTCATGATATAGGGGTGTCCGCCGGCGGACGAGATACGGGAACCGACGGTTGGGTTCGGCTGCCGGCGGTTGCGCTTTGGAGGCGGCGGGTCTTTTGTAGGCGGGTCATGGAAAAAACGGTAACCGACAAACGAGTTAGCAGGCTGCGGCGGCTCGAAAGC
>JBDLJJ010000190.1:0-3332 GCA_039714435.1 Gemmatimonadota bacterium | reverse complement strand
GCAAATCTCATAGTAAGCTCCGAACAAGCGAATGGGGCAGAATCCTATGAACGTGTGGCCGGTGAGATTGACACGTTGGACGCTCGGAGGGTTGCGTAGGTGGCAGGCGAGGACAGCCGGACCGGTGAGACGAAGCCCCTGGGATTGCTATGTCCCCTTGACCTGGCCCTTCTTACTGGTGTTAGACGGCGGCGGTTGTCGAGTTGTACGCGAACGATCACCTTCGTCTTCCACCTACCTCGGTCGCGCGCCCGAACCTGCTGAGTACAGGACTGTATCACCGCGCCGAATCACCAGGCCCGTATGAGCTGAGTCCAGCCCCGAGACGAAGTCGCCGCCCGCAGCCCGGCCCAAGAAGATCGTCTCTCCATCCCCACCGATGCTGAGTCCGACGCGACCGCCGTCAAGGACCGCGAGCGTCAGCGCTTCCGTACCGCGGTTCGAGTCCAATCCCAAGACCACTCGATCGACACCGTCTACCGAGAGTAACCCATAGCCCGATCGCTCGAAGCCTTTAGCGTCGTTGATTTGCAGGCCGCTTGCTGGCCCAAGCCTCCGCCCGACATTCGGGTCCGGAGTCGGATCTCCCAAGGCCAGGCGGTCGAAGCCCCACTCATCGAGAACAAGCACACCGTTCATACTATGGTCGTAGTCCGCATAGAAGCCCATGTACTTATCTGCGTCCGGAAAGCGACTCGCCCATTCCTGTCGAGCCCTTGCAGAATCCGTACGAATGCGATTCTCCGCGTGAGGGATGGGGGCGCCGATCAGGATGCGCTCCCGGCCCTGGTCATCTATCAAGACGATGCCTTGAGCACGAATCACTCTCTCATCGGATCCCGCGATGAACGGACGTAGGGCGATTATTGCGAGAATGAACGTCAGCACAGCAGCCACAACCTGAACTCGCCTGTAGGATCGCTCCAAGTCCGCCACGCGCTGCTCCATAGTCACTCCAGTACTCTGTCCGGTTCGAAGAATGAGGCCTACCCGTGATATTCATCCGCTGGCCGCCGGCTAACTGTCCATACCCCGCTATCGGCACCACCGACGTAGCAGCCTAATCGCGGTCATGACGTACGATAGTTCTTGCTGCTGTGCCCACTGAACACGGCTGCAGCCTTGAATGCTGTAGGATGAGAGTCGGACAAACACTGCGGGATCGGTCAGTCTAGTCGGCGGAAACGCTGCGAGGCTGATAGCCAGGTGAAACACAGGGAGAAGTTCAGGGAGTACCAATGCGGCAGAACTGGTCGAGATCGCTAACTAACCATGTCACTGCGGCTTACAGCATACACCCGGAGAGACTCGAACTCCCAGCCTTCTGATCCGAAGGAAGGCGGCACTGAGCCTATTTCGAGCAATTTGCGCACTGTTCTGGGCATTGATAGCGCAGGATGCGTAACCTCAGATCCGCGGATAGCGCAGGTTGCCCTATTGAAACAGGGGGAGAAGTTGGGGGAGTCACACAGCCCGATCGCTATGTGCCCTTGACCCGGCCCTTCTTAATGGTGTTATGCGCGGTACGTGCAGCTCTCAGCCTAGTGCTACGTGTGGCTGAGCTGTCAGTGCCCAGGACTCCGGTTCCTGCGAAGACTCCGCCAAACCAGACCGACTGCCAGAATCCCGATGACGAGATTCGACCAGATCGAGATTGATCCGACCGGCCACAAGGTGCGACAGGGAGGCGGGCAAAGCGAAGTCACAGTCACGAGCCCGAATAGAACAAGGAGCGCGTCGTAGCCGAGAAGCACAAACATGGCGCGGCGCCCCATGCGAGATGCTGCAATCAGTGCCCAAATCCAGCCGCCGAAGAACGCGAGGTTGACGAGCGTCACCATGCCGATGGATTCTGCAGCGCCGACTTCGGCATAGACCACGTGATAATCAATGAACGTGCGGGAAAGGAAGGACAACAGAGCCAGAACCGAAGCCGTGATCGCCAGGTTCCAGGTTGTGGTTGATTTCAAGAGTCTCTCCTCTCGGGCTAAAAGGCCCAGGCGACGCGATATGTCAATGCGCGACGGCGCTCGACTGAGTCCAGTTGCTCCAGCTTTCGCAGAGCGAAGTGCCACCTCACTCGGTGCTTTCTTGTGTCCAGCCTACTTGACCGGCTCGATAAGGTAGGCGTACAGTGCAGCCAAATCGTCGTCGCTCATTGCGGCGGCGTTTCTCCAGGGCATATCCAGCTCCGAACCGTCAGGCCGCTTGCCCGTGCGCATCCTCTCGGTGAATTGCTCCAGCGTCAGCGTGGCGACCAATGGACGAGGGTTGGGATAGGCGGGCGAGAAGGGCGTTGCCTCGGATCCTGTCATGTCCGGCCCATGACAGCTACGGCATTCACCGATGTTGGCGACGTACTTGCCGTATTCGGGATTGGCGCCCATCGGCGGCGCGGTAACAGGTCCATCGATGGTCTCCGGAAGCGGTACGAGGTTGGCTCCGAAAAGCAGAACGGCGCCAAGAATATTGAGGTCGTCTCCACCCACCGTCTCAGTGGTCACCGACTCCTGCGAGCGCAGGAAGGCGATGATGGCCTCGATATCTTCATCGCTCAAAGAGCCGAACGGCATGAAAGTCATGGCGGCCGCCCGCTTGCCCTTTCCGTAGCCATGACGAATGACTCGGAATAACTCGCCGTCGGTGCGGTGGGCGAGCACGCCGCCGGGCGTGATGTTGGATATCACCATTGTGCCGATGGGCAGGGGGATATCTTCAGTGACGTCTTGGCCGCCGCTGAGCGGGAAGCGTGAGCCATCATCGGCACCGTGGCAGCCGATGCACGCAACGCCAGCCAAGTACGCGCCGCGGGCGATCTGCTCTGGTGTGCCCTCCACCGAGATGTCGGGTGCCGGGCCGGGAGCGATGTACATGAAGGCCAGCCCCTTGACCGCGAAGAACGTGACGACGGCTGCCAAGAGCGTCAGCAGGCCGCTCGCAACGAGGCCGGGCCATCTGACAATCCACCGGACAGCTTTCCACGCACGATACGTGAGCCAGCCGAAGAGCACGACCGAGGCGAGCAGGACGAGAAACGAGATCAGGTTGCCGAACATCGCTTAACGACTCAACGTTTCAGCTGCAACCACTCGCCGCTGGGCGAGCCGTCTGTCGCGCGGACGATGCGCTCTCGCAACACTCATTTCAGCGCCTTCCTTTAAAAGGCAAATGCTTGACAGGTGCTAGAAACACCACGTCTCGATGCTTCGTCGAACATCTGACGCGAAAGCCTCGGGCCACCGAGTGACTATGACGCTTCCCCGTGCAGCTTCACTGATAGACGGGCGATCTCCTGCTCTAGGTCGGATGGATAAGGTTGCAATCCTGGGGGC
>JBDLJJ010000189.1:0-3357 GCA_039714435.1 Gemmatimonadota bacterium | reverse complement strand
GTGGAGATCGGGAACGGGTCAGGCCGATCAGCCGGCCTTCGTAGACCCGAAAGGGCAGACCCACGCGGGGTTTCGCCGGAGTTCGTCTCGTTCGCCGCAGCTGCCGCCCGATCCCGTGACCTCGCTGATAGAAGACACCAGCAGTCGCGGTGCGGACCCAGACTTCTACACCGCAGGCGCACGCTGGAAACGCGAGGCGGACATCCCGGACCGGGTCTACCTGCGGGCCGCCGAGGCACTGGGGTGAGGCGGACGGCTGAGCCACTTGAACACCGCGGGCACCTCCAGTCTACTCGGCGGGTTCCGGTGCACAACCATCTTGCTACTTACAGCTAGCCCGAGACCCAACTCGGCGATAATGGCGAGGATGCCGCCATCCGTCAGCGCCCCCACGATCAAGTACCGGTGCTCCCTAACCCGCCATCTCGCTCAGTGCTGCGGGCCACTGAACCTTCTGTCCAGTCGGCCGTCTCGAACCGGTTAAGCACGACCTGGGCGATGCGCTCCCCGTGCCCGATCTTTTGCGGTCGATCGGAGGAATTCAGAACCAGCACGAACCACTCGTCCGGGTAGTCGGCGTCCACCGTGCCGGGCGCGTTCGGTACTGTCAGGCCACGCTTCCATGCCATCGAGGACCGGATGCGGATCTGCGCCTCGTAGCCGTCGGGCAAACGCGCACGAAAGCCCGTCGGGATGAGAGCGCGGTCGCCTGGCTGCAGCACGATCTCCACCGCCACCGCTTCCGATTTCGGCGGCTCGGCAGGCTCGATCTTCACGGGCTCGGCCGCTGAAGCAGGCCAGACTCGCACCGCACCTCTGGTCAGGTGAGCACGAACATCGTAGCCGGCCGATTGCGACGTGGCGCGCGACGGAGCCTGCACGTCCGGGCTGAGCGGCTCAAAAACCACATGCTCGTCGAGCTGCACCCAATCAGGATTCTCAGATCCCATGCTAGGCCACCTCCGCTTCGGACTCCGCGGCCCGCTTCTCCTGGATAGCCCGCCACACCCGCGGCGGCGTAAAAGGCAGTTCGTCCATTCTAACCCCTACCGCATCGTAGATCGCGTTGGCGATCGCTGGCAGAGACGGATGCAGCGGTCCTTCGCCAGCCTCCTTGGCCCCATACGGTCCCTCCGGATCATTGGACTCGATGATGAGAGACTCGAAGTCGGGGCAGTCGACAGAGGTGGGGATTCGGTAGTCCAGAAGCGAAGGCGCGTCGTGCAGACCACCTTCGTGTTCGCCCGTCTTCACCATCTGGTGCTCCATGATGGCCTCGGCGAAGCCCATGTAGGCGGACCCCTCCATCTGGCCCTCCACGAGCATGGGATTGAGAGCTTTCCCGCAGTCGTGGGCTACCCAGATTTTCTTGACGTTTACAAAGCCCGTGTCTGTATCGACTTCGACCTCCGCTACGTGAGCGGTGAAGCTGTAGGCGGGCGATGCGCCGATCGTTCCGCCCCGGTAGTCGCCGTGCACGTCCTTCGGGGTATTGTAGTGGCCCACGGAACCCAGCGTGCCATGCTCGACTTCCGCGATCTGGAAGGCCTCGGCGATCGGAATACGGCGATCGGCATCATGCGCTGCGCCAGGATCGAATGCCCAGCCGCCCGCCAGGCGTACATGATCGATTCCCGTATCCCATTCCCGGGCCACCGATTCCCGCACCTTGACAGCCAACTCGCGGCAGGCCATCAGCGTAGCGTTGCCGACCATCAGCGTTTCGCGGGACGAATACGCCCCCAGATCGACAGGGGTCAGGTCGGTGTCGGCCGAAAACACCCGCACATAGTCCAGCGGCACGCCGAGTTCCTCCGCGGCGATATAGGCCATCGTGGAGTCCGAGCCCTGACCGATCTCAGAGGCTCCGTGCAGGACCGTTACCCGGCCCGAGCGCTCGATCTGCACCTGTGCTGCGGCCTGAGGCATCATGTTCGGATAGATCGGATAGTTGGTGCCTGAGATATAGCACGAACCGGCCACGCCGAGCCCGCGGCCATGATCCAGCTTCCCGCGGCGGCTCTTCCACTCACTGGCCGATTCCACGGCGTCCAGGCATTCGAGGAAACCGTTCGACTGGACCTTGAATTCGTTGATCGTGCGGCCCGTGCCCATGAAGTTCCGACGGCGAAGCTCGATGGGATCGAGGCCGAGCTTCTCGGCCACCTTGTCAAGCGAGATCTCGAACGCGAACCTCGGCTGCACCGAGCCGTGTCCCCGTTTGGGCCCGCAGGGTGGCTTGTTCGTGTACACCCGGTTGGACTCGAAACGGTACGATTCGATCGTGTACGGTGCGGTCAGGAGCTGCCCGCTGTAGTAGGCCGTAACGAGTCCGAAAGAGGCATAGGCTCCGCCGTCCAGCAGACTGCGGGCGTCGATCGCTTTGATGCGGCCTTCCTTGGAGGCGCCGACCTTGTACGACATCCGCATGGGGTGCCGGCCCCGGTGCGAGTAGAAGACCTCCTCGCGTGTGTAGAGGCACTTGACCGGCCTCCCCGTCCGCAGCGCCAGAAGGGCCACGCAGAACTCGAGGTCGAAGGGCTCGGATTTTCCTCCGAATGCCCCGCCCACCGCCGGCTGCACGACGCGAACCTTGGCCACGTCCAGCTCCAGGACGCGCGCCAGCTCGCGCTGCAGGTAGTGAGGCACCTGAGTAGACGACCACACGGTCAGAATCCCGTCCTGCCCGACCTGGCCGATAGCGCAGTGCGGCTCGATAGGGGTATGCGTCGTGCCGTGGAAGTAGTAGTCGCCCTCCACGGTGACATCGGAATCCGACATGTTCCCGTCCACCTCGCCGAACTCCAGTTGTACCCGCTTCGTGATGTTCCCGTTGCGGCCCTCTTTCTTGGCCGCGTGGATCTGAACATCGGTGCTGTCCAGCGCCTCCTGTGGATCGAGGAGGTACGGCAGGTCATCATACTCGACGTCGATCAGACCGAGGGCGGCGTTGGCCGTGTCCTCGTCGACGGCCGCTACGCAGGCGACCGCGTCTCCCACGAACCGAACTTTCTCCGTACACAGAGCGTGCTCATCGCGTGTCCAGGGGATGATTCCGTACGGAATCGGCATGTCAGCCCCCGTGACCACGCCGTGCACACCCTCATGGCTTTCCGCGGCGCTCGTCTCCACGGACAGAATGCGCGCGTGCGGATGCGGGCTCCTGAGGATTTTGGCGTGCAGCATACCGGGCAGAACTATGTCGTCGGTGTAGACCATCTCGCCGGACGACTTGCGGAGGCCATCCTTGCCGCGGTTCCGGCGCCCGAGAACGTGGAGGCCTTCGGAGAGGGCTTCCAGGTCCTCTTCGGCGGCGGCCGCCGCGCTCTGGAGTTTATTCAGTTCTTCGGGAAGCAC
>JBDLJJ010000188.1:0-3398 GCA_039714435.1 Gemmatimonadota bacterium | reverse complement strand
CGTCCGTTGGTGACGCTGAATCGAACCTCCTGGCCCACAAGCGGCGATCCCGACGCATCGCGTACTTCGAGCACCAGAAGCCGCGCCAGTGACTCGCCGGCCTCGGCGGTCTGTCCGGTCCCGGCCACGAACTGCGTACCGGCATCGTCCGCACCACCCTGCCCGACCCCTATCCTCCCGACCAGCCGCCCGCCCGCGAAAATCCCCAGCGAATTCGATCCGGCCAGGTCGTCGATCGGAATCGTCACGCGAGCCTCACCTGCCTCGCTGGCGACGGTGGAGGCGACGATACGGCTGGATACCGTCGTATCCGTGTTCACCTGCACGGGGCCGGTGACGGCATTTCCGTACTGGTCCGTCAATCGAATAGTCGCCGTTCGGCGGGCTGGATCCGAGTCCGCCACGAGCTCGGGCGGATCGGCCTGAGCGCGCCTGGCCGGGCCAGGCCGCGTCTGTAGCGTCACGGTCGCCGCACCCAGCGTCGACTCTCCGCTAACGGCTACCGTAAAGGTGTAGGTAGTCGCTGCGGTTCCGGCCGGAATCTGAAATTCGGCCCGGCCGGCTCCATTCGAGCGAACAATCAGATCCGTGCCCGCTCCCCCGGAAATACGCCTGCTTCCCACGAGCCGCACGCTGGCTCCGGGAACCGGAAGTCCTCCCCTGGTCAGATCCACTACAAACCGGGCCTGGCCGCCCGCGGGAGCCGCCAGGCTGCGGGCCGAAAGAGCCAGTGAGACAGAATTCGCCTGCCGTTCACAGTTGTCGATGGCCTGGATGACCTCCGCCGTCGCTCCCAGAGCCTGCAAATCGGATCGGTCCCGTTCGCTCGCGGTGAACGTGAGGCAGTTCTGCTGAATAATCGCCGCCACTTCAGACTTGGAGTACGTCTCTCCGGAGAGCAGCCTGATCAGGTCGCTCTTTTGAAGCGGCACTCGTTGCTGGGCCAGCGCCGGCAACGGCAACAGCAGGACTGCGCTCAGTGCTACCACCAGGCCTCTTGTTCGCATGCTCACTCTTCTCATTGCCTTCATTCGCTGGGACGCGGACAACCAGAGCCATCGAAATGGCGATTCACCGTATTCATCTCCGAAACCAGACGGTCGTATATCGCCTGCTCGCGAGTACCGCTGCGTTCGGCCAGATTAGCATACTCCGCCGTCATGGCCACAAAAGCATCGTCCGTGGCCGAATACCCGGTCGTAAGAAAATCGCACCCGATTCGGCCCAGGTCGAAATCGGACGCCCTTTCACCGTATCTTTCCATAGCCTGGTCCAGACTGCCGGCATGCTGAAAAAATGGCCCGGTGGGAGCCGTAACCGGTACGCTGACGGCAGGCTCGATATCCGGCTCCGGCCCACGCAGCGCAGAACGGACACTCATCAGGGCAACGGCCAGAGCGCCCAGCAAGAGCACAACCAGGCCCGCATACCGTACATCCTCCCTCTTGACATTCCCTAAGCGGGGAAACATCCGGCTGACGCGGGGAAACATTCTGTCTTCCGAATCGCCGGTCAGCACCAGTCCGGGCCCGCTGGCTGGTCCGGGAACGGGGGGGATTTCGTCCGGCACTACGCGCTCGAACTCTGTATCGCGATCCGCCTCGTAGTTGGCCCAGTCGAGAACCGTATGGGCCCTGCCGCGTCCGGCCGACTCATCCAGCAACTCATAGAACGGAGCCGGGCTGTTCTTATCGTCTCCGGTCCCGGCGGGCCGATACACACCACCCTTGGGATCACGGTGGTCCGGGACGATGATGAGGCCGCACTGCCATGCCTCTGCGAAGTAATGCTGGCCGGCATCCTGATCCGCTTCCGACTCGTCCGGACCCAGAAGATGATGACTGTGATACCAGCCCACGAGGACTCCACTGTGCCGGCTGGCTCGCTCCCTGACCGCCGACCAGGCCGATTCCAGACATCTCCCGGGCGCGTCTTCAGAAAACGGTTCGTCGGACGGGATTCCCGTGTCGATGACCACATACTGCATGGAACTCTTGGGACAGCGATACAGCTCTCCGAGCAAAAACCCGAACCGCGCCTCCTTGCCGCCCCGGCCCACATGTTCCTTGACCTGGCGCAGAACAGTCTGGGTGAACACCACCTCATACAGGCCGCCGCTGGCCGCGCTACCCGGCCCCGCCGGACCTGAGCCTCGAGGCGTCCAGTACACCGAGCGCGAATCGGGGAACGGCGCGCTGCCACACTGAGGATTGTCCGGACGCTCGCCCATCTTCAGCCCGTAGGCCGCGTCCCGCATAGACTCGGCGGCTCCGCGCTCGTTCATGGCGCTCAATTCAGCCCCACCAGGTCCAGGACGGGCCGTCCCATCAGCGCCGAACGTCCCGTGCGCACGCGGGCCACGATATCGATCCGCTGCAGGGGACTCAGTTGTTGCACCTCAGACAGAAACTCGGGAGGCACCGCAATATAGATAAATCCCCGATCGGGATCGGGAGCGCGAGCCAGCATGAACGGCTCGCCTGGATAGAAGTCTGTCCTCACCTCTTCCGCCTGTTCCAATGACACGAACTGGACAGACCACTGGACCGTTCGGCCCGTGAACTGCGCCGGGTTGGCCTGCAGGTCAGACGCTGACAGATCAGCGCTCGGAGCTACCGAATCGAGCGGCAGAGTGGCGGGCACCCAAACCCAGCTGTCGAGACGCACCCGGGCCCAGTTCCCTTGCCGGGACAGAACAGTCAGGTCAGCGCCCGGACTGGCCACCGCGACGGTGTCTCCGTCCGGAGAGGCAAGAAGCTCAATGGGCGCGTCGGCAATAACGATTCTGTCGCTCTGTGTCGGAGTCTGTGGCCGCACCGGCCGAGTTTCGGCGGGCGCGGGTGCCACCGCGGGCACGCCGCTAGTTTCGCGCAGCGAGTTGGACCACATCCAGGCCGTGCGCCGCACCCGAATCCAGCTGCCGTCTCGCCTCATATTCTCGAGAAGCATACCTCGCCTAAGAATAGCGATCCGCCGGCCCGATCCGGAGGCCGTCTCCCGCATGTTTTCTCCCCCCGGCTTGGTCACCCGAAGATCGAAACCGTCACGGCTCGTCGAGGTTACGGACGAACCCCACACCCACCCCTCGACCGTCACCAGGCTCCATGAACCCTCGGATCGGGTAACGGGTACGACGGCCCCTTCCAGAATCGTGGCAAGGACCGTTCCGCGCGGCTCTACCCGCAGGTTTTCTTCCGGAACCGCCAGCCGGACGTCCTGGGCGCGGACGACCGCAGCCGCCGGACCGAGCACGGCCAGCATGAAAAGCGCCGACACGGCGCACATTGTCTTACGCATACGATCTGGAAATAGGACTGGCTCCCGTCTACATTTGGCGATTCTGGTCCCGAACTTACGGGATCGGAGCAGGCTCTGAAAGGAATAATGGCTTGATTGGA
>JBDLJJ010000187.1:0-3411 GCA_039714435.1 Gemmatimonadota bacterium | reverse complement strand
ACCGCGCTTCTGCGGTGTCGAGTCCGTTTTGTTGTAGAAGCACGCAAGAAAGAAGAAAGAAGAGAAGAAGCGAAATGACCCACAGAATCGAACGAGAATTCGCCGGCCGGAAACTGATCATCGAGACGGGCCGGATGGCGCGAAACGCGGATGGAGCTGTTTTCGTCCAGTACGGGGACGCAGCCGTCCTGGTCGCCGCGGTGGCAGACCGAAAGCCGTCCCACCTGCCGTTTTTCCCCATGACCGTCGAGTATCGGCCGCGCACCTACGCCGCGGGTAAGTTTCCTGGCGGATTTATCAAGCGGGAGGGCAGGCCGGCCGATAAGGATATCGTATCGGCCAGGCAAATAGACCGGCCGCTGAGGCCGCTGTTTCCCTCCGACTATAGGAACGAGACTCAGGTCGCCTGCTTCGTCATCTCGGCGGACCAGGAGAACGACGCAGACGTTTTAGGAATGCTGGGCGCTTCGACGGCCCTGATGATCTCTCCCATTCCATGGAACGGTCCGATCGCCGGAGTGCGCGTCGGCCGGGTCGATGGCGAATGGGTAATCAACCCGACGTTCGAGCAGCTCGACTACTCAGAGCTCGAGATCGTGATCGCCGGGACCGAGGAATCGATCGTAATGGTCGAGGGCGCCGCGGTTGAGATCACGGAAGCGGAGCTGGTGGAAGCCCTCGCGGTGGGCCACAAGGCTGTGATCGAGCTGATCGGGATGCAGAAGGAGTTGGTCGAGGCCCTGGGTGGGCCGGTGGAGAAGTTCGACTACACGCCGGTGGCTGTGGGAGAAGAAGTCAGGGCCGCGGTAACCGAGCAGGTCGGCGACCGGATCGCCGCCGCCCTCAACGTGGCCGACAAGGCGGGCCGCGCGAACGCGCTTGCGGAACTGCGCACCGAGGTCAAGAGCGAGCTGGAAGACCGCTTTGAAGACCAGATGAAAGACGTCGCTTCAGTTCTGAAGGAGCTGGAGAAGAGCACGATGCGGAACCAGATTCTGGACAAGGGCGAGCGCGTGGACGGCCGTGGGGTGGAGGACATTCGGCCCATCACGGTCGAAGCGAGGGTCCTGCCTCGGCCGCACGGGTCGGCGCTGTTTACCCGCGGGCAGACGCAGGCGCTTGTTGTCACCACTCTGGGCTCGGTCAAGGACGAGCAACGCATCGATTCGATCGATGTGCGTGAAGAGACGTCCAAGTCCTTTATGCTGCACTACAATTTCCCGTCTTTTTCGGTGGGAGAGGTCAGGCCCTTCCGAGGACCTGGCCGGCGCGAGATCGGGCACGGTATGCTGGCCGAGCGAGCCCTTCAGCCGTTGCTGCCGGAGTACGAGACCTTTCCCTACACGATTCGGCTTGTGTCGGACGTGCTGGAGTCCAACGGATCGAGTTCAATGGCCACGGTGTGCGGAGGGTCGTTGGCTCTGATGGACGCCGGAGTCCCGCTGCGGGCTCCCTGTGCCGGTATCGCCATGGGCCTGATCAAAGAGGACCATAAGGTCGCGATACTCACTGACATTCTGGGCATCGAGGACGCGCTCGGCGATATGGACTTCAAAGTCGCCGGTACTCGTGAGGGTATCACCGCGATTCAGATGGACATCAAGATCGACGGGTTGCAGCTGTCCACGATGGAGGAAGCGCTGGAGCGGGCCCGAAAGGCACGCATCCACATTCTGGATATCATGGCCGAGACTCTACCGGAGCATCGCTCTGAGATGTCGGAATTCGCCCCCAGGATCATCACGGTGCAGATCAATACCGAGAAGATCGGCGAGGTGATCGGGCCCAAGGGGAAGACGATCCGTGCCATTCAAGATGAGACTGGCGCTCAGCTCAACATCGAGGATAGCGGTATCGTCACGATCTCGGCTATTTCACGTGAGGGCGGTGAGCGAGCGGCCGAAATGGTCAAGGCCATCGTGGCTGAACCGGAGATTGGACGGATCTATGAGGGCGTGGTCAAGAATACGACGACATTCGGCGCCTTCGTGGAAATCATCCCCGGCGTAGAAGGGCTCTGCCATATTTCAGAGCTCGAGGCGGGCCGCACCGAGAATACAGAAGATGTCGTCAACTCGGGCGATGTGGTGAAGGTCAAGCTTCTTTCCGTTGACGAGCGCGGCCGAATGAAGTTGTCGCGGCGCGCCGCGATGGAAGAAGAGGCGGGAGCTTCGACCGAGGCCGCCGAACCGGTCACGACGTAGGCCGGGGCGCTTTCTGAGCGCTGACGCCTCACCCGTGCACGAACAGCTGGATTCCGCCGTTTGGCGGACGGAGTTGCTCAATGGCCCGGCCGTGCTGACCGAGAGGATGACCTCGGTTGGCTCGGCCGCCATCGGGTTTTGGATACGGCACGGAACCGCCTACGAGGATCCCGCTGTCGCTGGTATATCCCACCTGTTGGAGCACATGGTGTTCAAGGGCACCGCCCGCAGATCGGCGAGCCTTCTGGCGCGAGAGATCGAAGCCCTGGGCGGGTCGCTCGATGCCTACACGACCCACGAGCACACTTCGTATCAGGCGTGGGTTCCGAGCCAGCATCTGAACCTGGCTCTCGACGTGCTTGTGGATCTCGTGTTCGAACCGATGCTGCGCCAGGAGGATCTGGATCTGGAGCGGCGCGTGGTTCTCGAAGAACTGGCTCGGGCCGAGGATACGCCCGAGGACGTCGTTTTTGAACTGCACGCTTCCTGCCTGTACGGGGCGCACCCCTACGGCGCGTCCATTCTGGGCTCGCGGGATTCGCTGCGGGCCATCGAAGCGGCTGACCTCCGGACGCTGCACACCCGCAGCTATGTTCCCGGCAACCTCGTCGTAGCGGCGGCCGGAGACATAGTTCACGACCAGGTAGTCGAAACACTGCTGGCCCTGCTGCCCGAGCGCGAGGCCGTCCCGCGGCCGGATCTTCCCGCCCCCATCCGGGAGAGCGGAGAGTTTCAGTCGGTCAGCAGAGAGGGTACGCGGCAGTCTCACATCGTGTTGGGCGGTACGGCGGTGCCGTACGCGGATCCACTGCGCTTCGCCGTAGCACTGGTGGGAACAGCCCTCGGGGACGGAATGAGCTCCCGCTTGTTCCAGAGAATCCGGGAGGAAATGGGTCTGGCCTACAGCGTGTTCTCCTACCAGGCCTTCTACGAGCGCGGAGGTCACATTGGCGCCTATGCCGGCACCGGCCCCGAGACGGCCGAGGCGGCCAGGAACGCCTTGCTGCATGAGTTGAAGTCGCTTGCCGTCAGTGGTCTGCCGGCGGAGGAAGTTCAGGCCACGAAGGAGCAGATGAAGGGCGGGCTGTTGCTCTCGTTAGAGACGACTGCGGCCCGCATGAATCGTCTGGCGGCTGTGGCCCTGTACGGGGAACCGTACGCGTCGCTGGAGGGGCTGGCCGGACGAATTGACGCGATCAGCGACAGT
>JBDLJJ010000186.1:0-3450 GCA_039714435.1 Gemmatimonadota bacterium | reverse complement strand
GACTGTTCGGCTTCCGCCACAATTGTTGTATACTGATTGAATGGTGGCAGCGCCGGCTGATTGGGCTGCTACTTTCGCGGAGTCGCAGCAGCCTCAGACCATATCAAGGGGGTCAGCTCATGACGAAGCAGGAATTTGCAGACAAGCTCGCGGCCAAGACCGGAATCTCGAAAGCGACAGCGGGGCGGGCGATCGACTGCATCTTCTCCACGAAGGCCGGTGAGGGCATTATCGCCACCGAGCTTGATGCGGGTCGCAAGGTGACGATCGCCGGCTTTGGGTCCTTCAAACCCCGCCATGCGGCGGCGCGTTGGGGGCGCAATCCTCAGACCGGGCAGCAGATCATGATCGCGGCCCGAAACATGGTATCGTTCCGCGCCGGCAAGGGGCTTAAGGAGAGGGTCGCCGACAGAGCGCCTGAACCGGAGCAAAGGCCGGCCCTGGACCGGCTGCCGGATCCCGTATCCACCCCGTGGGCCAGCGTTAGCAACTAACGGTCTCCCGCTAGCTCCCTAGGGAAAGCGCCGGGGTGCAGAGCCCTCGGGAACGAACCAGCCAAGCTGTTTTCGGCTTCGAGACAAGAGTTTGTCGGCCCCATCAACGAACGGAGACAGCCGAAGCGTGCTCAGGCTACTGCCCAGAGGTCGGGTAAACCTGAGGGCGGAGAGAAGAGCTACGCCTCCACCCCCGTCTCCCGGGACGGGGGTGCCGTCGGGCAGGACGAGCCACCAGCATTCGCCCCGTGCCTCGTCCGGCACCGCGGCTAGCAGAACGTCTGTCTCTTCATCCGAGAGCCGCAGCAGAGCCAGTTCTTTGCGGCGGTCCATGATGGCGACGACCCGCGCCGCCCAGCGGCAGAACCTTCAGCCACCGGAATAGAGCAGGACTGGCCTTTCCAAGTTCATTCTACACGGTACGAAGTACGGTACGAAGTACGGGCTGTCGCGGCAAAACGGATTCTCCCACCGCGATCACCAGCAGATCTGTGCCTTTCTTGAGTTTTCGGTCCGGCGCCGGTTACTGTTCGGTACTGCGGCTTGGTATGCCTGTATGGAAGCCGCAAGAGCCGTGAAACAGGCACATTAGGTTCCCAGGAAGGAAACTGGCCGTGAGAAGTATACACCCCAGACAGAGCGGTCCGGGATGCAAGCCTGGTCGACGTGGGCTCCGCCTGGCTCCGGTGCTCCTCGGCCTGGTCGCCGCCTGCGCGCCAGGCAGCCAGCCCGAGAGCAGACCGGACGCTGGCACGTCCGTAGATACAACTCCTGCCCAGGAAGGCGAGGCGCCGGATAGCGCGCCCGTCTCGCAATCGGCCGCCGACGGCCTGGCCGTTTACGCCAGCCAGTACTGCGGCGTGTGCCACGAATTGGGGAGCGCGGAATCTGTGGGAACCTCAGGCCCGACTCACGACGCGATCGGCACGATAGCTGCCCAGCGCATTGCTGATTCGAGGTACACGGGTGAGGCGACTACAGCTGAGGCGTATATGCGGGAGAGTATTGTCGCGCCGATGGCGTACATTGTTCCTGGATACGAGGTCACGCTATACCGAATGCCGGCGTACACTAACCTCAGCGAGCCCGAGCTTGAGGCTCTGGTTCAGATGCTGCTGAAGGAGAAGTAGCAGTATGTGGGTTACTATATAGGCAAGAAGTAAACTCGGACTGAAGTGAACCCAACATCTGATCTGGAGGCTCACCAGATGACGACAGAGAACAAGAACCGTGTCTGCCTGCCGGCAGCGCTGCTCGCAGCAGTTATGATGTTTCCCACCCCGATCGCCGCGGCTCAGGAAATGGGAACGGTCGTGATCGATGGACTCAATTCTCCCATGGGCGTCCTGGTCACACCCGACGGGAGTGTCTGGGTGGTGGATACCGGCGTCGGCGGCGATGTCGAGCTGGAGTTGGCAGGATTCAGCGAAGCCGAGGCGGCACCGGACGCGGAGGCAGACGCGGACGCAGGCGGACTGGACTCTTGGCTCTTCGGCGAGACAGCCCGGGTTGTTCAGTTAGCGGCCGACGGAGCGGTGACGGAAGTGGCCACGCTGCCCTCACTGGCGTTTCCCAAAGATCCGACCTTCAACATGGGCGGCGCTCGCCTCGCCATGATAGATGGCCAGCTCTATGTCACCTCAGGAGGGTGGTGGTCTGTAGGGGATACCGAGCGGCCGGTTGGAGTTTCGGCCGTACTCAGGATTGAGGACGGCCACGGACTAGAGGTTGCCAACACCTGGGACGTGGAGCGGGAGCAGAATCCCGACGGCTGGGAGCGTGCCACGAATCCGTATGGCCTCGCGGCCGGTCCAGACGGGAGTCTTTGGGTCGCCGATGCCGCCGCAAACGACCTCCTGAAGATTGATCCCCAGACGGGAGAGGTGGAGGTAGCAGCTGTTTTTGAGGGAATGCCCGGCCCGATACCGAATGCCGAACGTGACGGGGCACTGGAAATCGCCCCCGTACCGACGGGTGTCGCATTCGATCAAGCGGGCGCTCTGTACGTGACGCTGCTGCCCGGCGTCCCGTTTCTGCCGGGTTCGTCCAAGGTGGTCCAGGTGTCGGCAGAGGGAGCCGTCACCGACTATGCCACCGGTCTGACGATGCTCACGGACCTGCGGGCGGGACCGGACGGCAACCTGTATGGGGTCTCCCTGGGAGAGTTTACCGAGAAAGGGCCGACCCCCAACAGCGGCGCGGTTGTCCGCATTATGGAGGGCGGTGCAGGAGAGGTAGTGCTCAGCGGCATATCTTTTCCAACATCGATCGATTTCAGCGCTAACGGTGATGCGTATGTGACCGTAAACGGCGTGGGCGCGCCCGGAACCGGACAGGTCGTCCTCTACAAAGGACTCGTGGCGGGAGCGACTTCGGGCCAGTGAGTCTGTGACGCGGCACGGATGACACGGCCCAGAGCTTTCTGGCTGCTCGCCCTGGCGTCAGCTCTGAGCGCACCGGGGCAGGTTGTTGGTCAGGAAGACACGACTTCGGTAGCGGACACGCTCCCGGCTGTACGCTACCGGCTCGATGCGATCACGGTCGTGGCGTACGGGCGGTCTACTCTGGTCAGGGAGTCAGCCGCCGCCACAAGCGTACTGACGCGAGAGGCGATCGAGCGCCTTCCGGCCAGAACGTTGCCCGATATTCTTGCCTTTGTCCCAGGCCTCATATTCCTTGAGCGGGATGGCTCCGGGCAGCTGCCGATGGCTGTCGCTCGTGGGTTCTTCGGGGGTGGGGAGACTTCCTATCTACGCATGACTATCGACGGGGTCCCGGTCAATGAAATGAGGACCGGGACCGTGGAATGGCCGCAGGTACCGCTGTCATCCGTCGAACGAATCGAGGTCCTGCGTGGAGGCGGATCCACCATGTATGGGGACGCGGCCATGGGAGCCGTGGTAAACGTGGTTACCAGCGGCGGGCCGGACGTCTCGCCCGTCAGCGGGTCTACCGG
>JBDLJJ010000185.1:0-3464 GCA_039714435.1 Gemmatimonadota bacterium | reverse complement strand
CACACTGACTCAACTACATTGCGGTACTTCCGGCGCTCGAGAGCGTAGCTGGCTGGCCAGGGACTCAACTACATTGCGATACTTCGGCGGGCAGTCGGGCCGGCGGGCAGCCGGGGCCGGTGGCGTGCCGGGATCGGACGGAAGACACCTTCCAGCCTCTCGTCGAGGCTCAAGGTGACCAACGTCCTTGCTACTTACGCCTAGGGCATAGAACAAGGCCCCTCCCACGCATTGTGGAGAGGGGCCCTTGTCCCGCCTACAAAGTCCGATTAGCACGGACGAGCCAAGTCGCTGGGGCGGCGCAGCCTAGCGCGCGCTCTTGGGCGACCGGTTCGTGGCCCGACTGGCTGCCGACCCTGATCGCTTCGACGAGCCTGATCGTTTCGCAGAACCCGAGCGCTGGCTAGAACCTGAGCGCCTCGCCGAGCCGCTACGCTTCGCCGACCCAGAGCGCTGGACAGAACCAGATCGCTTACTCGGACTTGACCTGACTTTCTCGGAGGACCGCGGCGAACGACTTCGTTCCACCGACGGCTTCCGCGGTGCCGAACGGCTAGCGGACGATTTCCGCTCTTTCGAGCGGCTCTTGATCTCAGAGCGCTTCTTCGACTTCGACGGTTCGGCCCTGCGAGACCTTGCCTCAGACTGCGCACGCCTCTCGGGTCTGGTCTTCACTTCAGCCGAACGCTTTCTCGGCTCAGGCCGACGAGCGGCTGCCTCAGACTGCGCACGCCTCTCGGGTCTGGTCTTCACTTCAGCCGAACGCTTTCTCGGCTCAGGCCGACGAGCGGCTGCCTCAGACTGCGCACGCCTCTCGGGTCTGGTCTTCACTTCAGCCGAACGCTTTCTCGGCTCAGGCCGACGAGCGGCTGCCTCAGACTGCGCACGCTTCTCGGGCCGGGACTTCACCTCTGCCGAACGCTTCTTCGGCTCCGGCCTGCGAGCCGCTACTTCCGAGCCCTTGCGCTTTTCTGGCCTAGCCTTCACTTCCGCCGATCGCTTTCTCGGCTCCGGCCTGCGAGCCGTCGAGCGCGACCTATCGGCCTCGCCCGGCTCGCCGCTGCGGCGAATCTCGGGCGCTGACCGGCGCGGCGTGACATTGGCACCCGATACGGCACCACGACCGCCGCCGGACTGCTTTCCAGCCTGGCCGGAACTCCGCGCAGTAACTCCGGCCGTCCGGCCACCCAGAGGCGCAGTGATATCCGACCCCCGGCGGCCCTTGTCGGCCGTCGCCAGTACGGTCATGGCGTCCCGCGGGCTGCGGACTCGCTCAGGAGTCATTCCCTCCGTACTCGTCGTCAGCACTCCGCGGGCCAGTTCCTCCTGGACTCGCCGCAGCGAACCACCGCTGCGCGTATGGCGCCGCTGATGGCGCCGCCCGATGTGATCGTGCTCGATGAACGACCACCGCGCGTAATCGACGAACGAGCCGGCCAGGTGGCCCAGGAAGCTATGTCCGTAGTAGCCGTATCCGTGCCGGTAGCGGTGCCCTCTGTGCCGTGCATGGTGTCCATACTGGCTGTAGTAGTAGCCCACCGGAGTCCAGCCCACGTACGTCGGGCCCCAATACCAGGTCACCCAGGCGTTGGAGTACCGCTGCCCCGGATACCAGACCCAACCATAACCAGACGAGTAGTCCCAGGTGCCATAGTGATGAGGCGCCCAGCCCCACGGATCATACGAGACCCAGATCAATCCGTGAGACGAATGCCGCCAGCGGCCATTCGTATACGGCCGCCAGCCACTCTTCACGTAGGGCCGCCAGGCATAGGTGCCGCCAACCGGCACCCAGCGGCCGTAGCCGCGCAGCGATGCCGTCGAGTAGCGCAGACGCTGGTCCACGTACCGGCTATCCGCTTCATAGGCGTAGGAATCCAGGTCCAGGCCCCAGCGTTCTATGGAGTCCAGGCCGCGGGCGCGATCGTACTCCACTCGCGCCCGGACTCGGCCGCGCACCGTAACTTCCTGTGTCTCGCGCACACTCTCGGCCGCCACGTCAGTGCGCACGGTGGCCCTACCCTCCCGCGTGACAACCGTGGTCCGGTCGTCTCGGGTGGATCGGATGAAATATGTGCCGCTGCGCTCGATCTCGACATCGGCGTTCGGCGTACGAATCACAGGCACATAGTCACCCGTCAGCTCATCGGCGACGAACTGCATTCGGCCGCGGTGAAGAAGGAGCACGGTAGGCTGATCCGGAGTTTCGACTGACATGGCCAGCGACTGTATCTCGAGCTGCGCCTTGTCGGTGATCCGAACTCTGCTCTGGTCAGGCAGGATCAACTCGATCTTCGAGCCTCCCTTGCCTTCGATCACGTCCCCGACGAGCACCGGCTCATTGATCTGAGCTTCAACACGCTCGTAGGAACCGGCCTGCACAAGATAGGCGGTGCCGTCTATTGTACGAATGTAAGCGTAACTCTCGTCATCATTCTCGGGACCGGCTGCCTGGTAGTTGGCCTGGTCGCCGGTCCGATTCTCGTAGGCATCGTAGTCCTGGGCTCTGGCATCGCTGGCCAGACCCATGTGAGCTAACAGGCCGAAGAGCAGCGCTCCCCAAAATGTGCCCTGCAGGTGCCTTTTCATGGTTCCTTCTCCCTTGCATATCCCGCCGCCGCGTTCCGGCATGGCAGCGACTGGCCCTCCCCTGGGTACACGGAAATTCGCCTGTGCGTTCCGATCCCCCGGCCAGCAGCGCTTATTCATGCCACTCGCAGACCCTTTCCAGCGGATCCGTAGAGATGACGACGGGATGCCCCAAAGCGTAACATCTCAGACTTCTACGAACACGTTGGGATGGGTGAAATGGAGTGCGACGCGCACCTCAGGCGGGCCCAGCTGACTGGCCGCTTCCCTGTAGACATGAGCCTGGATCTCATACTCCGGCGCCACATTTTCCACCTGCGTCTGATCGATTTCGTGCGTCTTGAAATCTATCACCCAGGCGGCCTCGTCCCGGGAACGGGTTTCAGGCGGCCCAGTCCGCGGCGGCCGATACAGATCGAAGGCCCCTTGCCGCCATTCCCGTATGCCCGCCAGGTGCACGAACGAAAGCTCCCGGTAGTTCTCGCCCTCTACGTACCACTTCCAGTCGGCTCCTTGAACCACCCGCGCGATCTCCGCCTCCAGTTGGGCTCGGTATGCGGATCCCGAGGCCAGCACCGTTTCCAGTTCCGGGGCATCTATTCCGCCGATCGCTTCGTCGAGGATGTCCTGGAGCTCGCTCGCCAGCTCAATGCGCTCCAGCACGCCATGGATCAAAGTTCCTCTCAGCAAGGGTGAGAGTTTCCCTTTGCGGTCCCCCTTGGGGGCGAAACTCCACTCCGGCTCAATCCCGTGCAGATAGCGTTTTTCCCATTCGTCCGGGTTGGTTTCTCGCAGCCGCATCTCGGTGGCAGATGTCGAGAAGCTGCGGATGGGAACCCGGATCGGGGACACGATGGCGGGCCAATCGGCCTGCG
>JBDLJJ010000184.1:0-3733 GCA_039714435.1 Gemmatimonadota bacterium | reverse complement strand
TTGGCGTGCTGGCCGGACTCGATGTTCCGGGCTCTGGCAAAGCGGCCCGCCAGCTCGACCGGAGCGAGCCAGGTCTCCAGGAAATCAGCCCCGAAGGACACCACCATGTCGGCCCGATCCAGCTCGTAGGACGGAATCTCGTTTAGCCCGAACGCGATCATGTTCGCCGTGCGCAGCGCTTCCAGTCCGAACGGCTCATACACGACGTGCTCGGCTCCGGTGGCTGCCGCCCACTGCCTGAGCAGTTCGCCTGCCGCGCCCGTGACCGGGCCGGTCAGAAGGACCAGGGCGCCTCCCGGCCGAGCCACCGCCGCCCGGGCCTCATCCAACGCTTGGTCCCAGCTCGCGTCGACGAACCCGTCGCCCTCTCGGCGGCGAGGTCCGGTGACCCGATCCGGATCGTAGAGATCCTGCAGTACGGACTGATCGAGTGCGGATAGGCGTCCGCCCGTCAGCTCAAAATCGGGATCGCCCTCGAGCTTGATGATGCGTCCGTCCCGCACGACCGCGTGGACGCCAACCGGCTCGGCTCCAGCCCGCAGCGCCGTGGCGTACAGCGTGTTCGTTCCCGGGATGATCTCGTCGGGCTGGACCAGGTACGGAATCAGTTTGTCGGCCGTGTCAGGTGGCCCGCAGCTCGCCACCGCGGCGCCAGCACCGGCCACTCCGAGGACCTTCAGGAAATCACGCCGCGAAGCTTCCGGTTTCTTCATATCAATAATGGCACGCTACGCAGTCGATCGGACCGCGGGTCGAGGCGTAGTTCTCGTCCAGCCGGAGCGGGTACAGGCCATGGACCTGACGCCGGTCAGGCGTCTCGGGTGGCGGGAACGCTTCAAAAAGAAGCCGGTCTGTTGCTACGTCGGTAGCCAGGCCGTCCTGCATGTGACAATCCAGGCACCAACCCATGCGGAGCGAACTGTACTGGTACACCCGGTCCATGCTTTCGACCGGACCGTGGCATTCCTCACACTGTACACCGTTGCGCAGGTGTGGCTCGTGAAAGAATTGAACGAACTCTGGCAGCTTGTAGACACGCTCCCAGGGAATGCTGTGTCTGTTCTGATTCATCTCGCGCAGGCGGTCGATCGGCTCCAGGCCGCTACCGGCGATCAGGTGGCAACCCATACACACCTGCATCTCAGGCATGCTGGCCACCTGCGACCTGTCAGTGCTCGTGTGGCAGTAGCGGCACTGCACCTGTAGCTCGGTGCTATGGAAGCGATGACTAAAAGGAATCGGCTGCGCAGGACCTTCGGTGGCCGTTTCATGCGCCGTGATCGCTTCGGCCGCCGTCATCCCCGAGGGGCCTCCAGCTTCCTGAGCGGAAGTCGAGCGAATCGAGCCCGAGGCCGCCCATACAGTCACGCCGAGTCCGATTAGGACAAGGGCGGCGCCTGTCAGCCTGTGGCCTACGCTCATACCTGGCTTTCGATGGGGGAAGAACAGCGACCCACAAGGTAGCGCACGGTTGCCGCTGCGCAACCGCTGACAGCGGTCCCTTTTTGACCGCTTAACTCAACCATCAGTCCAGCGAAAAACTCCAGCGCGGTGTGAACAATACCGCCTTGACGCTTCCGACTATTTCCGTCCGGTCGTCGCCCACCGCGTTCCGGAAATCTGATATGGAATTGACGCCGATATCCCACTCCAGGTCGAGTCCGAACCGGGCCGCGGAACGCCAGCGCCCGCCAAGAGCCACGCGCACCGTATTCTCGGGTTCTCCCAGCAGGATGGGGTCGAAATCCGACAGGTCGCCTTCGGGCCGAAGTAGCCGAAAGTCGCCCTCACCCCTTATCTGAACTTCGATTCGAGGCCTCAGAATCAGCTCTGGTCCGGCCAGCCAGTCCGCCTGGGCGCTAAACAGGTATAGATCCGTCTTGTCCCACCCGAGTCCTATCCGGTTGACCGAATACTCCTCCCAGGGCAGAAGTGTCCGGTAGGCTAGCGACTGGATAGCCGAGCCCGACAGGCGAAGCGATAGGCCGGGCGCCAGACGCCCGAGTTGCAGGCCGAGACTTCCCCCCAGTTGACAGCAGGAGCCAGATTCGTTTGTGGCGTCCGCCAGCAGGCTTCCGTAGACGGCGACGCCGGGCTTCGCCCGCCACCACAGATCGATCTGTCCCACCTTGTTGAAAGCCAGTCCTCCCGGGCCGTCTTCTACGGCGATCTGCCAGATCCCAACCGGGTTGATCAGCGAGAAGTTGAGGCCTTGACTGGGCCCGCCGTGGACGGCGGCTTCCGACAGGGCGAATAGGAAGTCGGGGCTGGGGCGAATCTCCAGGCGGTGCGTGGACACGTAGTGAGTCGTATCGGCTCCGAAATCGGAGTAGCTGGCCACACTTCCTGCCAGGAAGACACGATCCGATCCGAATCGGTACGAGATCTCGTCCTGGCTGTACGCGTAGTCGGACCTGAGGAATCCGTGTTGCCCGGGGAGCCCCCAGTTCTTGTACTGCCGCCCGAACGCGACGCGCGCGTAACGGGACTGCAACTCCAAATAGGCCTCTTCGGCCCGAAGCTTCAGTTCGTTGAGGACGGGCGCCGCCCGGCGAGGAACGACCCGTCCCCCCGGGAATTGCGGATCCTCCGTATACAGACCCCGCCGGTGCGGGCTGACTCCAAACACTACCGGGCCGAACTGGCCATCCGCATCGCCCAGTATCTCATCCAGAACACTCGCCTCTCCGAACTCGCCGTCCAGCTCGGGGCGCAGGACGTCGCGGTGAGTCTGGGTGAAGAACGTGCCCCCGGCGCGGATCTGCACGCTGGCCGTGGGTTCCGGCGCTTCCCCGGTTGCGAGAGCTCGCATCTCAGCCGATAGCTCGCTGCGCAGCCGCTCCAGCCACTGCGCTTCGGCGCCCGACAGTTCGACCGGTTCGAGACCTTCCAGCGCCAGCGCCACGTCCATCCGGCGGTAGGGAGTCGTAAACGGAGACAGGGTCGTGATGCGGCCGCTCGCTACCCAACTGCCGAGAACGTCGTATGCCCAGTGGCCCAGTGGCAGGTAAGTCGATGCGAAAAAAGGCGCCCGAGTGTCCAGTTCCTCCGTCGGGTCTGCCGTGTCCTGACCGTGCGCTTCGGCAGGACTCAGCAGCGACAGCCAGCATAGCCCGAGGACGAGAACAAGGGCGCGGTGCAGACCGCCCCTGTGTCCGTCTGCGCGTCTATGAATAGAGATACAATTCAACGCCATGTCAGCTGCTGTGTGCCTGTGGAAAGACAGTCGGTTTGGGCAGGAAGGTATGGCCCTCGGTTGGGCCGCGACACCGCCCGTCATCCCGGCCAGTTCACTACCTTGACCGGCCCGTGGACCGTTCGTAACTTCGGCCTCCGCGAGCGGGTACCCACGGGTCCCGCTCGCACGTGTCTTAGGGGGCCTTAGCTCAGCTGGCTAGAGCGCTACGTTGACATCGTAGAGGTCACTGGTTCGAGTCCAGTAGGCCCCATGGGACGTTTGCTGGGGCTGTAGCTCAGCTGGTTAGAGTGCCGGTCTGTCACACCGGAGGTCGCGGGTTCGAGTCCCGTCAGCCCCGCCTGTCGCCACGGATGTTCCCGGGGCCGTAGCTCAGTTGGGAGAGCGCATGAATCGCACTCATGAGGTCGCGGGTTCGACTCCCGCCGGCTCCATTTCCTGAGACAGGCGCCACCGTAGCTCAGGGGTAGAGCACCGCATTCGTAATGCGGCGGTCGTCGGTTCAAATCCGACCGGTGGCTCTCGCGGATTCGCCTG
>JBDLJJ010000183.1:0-3816 GCA_039714435.1 Gemmatimonadota bacterium | reverse complement strand
GGCGCGGCCCATAGCGGCCGCCCTGAACCGGCGGAGCGTTCGGCCTTCTCCGACGTAGGCCTCTTTGACGAACAGCTCATCTACGTCCAGCGCCTCTCCAGCTTCACCGGCCTCGTAGACCGCGTTGGCCACAGCCGACCTGAGCACCTTGTCGATCGGCTCCGCGGCCGCCTTCTTGGAGAACTGCAGGATCGAATACGCCTGATTCACGTCCTTGGCCCGGATCTGGTCTATTACCAGACGCATCTTCCGCGCGGACATGCGAATATTTCTCGAAATCGCTCGTGCTTCCATGTCTGGATCCTCGCCTACAGCCGGACGCGCTTGTCGGAGGCCAGCTTTCCGCCGTGGCCCCGGAACAGCCGGGTCGGCGAAAACTCTCCGAGCTTGTGGCCCACCATGTTCTCGGTGATGTACACCGGGATGAACTTGTTGCCGTTGTGCACGGCCAGGGTGTGGCCGACGAAGTCCGGGCTGATCGTGCTCGCCCGTGACCAGGTCTTGATCACCCGCTTGTCGCCGGATGCGTTCATGGCCTCCACCTTCTTGAGAAGGCTGGCCTCAATGTAAGGACCTTTCTTAACGCTACGTGCCATTCTTTCTCCCTGCCGCGCCTACTGAGTCGCTTTGCCGCGCTTACGGCCGCGGACGATATATCGGTTGCTCTGCTTCTTCTTCTTACGCGTCTTTCGGCCTTCGGCCTTACCCCACGGCGAAACCGGCGGGCGTCCACCCGATGTCCGTCCCTCACCACCACCCAGGGGATGGTCGACCGGGTTCATCGCCACACCGCGCACCTTCGGCCGCCTGTTCTTCCAGCGCGATCTGCCGGCCTTACCCGACCGAATCAGCTCGTGATCCACATTGCCGACCTGGCCGATCGTCGCCGAGCAACCCCGGCGAACCATGCGCACCTCGCTGCTGGGCAGCTTGAGCGTCACGAAGTCGCCTTCCTTGGCGATAACCTGTACCGCGGCGCCTGCCGAGCGGGCGATCTGCGCTCCCTTGCCGGGAATCAGCTCGATCGCGTGTACTGTCGTTCCAAGCGGCACCTCACCGAGGGGCAGGTTGTTGCCCAGGCGGGGTTCCGTCCCCGCTCCGGAGAGAATCTTGTCGCCCACCGCCAGGCCGCGCGGGTGCAAAATGTACCTCTTCTCACCGTCGGCGTAGTGGATCAGTGCGATCCGCGCGGACCGGTTCGGATCGTACTCGATCTCCGCCACGCTGCCCGGAATTCCGACCTTGTCGCGGCGAAAGTCGATCCGCCGATAACGGCGCTTGTGCCCGCCTCCACGCCGGCGGCTGGTGATCCGGCCGTGGTTGTTACGGCCCGCTTTGTTCGACAAGCCTTCCGTCAGAGAGCGCTCGGGCTCGCTGCGGGTGACCTCGTCAAAGCCCGAGACCGACCGAAATCGCGTGCTGGCCGTTACGGGTCTGAATTTCTTCAGCGGCATCCTAGACTCCCTCGGCGGCGTGCAGGGTCTCGCCCTCGGCGAGCGTCACTACAGCCTTCTTCCAATTGGGCTTGCGGCCCAGATGACGTCCGACACGTTTCTCTTTGCCCAGGCAGTTCATGGTCCGGACCTTTACGACATGCACCTCGAACATTTCCTCCACGGCGCGGCGAATCTCGATCTTGTTGGCTGTGGGGGCTACCTGGAAAACAACCTGCTGGTTGGCTTCCGCGGCTGTTTCCTGGTGCCTGGTGCGAATTCGGCCCGGATTGAACTGGAGCCTCGAAGTCTCCTCCGTAATAACCGGACGGATCAGAATCTCTCTCGGGCTGCGGCTCATTTGTCCTCCTCGGACTCGGCATTCTCGCCAGCGGCGAAGGCCGACTCCTCAACGATGACCAGGTCCGACCACAACACGTCGTACGCGGAAGCGTCTCCCCATGGAAGCACCATGACGCTCTGCAGGTTGCGGCTGGACAGATACAGATTCTCTCTCACCCCATCGGTGAGTATGAGCACGTTGCTGTTGTCCGCTTCCAGCGCGCCCAGAAAGGAGACCAGCGCCTTCGTCTTGGGCTCCTGAAGATCCATCGCCTCCGTCACGATCAGGGAGCCTTCCAGAGCGCGGGCGTTCAGAGCCGACCGAATCGCCAGCCGCCGGACACTCTTCGGAACACGCAGTGACCGCATGCCGGGCTGCGGGCCGAACACGACACCACCCCCGCGCCACAGAGGAGAACGGATCGTACCCGCTCGGGCACGGCCGGTACCCTTCTGCCGCCAGGGCTTGTGCGTACCTCCGGAGACCTTGCCCCGCGTCTTGGTGGACGCGTTGCCCTGCCGCTGGTTGGCCTGATAGGCCGTGACCACCTGATGCAGCGCGGCCTCGTTGACGATGCCGTCAAACACGGTCTCCGGCAGTTCCACACCGCTGCTTCGCTTGGTGCCTTCCGCCGTATACGATTGCGCCTTCATTCCCATATCTCTCTGACTCTCAGCCGGCCCGAATGACCACGTAGTTGTTCCTGGCCCCGGGGACTGATCCCCGCACCAGGAGCAGATTCTGCTCGACATCGATTCGCTCGATCGTGCGGTTCATGGCCGTCCGATTGGTGTTGCCCATCTGGCCGGACATCTTGCGGCCCTTGATGACCCGCGAGGGGTCCGTTCCTGGTCCGATCGATCCGGGGGAGCGCAGCCTGGAGGTACCGCCGTGTGATCCGCGGCCACCAGCGAATCCGTGCCGCTTCACCGTTCCCTGGAAACCGCGGCCCTTCGTGGGGCCCGTTATCCGTACCTTCTGTCCGACCTCGAGCATGTCCACGGTCAGCTGCTCGCCGACCTCGTACTCGCGGCCTTCTTCAGGCTCGAACTCCGCCAGCACGGAAGGCGCGTAGTCAAGGCCGGCCCTGGCCGCATGACCCGCTTCCGGCCGCTTGACCCTGCGCTCTTTGCGCCGGCCGAAGCCGAGTTGGATCGCCTCGTATCCGTCACGCTCGTTCGTCTTGATCTGCATGACGGGACACGGCCCAACCTCGAGCACCGTGACGCCGACAGCCTTCCCCTGTTCGGTGAAGATCTGGGCCATGCCTATTTTCTTGCCGATTAACCCAGCCATTACGCGTCACCTGTCTTTTCTGCCACATTCGATTTGAATGGCGAATCGTCCGAGCGAGGAATGGCAAAGAGAAATGACGCAGGTCTAGGCGCACAAGCGGACACGCCTGAGGCGTACGTCATGTACGCCGCAGGGAGTGTCTGCGCTGTGCAACAACGAGATGCGTCATTTATCGAAGCCATTGCCATCTACTGTACCTTGATTTCCACATCGACTCCGGCTGCCAGGTCGAGCTTGGTCAGCGCATCCACCGTCTGCGGGCGCGTATCGTAAATGTCGATGAGCCGCTTGTGCGTCTTGAGCTGAAACTGCTCGCGCGACTTCTTATCCACGTGCGGGCTCTTCAGCACCGTAAAAAGCTGCCGGCGCGAAGGAAGCGGTATGGGACCGCTCACCGAGGCCCCCGTCTTCTGGGCCGTACGCACGATGTCAGAAGCGGTCTGATCAATGATCGCCGCGTCAAAAGCGCGAAGCCGGATACGAATTTTTTCTGCCATCTTCTGTGTCTCTGTTCTCAGTTACTCAGTAACTCGCGCGCGCCGTAAGGGCGCTAAATGGCGAAGAGAAACGGTTCAGGTCGAGGCGCGCGAGCGAGGGCGACTGAGGCGTACTCATGTACGCCGCAGGGAGCCCGCGCGAAGCGCAACGATCAGATGAACCGTTTATCAAAGCCATTTGTTATTCGATGATCTCTGTCACTACCCCGGCGCCGACCGTTCTACCGCCCTCACGAATCGCGAAGCG
>JBDLJJ010000182.1:0-3866 GCA_039714435.1 Gemmatimonadota bacterium | reverse complement strand
GAACGGTCTATCGGGCGACCGTTCTGCGGTGTCTCGTCCATGTGGGCTTTCCGCAGGCCTATGTATCGAGTCTGAAGATAGAGGCCGCGATTCGCAGGCCTTCGATCAGTGCATCGACTTCCGCGGGCGTATTGTACAGGTAGAAGCTCGCCCGCGCAGTAGCGTCGACACCGAGGTGATTCATCAGCGGCTGGTTACAGTGGTGTCCGGCACGAATCGCGATCCCGTGCTGATCCAGAATCGTGGCCAGATCATGAGGGTGAATGTCCCCATAGGTGAACGAAAACACGCCGGTGCGACCCGTACGTGGTCCGTACAAACGTAGTCCCGCCACCTCATTCAGCCGACTCAGAGCGTACTGCGCGACCTCCCTTTCCCAGGCCTGGATCGTCTCCATCCCCAGGCTTCGCAGATAGCCGACGGCCGCGCCCAATCCCACCGCGCCGGCAACGTTCGGTGTTCCCGCCTCGAACTTGTGCGGGACATCGGCCCACGTGGAGCCTTCCAGCCGAACCTCAGAAATCATCTCGCCACCGCCCTGGTAAGGCGGCATCTCGTTCAAGATCTCGCTGCGGCTCCAGAGTGCGCCGATGCCTGTCGGGCCGCACATTTTGTGGCCGCTGAAGGCGTAGAAATCACACCCGATCTCGCTTACGTCGACCTCCATATGGGGCACGGCCTGGGCGCCATCGAGCAAGCACAGAGCGCCGGCTTCATGGGCCATGCGCACGATTTCCATGACTGGATTGATCGTCCCCATGCTATTGGATACATGGGTAACTCCCACCAGTTTGGGGTGGCCGCCAAGCAGGCGCCGGTAGTCGTCGAGATCCAGCTCGCCGGCCGGTGTCACGTCTATGAAATCCAACTCGGCGCCAGTGCGCGCGGCCAAAAGCTGCCACGGAACGAGGTTGGAATGATGCTCCATCTTCGTGAGCACGACACGGTCACCCGGACCAAGATTGGCCCCACCCCATGCCGTGGCTACAAGGTTGAGCGCTTCGGTCGCGCCTCGTACGAAAACCAGCTCCGCTGGTGACCCGGCCCCAATGTGACCCGCCACCTCGCTGCGGGCCTTTTCGTATGCATCGGTGGCTTCGACGCTCAGCGCGTGCGCGCCGCGATGGACGTTGGAGTGGTGGTTCCGATAGAAGTCGCGGACCGCCTCGATGACGGCGCCCGGCTTCTGAGAGCTGGCGGCATTGTCCAGGTAGACGAGAGGATGCCCGTGAACGGAGCGCCCCAGAATCGGAAAGTCGGCGCGAACGCGCCCGATATCGAGCTCGGCCTCAGCCGAGACTGACATGGATTTCGCCATCCTCAACACGCACTTGGAACGTCTTCACCGGTTTCACCGCAGGAAGCGCCTTGGCCGCCCCGGTCTCCAGGTCGAAACGCGCTCCGTGCAGAATACAGGTTATCTGTCCGTTTTCGAGGTCTCCGTCAGACAGCGGAAACTCCTCGTGCGAGCAGCAGTCGTGAATAGCGAAGAACCGCCCTTTTTCGTGGATCACGGCCACCTTCACCCCCTCCACTTCCACGCCGATCATGCTGCCCTCAGGAACTTCCTCCAGCCGTGCCACGGAATGAAATCCCGACATCCTATAGACCGATCTTCTCCTCGATGGCCTGGCGCACCCGCTCGCGGATGCCATCCACCGGGACACGGCCCAGCACTTCCTCGAAAAAGCCGAATACGAGGAGTCGTTCCGCCTGCTTGCGGTTCAGGCCGCGGCTCATCAGGTAGAACATCTGCGCGTCATCTACCTGGCCGACGGTAGCACCGTGCGAACAGCGCACATCATCCGCCTCGATCTCAAGGTTGGGAAGCGAGGTAGCGGAGGCATCGTCACTCAGGAGGAGATTGCGGTTTGTCTGGTAGGCGTCGGTGAGCTGCGCGTCCGGATCCACCCGTATGAGCCCGCGAAAGACACTACGCGCCCCGCCCGTCAGCGCACCCTTGTACAGAAGATCGCTGTGCGCGTGCGCGGCCGCGTGATGCTGCAGAGTATGGTGGTCAAAGTGCTGGCTTCCATCGCCGAACCACAGTGCCAGCATCTCGCTGCTTCCCGCCTCTCCCTCCAGGTGGCTGGTGACATCCGACCGGGCCAGATCTCCGCCCAGCGTGACGTTAAACCCGCTCAACCTGCTGTCGCGCCGGGTGTTCGCATGCTGCATGCTGAAGTGCTTCACTCCCGACCCGTAACGCTGCAGCGAAATGAAATTAACGCTCGCGTTCTCGGCACCGAAAATCTCCGTACCGTTCAGGCTCAGCGAACCCGGCTCCAGGTCGGGCGACAGATACTCGTCTACGCAGGTGACCGACGCCCCGCTCTCCGTGATGATGAGCGAGTGTGTCGACACGAGTGCTTCCGGCGTGCTGAGATGCCTCAGCACATGCACCGGGTCAGGGATCGTTACCCCCGCCGGGACGTGCAGCACGTACCCGTCCGAGACAGTGGCGGAATGAAGCGCCCACAGCTTGGTCTCGGCCGGTCCGACTGAGCTCGCAAATAGATACCGTTCAATCAATTCGGGATGCGACTCCAGGACTTCCAGCAGCGGCGCGAACAACACGCCCATGTCCTTCAGCTCCGGGTCGAGTTCAGTATGAACCACCCGTCCGCCGTCCTGCACCATGACCGCGCTGCGGGCCTGTCCGTTGTCCAACACCGCCTGCACAGCTGCCGGAATCGCCGCCTTCGGAGCTCCGCCGTTCTCCGCGCCAGGTCCGCCCAGCAGAGGGTGGTAGGCCTCCACATCCAGCCCGCTGATGTCAGTGTACCGCCATTCCTCCAGCTTGCGAGTCGGCATCGGGTGGCGACCGAACTCCTCCCAGGCAGTCGCCCTGCGGCGCTGGAGGGATCCGGGCTCGTGCCCGGTCAGATGTGCTGTAGCCATCAACCTACGCTGCCTTCCATCTCGAGTTCGATGAGCCGGTTGAGCTCGATGGCGTACTCCAGAGGCAGCTCCTTCGCGATCGGCTCGATGAAGCCCCGCACTACCATGGTCATGGCCTCTTCTTCGGACAGGCCCCTGCTCATCAGGTAGAACAGCTGCTCCTCGCCAACCTTCGACACGCGGGCCTCATGCCCGATCGAGGACTGGTTCTCATCGATCTCGATATAGGGGTAGGTATCGGTGCGCGACGTCTCGTCCAGGAGGAGCGCGTCGCACTCCACGTTGGACTTGGAACCCACGGCACCCTCGTACACCTTGCACTGGCCGCGGTATGTCGCACGCCCGTGTCCCCTGGAGATCGACTTGGAAGTGATCTGCGAAGTCGTGTGAGGGGCCGCGTGAACGACTTTGCCGCCCGTGTCCTGATGCTGCCCGCTGTTCGCGTAGGCGATCGACAGGATGGCTCCATGCGCCCGCTCTCCGACCAGGAAGCAGGACGGGTACTTCATCGTCAGCTTTGAGCCCAGGTTGCCGTCCAGCCACTCCATCGTGGCATCCTCGTTCACCAGCGCTCGCTGCGTGACGAGATTGTACATGTTGTTGGACCAGTTCTGGATCGTCGTATACCTGAACCGGGCGCCCTTCTTTACGATGATTTCGATCACGCCAGAGTGGAAACTCTCGGTCGTGTACACCGGAGCCGTGCATCCCTCGATGTAATGTGCCTGCGCGTCCTCCTCGCAGATGATGAGCGTGCGCTCGAACTGTCCCATCTGCTCGGCGTTGACGCGGAAATACGCCTGCAGCGGAATATCTACGTCCACACCCTTGGGGATATACACGAAAGAGCCGCCGGACCAGACCGCGGAATTAAGGGCCGCAAACTTGTTGTCCCGCGGCGGAACCACGGTGGCGAAGTGCTCCCGGAAAAGCTCCGGATAGAGCTTGAGCCCATCCTCGATCGA
>JBDLJJ010000181.1:0-3966 GCA_039714435.1 Gemmatimonadota bacterium | reverse complement strand
TTCGGAATTCGGTCTGCGAAGGCGCGGGCGATGTCCATCGACGCGTCCGTGCACATGTTGTCCACCACGATGAGTTCCCAGCCGCCAGGCCACTCCTGGCGCTCCAGCGCCTCCAACTGCTCGCGGATCGTAGCGGCGGCGTTGTGACACGGGAGTACGACGGACAACTCGCAACCGTCAGGCATCGGACGGAGTTCCGCGGGACCCTCAGCCGCCATTGCGGGACACGTCCCACTCGAGCTGCGGCGTCACTACTCCCGGCCGCTTGTGCGTAAAGCCGTAGCCGACTGTGGATACGTCGAATCCGACCGCCTGCTTGCGCGTATCGAGCATGCGAACACCAGGCACGTGGGCCGCGACGTTCAAATAGTATCGGCCGGGGCGTAGCAGGTGTGGCGGAACGGTGCAGCGTGACAGATAGGATCCGGGCGTCCGAAGTTTCTCGCTCCAATCGGTCGAATCGGTATCCCAGGAAGACCAGACTACGTCTCCCTTCTGATCGATCACCCCGAACAAGACGGCAATGCCAGACATGGACTGCCGGACCGTGTAGCGGATCTCGACGGTAAAGGAATCCTCGAACGCCACGACGTCCGTGGCCGAGGCATCGGCAGCGCGAATCTCCACAGAATCCATGACCAGATCCCGTTTCTCGTCGCTCTCGTCCGGATGGTCGGCCCGCGACCAGCGCGAAGCGACGGCCCCGTCGGCGGACAGATAGGACGACACGATCTCCGACGACGGTCCGTCCATGACCAGTTCGCCGCCGTCCAGGAGCAGAGTTCTCTCACACAGCTGCGTGATGGCGCTCATGTTGTGACTGACCATCAAAACGGTTCGGCCCTGGTGCGCCACTTCGCCCATCTTGCCCAAGCACTTACGCTGGAACGACGCGTCACCAACCGCCAGCACCTCGTCCACGATGAGGATTTCCGGGTCCAGATGGGCCGCCACCGCAAACGCCAGACGCAGGCCCATGCCGGTCGAATAGTGCTTGACCGGGGTGTCGATGAACTTCTCGATTTCCGAAAAGGCGACGATTTCGTCAAACTTGGCTCTTATTTCCGCCCGGCTCATGCCCAGGATGGCGCCGTTCAGGAACACGTTCTCGCGGCCCGTCAGCTCGGGGTGAAATCCGGTCCCGACCTCCAGAAGCGAGCCCACCCGGCCGTGGATCTCGGCAAAGCCCGTCGTGGGCTCTGTAATACGGGACAGAATCTTGAGCAGTGTGCTCTTCCCTGCTCCGTTGCGGCCGATGACCCCCACCACCTCGCCCGGCTTTACTTCGAACTCGATGTCGCGCAGGGCCCACAGGCTCTGATCCAGCTCGGCGGCTCCCGTGGCCCGGCCACTCAGAAGCAGCCGCGCACGACGCACGGGCGTCGTTATCGCTTCTACCAGCGCATCGCCGAACGTCCGGTAGCGGTCTGTCTGCAGAGCCCCGATGTGGAACTCTTTGCCCAGGCCTTCGACGCGGATTGCCAGGTCACTCATCGGTTACACCACGTCCGCGAAGGTTTTTTCCATGCGGCGGAAGTAGAATAGACCGCCGACGAAGATCACGATTGACGCCAGGCTGGAGAGCAGAATCATCGGTCCCGGCTGC
The DNA here is from genome assembly GCA_039714435.1 of Gemmatimonadota bacterium. Classification (GTDB taxonomy): domain Bacteria; phylum Gemmatimonadota; class Gemmatimonadetes; order Palauibacterales; family Palauibacteraceae; genus JAZDDE01. Next base: position 2,360 of record JBDLJJ010000181.1, on the reverse strand, counting down.
GTATCGAGCCCCAGCAAAGCCCAGCGGAATCCTTCCACCACGCCAGCCATAGGATTCAGGGAATACAGGGTCAACCACGCCTTGTTCGTGATATTGGACGCGTCGTACACGATGGGCGTGATGAACAGCCAGATCTGGATCATGAAGGGGACCGTGTACTTGATGTCCCGGAACTGAACGTTGAGGGCGGAAAGCCACAGCCCCATGCCGAGCGACGTCACGAGCGTCAGCACGAGTAGCAGCGGAAGCCAGATCACGTTGGCCGTCGGAATGATGTCGTACCAGACCATCATCGGAATCAGCACGAGAAAGGCGATAAAGAAGTCGATCAAGCCGGAGAGTGTGCTGGCCAGAGGAACAACGAGCCGCGGGAAGTAGATCTTCTTGAGCAGGTTGGAACTCGAGACCAGGCTGTTGGACGACTGGGTGAGCCCGAAGGCGAAGAAGGTCCAGGGAACCATGGCGGCATAGTTCCAGATCGGGTATGGGACGTCCGCCGGTCCGAGATTGGCCATCCTGCCGAAGAAGATCGTGAACACTACCATGGCCATGAAGGGCTGGATGATGGCCCAGGCGGCCCCCAGCACACTCTGCTTGTAGCGCACCTTGATGTCCCGCCAGGTCAGAAAATACAGCAGCTCGCGGTATTCCCATACCTCGCGCAGGCCCAGCTTCACCCAGCCTGAAGTGGGCTCGATGCGCAGCACCGGCACCGGTGCCGTGGCGTGTTCGGCGGCTGAACTCATGCCTGCAGATCCCCGTGGGCCGCAATGATCTGCCCGGCCGCTTCACGCCGGGCCAGCTCCAGGTCCGCTTCGACCATGATCTGAACCAGCTCCCGGAACGTCACCTTGGACTCCCAGCCCAGTTTCTCGCGCGCCCGGGTCGGGTCGCCCACGAGCAGGTCCACCTCACTTGGACGCTCATACCGGGGATCGATGCGCACGTAGTCGTTCCAGTCCACGTCTATCACGCCGAAGGCGGCGTCCAGGAATTCGCGCACGGAGTGTGTCTCACCCGTGGCGATGACGAAATCCTCCGGCTCGTCGGCCTGCAGCATGCGCCACATGGCGTCGACGAATTCCGGCGCATAGCCCCAGTCTCGCTTGGCGTCCAGGTTGCCCAGAAACAGTGTGTCCTGCAGGCCCATTTTGATGCGGCCCACGGCTCGCGTGATCTTTCGGGTCACGAACGTCTCTCCCCGCCGCGGACTCTCGTGATTGAACAGGATGCCGTTGACCGCGAACAGCCCGTACGCCTCCCGGTAGTTGCGGGTGCTGTGAAAGGCGTAGGCCTTGGCGCAGGCATATGGGGAACGGGGATGAAAGGGCGTCGTCTCGGTCTGAGGGACCTCGTGCACGCGGCCGTACAACTCGGACGAGCTGGCCTGATAGAATCTGGCCTCGACGCCGGACAGGCGCATGGCTTCCAGCAGCCGCACGGTGCCGAGTCCAGTCACGTCTCCCGTGTACACCGGGAGGTCGAAGCTCGTACGCACGTGGCTTTGCGCGCCCAGGTTGTACACCTCTTGTGGCTGGATTTCGGACAGAAGCCGTCCCAGCACACTGCCGTCGGTCAAGTCCCCGTGATGCAGAAACAGCCGCGTACCCTGTTCGTGCGGATCGCGGTACAGGTGGTCTATGCGGGCCGTGTTGAAACTCGAGGCGCGGCGGATGATGCCGTGTACCTCGTATCCCTTGCTGAGCAGGAGCTCAGCGAGATAACTGCCGTCCTGGCCCGTAATACCGGTGATAAGTGCCCGTTTGGGTGCTGTCACGACATCTCCTATGGTGTTGCGATCCCGGTCCGCGTCTCCGCGTACCAGTCGATAGTTTCGCGCAGGCCGTCTGAGAACGGAATGTGGGCCCGGAAGCCGAAGCGCCGCAGTGCCTTGCTCGTGTCCAGGCAGCGCCGGGGCTGTCCGTCCGGCTTGGACGGGTCATACGCCAGCTCGCCCGAGTAGCCGACCTGGTCGGCGATCAGCTCCGCTAGCGCGGCGATGGTCATTTCCTGGCCCGTACCGACATTGACGGGCGCCGGGTCTTCGCAGTGCTCGGCGGCCAACAGAATAGCCCGGGCGCAGTCATCCACGTGCAGGAACTCCCGCGACGCCTTTCCCGTCCCCCACAGCTCTATTCGAGGCGCTCCGGCGTCACGTGCTTCTACCATGCGGCGGATAAGGGCCGGGATAACGTGACTCGACTCCGGATCGAAGTTGTCGCCGGGCCCGTACAGATTCACGGGGAGCAGGTACACACCCGGCAGGCCGTACTGCTCACGGTATGCCTGGAGCTGCACCAGAAGAGTTTTCTTGGCTATACCATAGGGGGCGTTGGTCTCCTCCGGATACCCGTTCCACA
>JBDLJJ010000180.1:0-3973 GCA_039714435.1 Gemmatimonadota bacterium | reverse complement strand
TCACGCCTACTGTCACGAAGTGAGTCGGTTTGTATCGAAGTGTAATCGAGTCAAATCGGCGAAATCGGCGTGAAACGGCGTGTATCGAGGTGTAGTGATGCGGCGCCACGGGAATGGGGTGCTTCGCACGCCGTGCGTGCTCAGTGTCTCGGCGCCTAGCGCCTCGACGGCAGGAGGTCGCGAGTTCGAATCTCGCCGCCCCGATTGGCGGAAAGCCCGTAGAAATGCGGGCACTTACTGTGGGGCCGGGGCCAGTGCGCTTCCGGGCCCGATGCTACTTTGGGTTGCTAGATTCCTGTCACTGTTGCTGACACTGACGTACCTAGGCCCCCAATTCGGACCCTCTGCAAAGCCCGACTGGTCCGCATCCAGTTCCGTAATGCATGAATCAGAGATAGTTTGGCATGAATTTCTGAACCTCGAGGTCAGGCAGTGTGCCTCGTTGCCGTGACCCAGCACGGAGGTGGACCGATGACTGGACTGCGATCTCGACGAACAGCCGCAATCGTCCTCACCCTTTCCACCACCATCCTTGCCACTGGATGCGACACAGACTCTACTCCCGACTCACGAACGATCTTCATTGAGACCAGCGAGGCTACTGCTCCAGACGTCGCCCTGTCACCCGACGGTCAGATCCTGGTCTTCTCTCTTCTAGGCCACTTGTTCCGCCTGCCGATAACCGGCGGTGTGGCTGAACAACTCACGTTCGGCCCGTTCTATGCCGAGGACCCGGCGTTCTCACCGGACGGCACCGAGATTGCCTTCGCATCGGACCGGGGCGCTGGAGAGGAAAACCTCTTCGTGATGACCTTCTCCACGGGGGAAGTACGCCAGGTAACGGATGAGTTCTGGGCCGCGAGGCCTGTCTGGGCAACTGATTCTGAGTCACTTCTTTATCTCAGCTACGCGGTAGGAAGCGTCCGTTGCGCCGGCAAGGCAGGAGTCCGCCGGGTTGGGATAAGCGGTGGCGACCCGGAGGTGCTGACGGACCGGAGCGGAGTCATCCGGTCGTTGGACGTCACTGATGAAGGGTGGCCCACCTGGGTCAGACAGGAGGTCGCTGAGGGAGGCACTCAATCCGTCATCGAAGCCCTCCAGCCGTCGGGATTGATTGAAGTCTTAGGCAGCGTGGAAGGCCGGGTCGACCGGATGGACGCCAGTCCAAGAGGCGAGTTCTGGGTGCACCGATCACGATTCATGGTCCCGCGCGGAGAACTGATTCAGATCGATGCCGAGGGCCGTCAGACGCTAGTGGCAGACATCACGAGAGGCTACTGCCAATTCGGCCAGCCCCGGTTCGCGGTGAGCGCGGACGGCGAGTCGGTCTTCATCGGCGAAGAAGGAAAACTGTGGCGCTACAACTCAGAGTCGGGTACCAGAGACTCGATTCCATTTATCGCGCGCGTAGAAATCCCGCTACCCCCCGCAGCAGCCATCCCGGAAGTGGACCTGGCGGCTCCTGTCACTACCATCGAGGTCACCAATCCACAACGAGCCCCGGACGACGGACACCTGCTGTTTGGTGCACTGGGCAAGGTATGGTGGCAGGAAGGCGAGGAATCGCCGGCCGAAGCACTGACCTTCGGAAACGATGTAGAACGCGATCCTGTCCTGACAAGCGATGGGGTGAGTATTGCCCTCATCGACGCGAGCGGGTCCGCCCAGGAAATCGTGGTGATCCGGCGCAGCGATGGCCAGCGAAGCACCTTGCTGGAGGGCGACTACTTCTGGGACTTGGCGTGGCACCCTGACGGAAGGGAACTCGCAGTCTCACAGGCGAACAGCAACACGCAGACATTCCAGATTCTCTCGGTGGATGTCCTAACGGGCCGGACTGATACGCTCATCAGAGAGACCGGTGCATTCTTCTTCCCACCCAATCCGCATTACTCACTGGACGGGAGCCAGCTCTTCTATACGGCCTACGAAGATGGCCTCGCTCGCCTGTACGCGCTGAACACGGAAGGGGAACCGGAGACGACGCTCCTTGCTGCGCTGCCTTTTCACCTGTCCAACATCCAGGTGTCACCGAGGCTCAACTGGATCGGATTCCGTCGAAACTCGGAACTCTGGATAGCACCTCTCCCTGATGATGTTGCTGAGATCTCGGAAAAGTCTGCGCTAAGGATTAGCGGAAAGGGCGGCCGGAGCTTCCGCTTCTCCGGCCCCGAGACGGTCATCTACTCCGATGGAGGAGGCGTCTGGGAATATGATATCCCAGCAGCCAAGTACGATGAGATCCCGATGCGGCTTGCGGTCCCGCCCGCGAAGTCCGCCCCCCTCCTCATAGAGCGTATTCGTCTCTTGGATTTCCAAACGGGCGATTTCACAGAAGAAACCTCAGTCCTCCTGAGGGACGGCCGAATCGACCGCGTGGGCGACTTGCCTGGGGAAGACCTCGTCGGTGGAGTGGAGCGGCTGGACGCCGCGGGACGATTCGCCATCCCGGGTCTCATCGAGCCGCACATGCACGTCGAGGCCCCTTGGTGGCTTCTGGAGGTGGACCAGAGTGCCTACATCGCAAACGGTGTCACGACGGTGAGGGACGTGGGTGAACCATTCTATTGGGCGAAGTCACTAGCACAGCGCTCCAAGCTGACCGGTGCTCCTCTTCCACGCTACATGTTCACCGGTGAGATGCTACAGCATTACGTACTTGGTGGGGAATCGGGGGGGAGCGTCGGGTATGCCGAGAGCAGCATGCTCGTCTATGACGAAGAGACTACACGTCGCACCGTCCGAGAGCATCGGGACCAGGGAGTGCACGCCATCAAGGCCTATGCCTCCCTGCCGATGAACCTGCACCGGGCGGTTGCAGAGGAGGCACGGGTGCAGGGTCTTCCAGTGATAGCGCACGGGACGAACGTGAAGGAGATCGTGCGAAGCGTCTTGTCGGGCTACTCGTTCGTGGAGCATCTGAACGGCCCAAGCCGCTTCTATGACGACATCCACCAACTCCTCGCGGCTGCGGGTACGAACTGGACGCCGACGCTCAGCATCATGGGGGGAACGACTGCTCTGTTCCTGCCCCCGGAGGCGATGGAATCCGATCGGGGGAGATTCTTCCGGTTCCTCCAAACAAACGAGTTGGGTGACCTGGCTGGAGGCCGGATGCGCTCGGTAAACCTTCTGATTGGCACAGACAACCCGGGAGCTCGACGCGTGGGTGCTTCTCATCATACCGAAATGCAGTCGTTCGTTCTCGCCGGCTTTACGCCCCTTGAGGTCCTCGAAATGGCAACCCTTGGGGCGGCCGAGGCCCTCGGAATAGACGGTAGCTTGGGAACATTGGACCCGGGAAAGCTTGCGGATCTGGTGATCCTCGATGCGAACCCTCTCGAGGACGTCACTAACACACGCACCATCTGGCGCGTCATGAAGGACGGTTGGCTGTTCGATCCGGCGGAGCTCCAGCCGGAGCCGGCCGACTGATGACTGGCATACGGGAATGGGGTGCTTCGCACGCCGCGCGTGCTCAGTGTCTCGGCGCCTAGCGCCTCGACGGCAGGAGGTCGCGAGTACTTCGCCTGCGGCGAAGGTCTGAGGGGCGACAGCGAATCTCGCCGCCCCGATTAACGAAAAGCCTGTAGAAATGCGGGCTTTCGTGCATCTAAGAGCCTATAGAGTGTGACGCCTCGCCGCCCCGATCGCAGGATTCGTTGTGGTAGGGAAGATATGAGGGTCCGTGGCCTGAGCGGCTTCGGGCCTACTTTTCGCTCCCAAACATGCCACGGCATGTCTGCTTGAGTTCAGCCACCGCTTCATCCCAAGTGATTTTCCGGCCTGAGAGGCGACGAATCTCACGGCGTCGGAGCCTGTGTGGAGCGTGGGCCGCAGTTGACAATCGCAGATAGTCGGACAAGACTTGGTGCTAGCGGCTCTAGCCGTTACCCGATAGTGATATTTCGCGGGAGCGCGCAAGCTCTCTGTTGCCGTCTACCCGCCGGGAGACTGCAATGCGACACCGCCG
>JBDLJJ010000179.1:0-3977 GCA_039714435.1 Gemmatimonadota bacterium | reverse complement strand
GCGGTGACGAGCGCTCAGGAAGGACTGTTCATTCTGAGATTGCAGTAAGGAGCCTCCGTCAGCAGAATGTTTAGCGTCAGGTAGCAATCTGCGCGCAACAGCGTTCCGAGCCGGAGATACGGTGACATCTGCTGACAGCCGGTCCAGAGTAACAAGAGTACTACGCTGGTAGGCGACTGATGGTGGCGGTCCTGCTCCTGGGAGCGGCCGTCATCTGCCTATCGGTGCTGATCGGGTGCCTTCTGCCGCCGTGCTCGCAGTTGCGGGCGGGCGACCAGTTGATCGTCACTGCGTGGGCCGGTCTGCTCCTCAGCTCATCCTTCCTGCTCGGCCTCTCGTTGTTCATGCCTCTCGGGACAGGCGTGGCGGGCGGCTTGTTTGTCTCCGTGGGTCTGTTTTCGGCCGCGCGCGGCCGAACCCGTGCCAGGCTGCGCGGCTGGATCGGTGCAGCGCAGCCCGGAGCGATCGCCGCCGTCATTCTTCTGCTCCTGGGCATGGCAGTTCTGGCCAACGCGGTCAGGCCCAGCGGCGGAGACTATGGCGGCTACCATTATCCGTTGACGCTCTGGTTCACGGAGGTTGGAACGGTTCCGGGCCTGGGCCTGCTCCACCATCGGTTCGCTACGCCAGCTTCGTGGTGGACGATCAACTCGCTGTACAACGTCGGATTCATGGAAGGCAGGGTAGAGCCCGTACTGGGCTACGTGAGCGTCCTGCTCATCTCCAGCCATGTTGTTATCGCCTCGGCCAGAATCCTGAAGGGACGCGCGGCACGGCCCGATTGGTTCCTGGTGGCCGGATTCGCTCTGATGGTTCCTTACCTGTCGGGGTTGTTGGGGTATCCGGACAAGCCGTTCTCGGATCGAGCCGATGAGGCCGTGGCAATTCTGGGCCTGGTCGTCGCCTGGCTCTTCCTTGCTCTATCGACGCGGCGGACGGAGGAGAAAGCTGGTGAACCGCGTCTCGACCGGGCCTCCGTGGTTTCCCTCATGGTCATCGCCGCCGGAGCGGTGACGCTCAAGCTGAGCGCGCTGCCTATCCTTGCCGTAGCCTGGATCTTCGTGGCTGCGACATCCGAGCGACGCGCCAAAGCCGCTCTTCTCGCCGCGTCGATAGCCGCGCTGATGGTGAGTCCGCTGCTCGCCTTCGGCGTGGTTACCGCCGGCTGCCCGCTCTTTCCGGCCTCTTTGGGGTGCATGGATCTCCCCTGGGCCCTCGAGGCTGACACGGTTACGTGGTACTCGAGCACCGTTACGAACTGGGCTCGGTGGGGGACGGCGCAGCCGCAGGGCAGCTTCGCCGAGTGGCTGAGCGGCTGGGTAACGGGGCAGCCGTTTCTTTCTCTGTCCTTGCTGACCATCCTTGTCGGCGGCGCGAGCGGTCTCTTGATCTCGGCCGTTCGAAGCCGTGAGATTCCGCGCTGGGGTTGGCCTGTGGCGCTGGCCGTGGTAGGCCTCGCCTACGGGATTGTGATGGCGCCGACGCTTCGCTTCCTGACTCCGTACATTCCGGCAGTCCCTGCGCTCGTCCTGATGTGGGTGGCTGCCCGATTCCCGAGCCCGGGCCAGGCGGCGCTCTCGCGAGTCGCCGGCAGGTATCCTTCTGTAGCGTACCTGGCGCCCGCACTTCTGCTATTTGCTTTGTACGCGCTTCCCACGCCGGCACTCAATCTCGGTGCGGCGGCATCCGGCAACCTCGGGAGGATGGTCCGGCTGGAAGAGGTGCGCTGGCGGCTTCCTCACAAGATCCCCGTTGACCCGGCCCTGGAGATGCGGCTCAGCGGCGACGTCCGATACGCGTTTCCGGCCGAGACCATCCAGTGCGGAGGAACGCCGCCGCCGTGCACGCCGTTTCTTACCTATCCCGACATCAGGCTCCGGTCGCCCGAAAAAGGAATCGCTGGCGGCTTCGTCCGGGCAACCCGCCCCAGCGGCCAGGCGGAACGCCCGGGGCCGTAGACGTCTGGCCGCCGCGGTCGCGGACAGGCAACTTTCAATCGCCAGACGGGTGAAACTGTTTCGAGCGGCTACGATCTTGCGGGCCGCCGATTGAACACAGACCGAGTGAAGACAACTTCGTTCCCGAACAGGAATCGATTGAATGTTAAGAGTACTATTGTTCCTGGCCACGAACATGGCCGTGTTGGTGATGGCGGCTGTTGCGATGAGCGTGCTTACGGCGCTCGGATTCATTCCACAGAACGCGCCTTACGTACAGCTGCTGATATGGAGTGCGTTGTTTGGTTTCGGCGGATCGTTCCTTTCGCTAGCCATGTCCAAGTGGATCGCCAAACGAGCCACCAAGGCGAGGGTCATCACGGCCTCGGACGGCGAAGCCGAAGCCTGGCTGGTGGCGACCGTCGAGAAGCAGGCCCGGCAGGCCGGCGTCGGAATGCCCGAAGTAGCTGTCTTTCCGTCTCCTGAACCGAACGCTTTCGCTACCGGGATGTCGCGCAACAAAGCCCTGGTCGCTGTGAGCGCGGGCCTTCTCTCGGCCATGAACAAGCAAGAGGTGGAAGCGGTGCTGGCCCACGAGATGGCTCACGTGGCGAACGGGGACATGATCACGCTGACCCTCATCCAGGGCGTTCTCAACACGTTCGTGATCTTCTTGTCCCGCATCATTGCCAGTCAGTTCGACCGGGGCCGCTTCATGATCTACATGGCGCTTCAGATGGCGTTCGGTGTTCTGGCCAGCATCGTGGTCGCCCGCTTCTCGCGCTGGCGCGAGTTTCGGGCTGATGCGGGCGGCGCCGATCTGGCGGGCGCGCCGGCCATGTCGGCCGCGCTGAACAGGCTTCTGGCTCTACAGCAGACGCCGTCCCAGATGCCTCAGAACCTGGCCGCGTTCGGGATTCGGGGTGGTATGAGAGGATTGCTCAGCACCCATCCGCCGCTGGAGGAGCGAATCAAGCGCCTGGAGGCGCGCTGACCCGCAACCCAGCGAGGACAGGCTGAAAACGGCTTCAGCTACTCTCAGCTACTGCAGTCAGCGCACCTTCATGATGATTCGTGCGCCAGCGGAAGGTGCTGCTTTCGCGGTGTCGAACGCGGCGTCCAGCTCAGCCGCCTGAACCAGATGCGTACCGGTGAGCCGAACCTCGCCGGCCTCGTTCTCGGCCACCGAGATGTATGCCCGCGGTAGAATCACGCCGTCCACCTCCTGCCGCTGTTCTACAATCCGCGCGATTGTCGTGGGCGCCGGCATACGAGGAAAGGCCAGTGGCGGGATACCGCCAGGCAGGGGCGGATAGAAGGCGTTGTGCTCGAATCCGACCAACAGATTCGTCTGCGGATCCACAAACAGCCGAAACAGAATCGGACCCTGCGTCTCAGACTCGAACTTCATTTCGACCACGCGAAGGGATTCGGTGCGTCCGGGAAGCGAGTCCATTCCTCCGTCGCTCAGCTCTGCCCCGGGAAGCTGGGTCAGGAACGGCATACGCACGAACGAACTGTGCATGTACAGGAGCTGTGGCGGAGGATCGCTGATATTCGGATCGGGCGTGTATCCGCGGCCCCAAAGGGACGCGCCGTCGAATCCAGCCGCGGGACCCTGGTCGGCTTCGAACGGAATATCGATATAGGCCCTGCTCGTCCTGGGCTCGAGCGTTGTGTCGTAGCGTCGCCAGGCGTTCGCGTACGGCCGGCCCGGAAGCATGCGGGTAAGCTCCGGCAGGTACATGACCAGCTCGAATCTCGCGGCGCTGCTTTGCTGCCAGCGTTCCCAGCCGTGGGCTTCCAGCATGGCCTCTACGAGAGCCTGAGTGGCCGGCCCGTCGTACGTGGGCTTGCCCGGCATCTGGGCGCCTGCCCTGGGGGCTCCAATCAACGTCGCCGCGATTGCTGCTATAACTAGAGACTTGCCCTGTATCTTCATACGATCCTCGGTTAACGGCCTTTTCCGCGTAGCGCACAGGTTCTTCGCACAGCGGTCCCCGCCATTAACGTCTGGCGCCGTCGATGTGTTGCGAGCAG
>JBDLJJ010000178.1:0-4060 GCA_039714435.1 Gemmatimonadota bacterium | reverse complement strand
TGCGGCGAACGAGACGAACTCCGGCGAAACCCCGCGTGGGTCTGCCCTTTCGGGTCTACGAAGGCCGGCTGATCGGCCTGACCCGTTCCCGATCTCCACAATTCGATCCGCCAGCCCTGCTCGTGCACCAGCCTGTGGTGATGGCGGCACAGGAGCAGCAGATTCTCGAGCGAAGTCTCGCCTCCATCCGCCCAGTGACGGACATGATGCGCGTCGGTGAAGCGCAGCCCGCAGCCGGGGAAACGGCAGCCGCAGTCTCGCGCCTCCAGCGCACGGCGGAGGGCAGGCGATATGGTGCGCGTTCTTCGCCCCACACTGAGCACGGATCCGTCTGGGCTGTGACCCACTGCTACCACAGCACCGTCGCACGCGAGCCTGCGGGACGTTTCCGCTGAAACGCGTGTGCCGTCTTCCAGCTCCGATCGGCCTTGCTGTCCCTCTGACGCGAGGGTGTCAGCGTCTACGTGAAGCATCACCTGGTAACGCTCCGCGCTCGAGCCACTGAGAGGAGCCCCCTCGCCGAACCCGGCCGCCATAGCACGCTCCGCCATTAGACCGAGTGCGTCGGCCCGCCGCCGCGCCGCTTCCTCAGGAAACGTTTCAGCTGGAACGCTTTTCGTGTACTGCTCCCGGTACAGCACGTCGCTCGCCGCTTCTACCGCACGCATCAGAAGCGCACCGATCTCGGGAGTGAGCCGGCCCTTTACCACATACATGCCTTCATTGTCCGGGAATATGGACAGGGAGCGTGACTCGTAGCGCTCTCGCTCACGCTCCTCTTCGTCCTGCTTGCTACCCAGCTTCCAGCCGCGCACCAGTTTCTCCACCTGGGCCGTAGTGCAGCCTCGGGCCAGCGGCAGAAGATCAGTCTCGTTATCAGGCGTGGCCACACGGGTCAGGGCCCGCACGGCAGAGAACGACAGCTCGCCTCGGCTCATGGAGGTACTGGTCTCGGGCAGCTCCGTGAGGGCCCGTGCCGTACGAACCTTCTCACGCGCCGCACCCATATCGAACCCGGTACGAAAGGCGAGCCAGTGGGCACATGATCGGTGGCCGCCCAGCTCCCAGCCACGCCGGCGGTCGAACTCGGCGATCAATACCAGCAGCCGGTGCGTGGCAGCATGAATATGCGCCGCGAGAACAGTGATCTCCTCCTCGAGTTCTTCTAAAGCGTCGGCGTCGTCGAATGGGTCAGACGCGGAGGCAGGCGGAGCTGCAGCCTTATCTGTATCTGTAGCGTAGGCACTCACCGTCTCGCGGACGTGAAGCGTGCAGGTAATGTGACGAGCGAAGTAGACCATCGAACAGTCTCCCGTGTGTGGTAGTGGCAGCCAAACCGAACATATACCGAAGTGCCAATATAACACCGGGTTTCCGCGCCGCCGGAGACGCTCACAGGCGTGCAAACGGGGCTTAAGAGACCGAGCGCTTCACGGGATTCAGATGACGGCCGGCAGGCGGGAAAACAGAGGGCTCAGAGGCCGCGCACGGGGCAGATCCCGGAGCACAGCACATGGTCAGTTCCAAATCCTGTCAAGGGGTCAGCGGCTGGAGAAGTCGGGCTCTCGGCCAACGAGGTCATGGGCTACGAGCCCGGCAAGACGACGGTCGAATCAGCGGCTGGCGGGCTCGAGAAACGGCCCTCGGGCTCAGGGGCCTAGCGGCCCGTGAGCCGGCGGCAGTGACTAGCGGCCGTCGGGCGGACCACAGCCCGTCGGGTGGATACCGGATCAGGCTATCGGTCCTGCGGCGTGCCGGGATCGGACGGAAGGCACCCTTCCAGCCTCTCGTCGAGGCTCAGGGTGACCAACGTCCTTGCTACCTACAGCTAGCCGGCTTCAGCGGTATCGCCGTCGCGTTCACGAGAAAACCGGGGGAGCTGTCTCAGATCGACGCTTTTCGGGTGGCGCTGCTTTTTTGGATAAGCTTTGGCGCCGTGTTCATGGCCCTGTTCCTCTGGGCGCTACTGAGTACTGGTGCGGCTGACGATACCGCATGGAGGTTGAGCAACAGTCTGATGGCCCTTTACGGCGCGCTCTTCCTCACCGTATTCGTACGGCGAAGCCACCGGCTTTTTCCCAAGTCCGGCGGTATATTCGACCTCCGGGTAGCGATATCGCTGGCCGTTATCCACGCGATCAACATCGCAGCCCAATCCGCCGGCGCCCTCGGAGCCTTGGGCCAAAGGGCTCGAGGCGTGTTCCTGTGGGGACTACTTTTCTGGCTGTTTCATTCGGCGCAGCAATTCTCGCGCATCATGTTCATTCGGCCGAGATAGGGTGCTCTGCCCGCCGCTGCGGCACTGTCTTCGCGGGCACGCCCGTTGTCGCGAACGACAGATTAACGCAGATACTTCTCTGGTAGAGGCCCAGCCCCCGACTCCTCGTCCCACACGATCCCGGTAATCCACCAGCGGCCGTCAATGTGCACGAGCTGGAAGGAATTGATTCCTCGCCCCAGGATTTGCTCATCCTGCCAGAAGTGTTTCTGGTATGTGCTGAACACGTGCGCGACGTCACCGAACCGCTCGATCTTGCTCGATATGGCCTCTTCCGCGAAGCCCCTGTCGTTGTCACCCCCTATCGTGGTGCCGTTTCTGATCCGGCTGACGAACTCGTCCACACTTAAGACCTGCTTCCTGCCGCCCGTCTGCTCAGTATTCGGAATCATTTGAGCGCCCGGCAGGAACAGCGAGCTGAATCGGTCCCACTGATAGTCCTCGCCCGGCGCGCGCTGGATGGAGGCATAGGCCGCGGCGACGATCGCCTCTGGCGATGCCACATCCGTAGCCAGCGGAAATTCCGGCATGCTCTGGGCGGCGGCTGGTACAGCCAAGCCGAGCGATGAAACGGTGAACAAGACCGATCGAATCACGCCCCGGCTGCGAAAGACAGGCGCTAGTGTCACGTTACCTCCTGGTCGACGTATAGAAGCACATTCACGAAACCAGACACCGGACTCCGCGTGAGTGCTTACCTTCGCCCCATCATGACGTGCAGAATGATCTCTCAGTCAGCCGAAGCCAGGACGTGCGCCGCCGCAGCCCTGGCCATCCTGTGTTCGGGGTGCGCTTCCGGGGCTCCCGAAGGTGGGGCGGAAGCCGGCCGCCCTGCGTCAACCACGACCCTGGTCGGCGGGTGCGGTCCCGCCCCGGGGCTCGAGACGCTCTACGTTCTCCCTTTCGGCATCGGACAGGCCTTCGAACTTACACAGGGGAACTGTGCCGGAACGTCACACTCGGGCCGATTTCAGTACTCGTTCGATTTTCGCCTGCCCATGGGCACGCCTGTGCTCGCGGCGCGAGCCGGAAGGGTCGTTACAGTTCGCTCAAACCGGCCGGACGGAACCAACCGTACAGGTGATGAAAACTTCGTCATCGTGCGGCACGAAGACGGGCTCTTCTCCCGCTATATCCACCTGCGGCAGGGAAGCGCTCGGGTAGCGGAGGGTGATCGCGTCTCGGTTCGTGACACGCTGGCCCTGTCAGGCAATTCGGGCCGAAGCCGATTTCCGCACCTGCACTTCGACGTGGCGCGTGGCTGCACCACCGGCCGCTGCGTCACCGTCCCGAGCGCGTTCAGCAACGCCGTACCTCCCATCCCGCGTGAACGCACACCTGTTGTCGCGCTCGAGTAGAGGTTCGATATGGTTTTCGTTTTCGCGCCGGGAAGGTAGCTTGCGCTATGCCCTCACTCCATTGGCAGCTGGAAGCCATTCGCGGCGAAATTCAGGACAATAAGAGGCACGCGCACGAGTTGGCGGCCAGTGTAACCGACGAACAGTGGATGACCCGGCCGGAACCCGACCGCTGGTCGATGGCCGAGTGCGTTATCCATCTGAATCTGACTTCAGCAGCCATGTTGGCGAGTCTGAACGCAGCCATCGCCGCCGCGCCGAGCGGCAAGCAGCCCCGCCGCTACCGGCGTGACCCAATCGGCTGGATGCTATGCTGGACGATGGAACCTCCTGTGCGAAAGCAGTTTCCTACGACCGCTCCTTTCCTTCCCCAGCGTGCGGACTCCAAGGAATCGACGTTGGCGGAGTTTGACGCGCAGCACGC
>JBDLJJ010000177.1:0-4075 GCA_039714435.1 Gemmatimonadota bacterium | reverse complement strand
GGTACGGCGAGTGTCCCAGCGAAACGTGAATCAAACGCTTGCTCCTATCCTCGGCAATCCTGTGCGGAGACAAGAATGAAACCCGCCGTAGGCACACAGGGTTCACCGGAGGAAACGCTGACACTTATATCATGGAGCTCGAAACGAAGGGAACCAAACGCCTGATTAGCCGCCACGCAAAGCGCAGCGAGCCGGAAGAGACTACCCCTGCCGGCCGTCTTCCTCTTTTTCGAGCTCGGCGAGAAGCCGGCGGATCTCTCGCTTGGCCTTCGGCGTGGAGCCTCTGCCGGAGATGGCCTGCACTACCAGCCGGTTGGTCGAGCCAGCAAACACCCGGTCGACGAAGTCAGCCACCAGATTTTTCTGCACTTCCTCACGCTTGAGGCAGGGAGAGTATATATGACTTCGGGTACTCTCGTCGCGCTCTACGAAGCCCTTCTGGTGCATGTTCTGGAGAAGCTTCAGGGCTGTGGTGTACCCGATTTCCCGCCGGGCCTGGAGCCGTTCGTGAACGGACCGAACCACGGAAGGTCCGTCCTCCCACAGAATCTGGAGAATCTCGAATTCGGCTCGTGTCGGATCCATAAAATGCCGTCGGCCCAGTCCCGTAGTCGTGAGCGGAATCATGGTTGTATGACAGTTTAGAAAAGATCAGGTCCTATCCCTGTCCGCAAAGGATATACGACACAAGTCGTATTTGCAAGCGAATCTGGAAAAAGAGCGGAGTTTAGATTGGGGTTAGGTTTGCGGCGCGGAACTCACTTCTTGGGCAGGAGGACGGAAGCCAAGCACATTCGCATTGGAGGGGCGCAGTATCCACAGGCCGATAGGAATAGCCAGCAGGGCAAGGACTGTGAGGAGCACTGAGAGCCGCCGTGCTAGGGGCCTTGGACGATCCAGATCGTGGTTCGCCAGGCGTCTCAGCCGCTGTAGCGTGAGACCACCGTTAGCCGATACGGCGGACCGTAGACCCTGTGTGCTATTCGTATCGAGCCAGGCCAGGCCCTGGGCGTAGGCCGAGCGCTTACCCAGGGCGGCGACAACCGCTTCGTCGCAGCAATACTCGCGCTCGGTTCGCATTCTGTGAGAGACCCACCATACGGCGGGATTAAAGAAGAGCAATGTCTCGGCGATGAGTTGGACTAGATTCGCGATGTGGTCACGCCGTTTGACGTGCATCAGTTCGTGGTAGAGGAGTGACTCCGTAGCGGATGTGGGTAGTTCTTGAATGAGGGCCCGCGGGAGGACGATCGTGGGGCGACGCCACCCGACCAGCATCGGCATGGCCGGTTGCGGCAGCACCGCAAGTCCTACTGGTCGCTGAAGACGAAGCTCCCCTGACAGACTTCGCAACCTGGAGTGCCAGTCCGGCCACTCGCCGGTGCTTCTACCCGTGAGCCGCCGGAGCCGCAGTGCGCTCACGAGCCAGACGCCGCTCAGAATCAGGAGTCCGCTGAGCCACAGCCGTGCCACCAGGGGCATCCGCGCCGTTCCCAGATAGAAAGCGTGCGCGATTTTCACCTCTGCCAGCAGGACAGCCTCGTACAGGCGGACCTGGGCGGGGCTGGCTGAACCAGGATCGACGCTGACTCCGGCTGGCGTGACCGTGGCTGGAAACTCGACGCCTATCGTCTGGCCGAGGCGTCTCGAGTGGGAATCCGACTTGACCCCGATCGCGAGTGCGGTGACAAGAGGGATGGTGAGCATGGCCAGCAGCGCGCCATACGTACACAGATAACGAAACCGTGGTCCTCGCCAACCCCAGGCTGCCAGGATTCCCTTGAGCGCCACCGCAATCAAAGCGCCCTGCCACAAGAAGTGAAGCAGAGTCCATCCAGCGAGGTCGGCGATCATTGTTTTCCCTATTCCCCTTTGGTGGCGCTCGCTGCGTACACGCGCATGCCGAGCTGTGCACCCGCCTCATCGTCCCTTTTTCGATCGTACGATAGATCTCGTACTCCCTACTTCGCTGTTAGTTTCTGGCCGCACGCTCCCTGCCTGTTCTCCCGTAGCCCAGTTGCATCTACGACGAGGGTCGTATATGGTCACATTAAGTACGATGGCCGTCGTATAACTCTGTAGCGTGGCACTCGCTGCACGTCACGGAAGTGCCGAAGTGCTTCGGGGTGAACTCTGACTGCCCTAAGGAGGGTGATCCATGCTGCGTGATTGGTTGATAGGCGCTGTAAGAACGAGTCTGCTGGCGGCTGGCCTGGCATTGTTTACGGTCGGGCCCGTTCTCGGACAGTCCACGAAGGGTAAGGTGCAGGGCCGGGTCGTCGATGCGGAGACCGGGGCGCCTGTAGCCGGAGCCCAGGTCACGGTAGTCGGCTCCACGCTCGGCAACCTTACGAACGACCAGGGCTTCTACTTCATCAACGAGGTCCCGGCTGGCCTCACGAGCGTACAGGCCGAGTTCATCGGCTACCGCTCCGTGATAATTGAAAGCGAGCGAATTCTCGCCGGCCAGACGACGACACTGAATTTCGACCTGGAAGCATCGGCGGTCGAACTGGATGTGCTGGTCGTTGAAGGGCAGCGGAATCCTCTCGTCCCGAGAGACCAGACGGCGTCCAAGTCGATCGTGAAAGGTGAGACGGTCGATCAGCTTCCGCTGGATAACGCGGCAGCGATCGTGCTGTTGCAGCCGGGTGTCGTGGTGACGAACCAGGGGACGACGATCCGTGGCAGCCGTGCGAACGAGGAGGCCGTGTTTATTGACGGCGTGCTGGTTCGCTCGTTCGGTTCGGGTGCGGCACAAAACGTGAACCTTCCGACGCAGGCGCTCGAGCAGGTGGATATCACGGTCGGCGCGTTCAGCGCCGAGTTCGGCGACGCGCAGTCGGGTGTGGTCAGCTTCGTGACCAAGTCCGGCGGCTCGGACTACACGGGCTCGATCGAGGTGCTGAGCGACCAGCTGGCCCCGGCCGCGTGGCGCACGAACTTCAACCGCCTCGAAATGACGCTGGGCGGCCCGATCGCGGGTCCAGTCACGTTCTTCCTGGCCGGCACCCTGAACGGGAATGTCGCCGCGGTGAACGACGGCAAGCCTACGTTCTTCGTGCAGGACGGAGTGGACACGTGTCCTGCCGACGCGCAGTTCGCGAGTATCTGCACGGCTGGCGCGCCGGCGATCTTCGAGTTGGCACGCTCGTCTGACACACAGGGCGCTACGGACATGGTGGAAGTGGCTGCCCCGAACTTCGTACCGTGGGACAACGGCCGGACGTTCCCGTTCAACTGGACGGACGCCACTCTGTTCACGGCCAATGTGAACTGGCAGCTTCCGCGCGGCTCGCGGGTGAACTTCGGCTTCACGCATAACCGCAATCAGGGCTACGGCCGCGGCGGCTTTGGTAGCCTGTTCTTGACCGACCGGTCCATCGGCAATCTGAACAAGCGTAACGTGTTCACGGCGGGCGCCTTCCTGGTGCTGACGCAGTCGGCCACGCAGCAGTTGGCTCTGGATGTGCGCGGCAGCTACCAGACGGACCGCAACAAGAACGGAGTACTGGACCCGAGCTGGTTCCAGTCGCACCGGGATCCGTTCCTCGGCTTTTCCACCAGCGACGTCGAGTTCCTGGTCGAAGAGGATCTGAATCTGATCGGTTTCGAGGTGTTCGACCCGAGCGAGGAGCTGGTCAACGTGGTTCGAAGCGGCGCCGTCCCGGCGGACAGCATGCAGATCTTTCCGAGCCGCAACGATCTGGCCGCCAATCAATCTGTGACGGGGCTCGCGGACAATCTGCGTGGGAATCCGTGGGGCTGGATCACCGGATTCAACACTTCCGGACAATTCACCCCCTTCCTTCAGGCCAGAGGGCTTCAGGTGGGCAACGAAGAACGTCTGCAGCTGCGCGGCACGATTGACTGGCAGCTGGGCCGCTTCAACCGGTTCCGCTTCGGCGGTGAATACCTGAAGGCTGACGTGCGCTCTTCTAACGTCAATCTATTCTCGGGCTCACCGGTGCCGGAGGGCGCCGAGCCGACGCGTATCGGTGCGTTTGCGCAGGACCGCCTGGACATCGGCGACCTGGTGCTGGAGTTCGGTGTACGCTGGGACTACCTGGATCCG
>JBDLJJ010000176.1:0-4122 GCA_039714435.1 Gemmatimonadota bacterium | reverse complement strand
TACTCACGCATCAGAGCTTTGGCGTCGCTCAGCGTCCCCTCCGGACCCATGGTGACGGGATCGAGGATCATCCCACTCTCTGAGCGCTTTACCCGATCGTTGACGATACTGGCCATCTGATCGGGATCATCACCAACCGGGATCTCGTGTTCGAGACGAATCTGGGGCGCTCGATTGGCGAGGTAATGGTTTCGGAGGGTCTCGTTACCGCTCCCACGGGCACATCACTCGAGGAGGCCGAAGACATTCTCCGGGCCCATAAGATCGAGAAGCTGCCAGTGGTTGATGATTCCGGGATGCTGAAGGGGCTTATTACCGTCAAGGACATATTCAAGCGGCGATCTCACCCCAACGCCTCGAAGGACGAACACGGCCGATTGCTGGCCGGTGCGGCGGTGGGGGCCGGCCTCGACGATCTCGACCGAGCCCGCGCGCTTTTCGACGCCGGCTGTGACGTCCTGGTGATCGACACCGCTCACGGGCACTCGGAAGGCGTGCTCCAGGCTGTGGCACGAACCCGGGATGCGCTTCCCGAGGCCCAGCTGATAGCCGGAAACGTGGCCACAGAGTCCGGAGCCAAGGCCCTGGTCGAACGCGGCGTGGACGCCGTAAAGGTCGGAGTAGGACCGGGATCGATCTGCACGACGCGTGTAGTTACGGGAGTCGGCGTGCCCCAGGTTTCGGCCATTGCGGACGCCGTACGCGGAACGGATGACGCCGTGCCGGTTATCGCAGACGGCGGAATCAAGTATTCGGGCGACATCGTGAAGGCTCTGGCGGCTGGAGCCAACACCTGCATGCTCGGCTCGATGCTTGCAGGAACTGAGGAGAGTCCTGGCGAAGCCTTCCTGCTGGAAGGCCGGAGATTTAAGGTAATTCGCGGTATGGGCTCTCTTTCGGCGATGGAGGAGGGTTCTGCAGATCGCTATTTTCAGGGCGATGTGTCGGAAGGCCGGAAACTGGTTCCGGAGGGCATAGAAGGCCGGGTCCCGTACAAGGGGCCGGTAGCCGATACGCTCTACCAGCTCGTTGGCGGGCTGCGGAGCGGAATGGGGTACTGTGGAGCGGCAGCCGTACCGGAACTGAAGGACGCCGAGATGGTTCGGATTACGATGGGTGGCTTACGAGAATCGCACCCGCACGACGTGGTGATAACTCGTGAGGCGCCGAACTACCACTTGTAGTTGGTGGTCAGTGAGTTGCGGTCAGTCAAGAGTGGTGTTCAGTCATTTACCGGGGACGAGTGGAGAGGGCAGAATATGAACCAGAGCCGGCAGGACACTAAGCTGCGCCTGGAGTGGGCCGGGATTCTGGTGGTCTCGGCTGCGCTCGGTGGCTGCGCGAGCGGCGGTGGAGGCGCCCAGCCGGGTCTCGCCCCCAGCGCTCAGCAGACCAGTGAAGACGAGGCCGAAAGCCCGCCCGCTTTGCTCGCCATCGCTGCTCCCGCTGTAGAGCGAGCCGGCCATCCAGTCCCCCTGCTGGCCACTCCCGCTATTCCGCGGCTCAGGTGGCAGCAGGTCGGCGTGACCGATCTTGCCCAGCGCGAAGCGGTCTGGATGCTCGGCCCCGACCCGTTTGTGAGGGCGAGTATGGCCTCACCTCCGCAGCCTGCCGCAATTCTTCCCGACTCCAATGCGGCCGTCGACCGCTGGATCGATTATTTTCAGACGAGGCAGCCCGCCCGCTTCCGGACCTATCTGGAACGGGCCGGTAAGTACGAGGGCATGATGCGCGGCAAGCTGCGTGAGGCAGGCCTTCCGGAAGATCTGATCTACCTCGCCATGATAGAGAGCGGGATGAACCCGCACGCCTACAGCCGGGCCGCCGCTGTCGGGCTGTGGCAGTTTATCAGGGGCACCGGCCGCAGGTACGGGCTCGAAATCAGCTACTGGGTAGACGAGCGCCGGGATCCGTTCAAGGCTACAGACGCGGCGATCGCCTATCTGTCGGACCTGCATGACCGGTTCGGGTCCTGGTACCTGGCGGCCGCCGGGTACAACGCCGGCGAGGGCCGGGTCAGCCGGGGTATTCGGCGCACGGGTTCGACCAGCTTCTGGCGCCTGGCTGACGCGCGCGTCTTGCGCCGCGAGACGCGCAACTACGTACCCAAGATGATCGCGGCGGCCACCATCGCGCGGAACCTGGAACAATACGGATTCTACCAGGTCGTACCGCAGTCGCCGCTCGAGTTCGAGGTCGTCCAGGTGCCCGATGCCACCAGCTTCGATGTGCTGGCCAAGGCGGCGGGTGTTCGGGAAGAAGAGATCAAGGCCCTGAATCCACAGTACCTCCGTGGCGCCACACCTCCGAAGCGTACCGTAGAAGTGCGTGTCCCGACGGGCCACGCCGTCGCCTTCGCCTCAAACTATGCGGAAATCCCGGCTTCGGACCGTGTGACGTGGCTTGAACACGTCGTCACCAGAGGGCAGACGCTGGGTTTGATCGCTATGCGGCACGGAACGAGCGTGACGGCTATTCGGGCCGCCAATGGTAACGTCAATCCGAGGCGGCTTCGTGTAGGTCAGCGCCTGGTGATACCTCGCTCGGGCGGGCGCAGGGCGGGTACCTCGGTTGCTTCGGCCTCCAGATCCGGGACTCCCTCCAGGGCGCAGCCGCGGACGGTCACGGTTCGGCGCGGAGACTCGCTCTGGACTCTGGCCCGCCGCCACAACGTGTCCACGGGCCAGCTGATCGCCATGAACAATCTGACGTCGTCAGTGATCCATCCGGGAGACCGGCTGACCGTTCGCCGCTAGCAGCTAGGCGTTCGCGGCCAGCCGCAAGCCTCGGGCACTGGCCGCTGCCGCTAGCCCGCCGAAGCGGCGGTGCTGCGCTCTTCCGCCGGCTGATCCTGCGACGCGATCCGCGGCGGTCCGGCGATCGGGTACACCGCCGCCTTGCCCGTAGCTCCGCGGAGCGCGTTCCGCGGGTCGACTACTATCTTCGCATGCTCCATGACAAGATCGTAGTCCACCTGAGAGTGATCTGTCGTCACCAGTACGGCATCGGATGCGGATACGGACTCAGCGGTCAGATCAACCGACTCGTAGCGCTTGTTGTCGAGCACGATCTCAGGCACGAAGGGGTCGTGATAGGAGACTTCGGCCCCTTTCTCCTCCAGCAGCTGCAGGATGTCCAGGGCCGGACTTTCCCGCGTGTCATCCACCTCCGGCTTGTATGACAGGCCGAGCAGCAGGACACGGCTGCCGTTCAGCGCCTTGCGCTCGGTGTTGAGAGCCTCGACGACGCGCTCGACTACGTATCTGGGCATCTCGGCGTTGATCTCGGCCGCCAGCTCGATAAAGCGGGTCCGGTAGTGCAGCGTCTTCATCTTCCAGGCCAGGAAGAGAGGGTCGATCGGGATGCAGTGGCCGCCCAGCCCGGGCCCGGGGAAGAAACGCATGAAACCGTACGGTTTGGTGGAGGCAGCGTCGATGACTTCCCACACGTCGATGCCGAGCCGGTCGGAGATTACGGCCATCTCGTTCACGAGTCCGATGTTCACGGCCCTGAACGTATTCTCGAGCAGCTTCGCCAGCTCCGCGGCCTCCGGAGATGACACCTCCACGACCGTGTCGATGACCTCGTCGTACAGCCGCACCGCGAGGTTATGGCACACGGGGGTCAGTCCGCCGACGATCTTGGGGGTGTTCTCGATGTGCCACACGGGGTTGCCCGGATCTACCCGTTCCGGGCTGAAGGCCACGAAGAAGTCCTCGCCCGCAGTAAGTCCTGTGTCCTCCAGTCGTCCCTGGATCAGCTCCCGGGTGGTTCCCGGGTATGTCGTCGACTCGAGAATCACGAGCTGGCCCGCCTGCAGCTGTTTTCGGACGGCCTCTGTCGCCTTCAGGATGTACGAAACGTCGGGATCGTCCGTCTTGGACAGAGGTGTGGGTACGCAGATGATGATCGCATCGACCTCGCCCAGCCGGGAGAAGTCCATCGTCGCGTCCAGTTTCCGCTGATCGATCAGTGTCTGCACGCGGTCGGGAGTCACGTCGGTCACGTGCGACTTACCGTCCCGGATACCGCTCACGACGGCCGGGTTCACATCGAAACCGAGGGTGGGGAATCCGGCTTCTCCGAACGCTACCGCGAGCGGAAGGCCCACGTAGCCGAGCC
>JBDLJJ010000175.1:0-4179 GCA_039714435.1 Gemmatimonadota bacterium | reverse complement strand
CGCAGAGCGATCTGAGATGCCTGCAGGTCGAGGATGGTGGCCAGGCCGAGCCGGTAGCGCTCCTGGGTCACGCGCAGATCCTCACCGCTCAGCTCCACCGACTGCTCGGCCAGCGCGATAGTGGCCAGGGCCGCTTCGATCGTACCGGCCGCCGCGTCCACGTCCGTGCGCAGGCCCAGTTCCGTGGCCCGCTCGCTGGCCGCCGCCTGGTCCGCCTGGGCACGGGCCCGGTACACGTTCGTCTCACGCGTAAACCCGTTGAAGATCGGATAGCTGCCCTGCAGCGACAGACTCCAGCTCCGGCTCTGCGGAGGGAAGTCCGAGTTCTGCCACGCCCAGCCACCGTTAAACCGCAGCGAGGGCAGATAGGCCGATTTCGCACTCGCCACACCCGCCTTGGCCGACGCCGCGTTGGCCTGCGCCGCCACCAGCGACGGACCGCCCCGTAGCGCCCTGTCCACCAGCTCACCACGCTCCATGCCCAGATCACTCGCCGACAGGTCAGCCGTCTCTTCCGGCGCCAGCGGTCCCGTCACTCCCACCGCCTCCGCCAGTGAAAACAGACTGCGGCGCGCCGCGTTCTGCTGCGTCAGCAGCGCCACCTTCGCGTTGTTCAGGTCCACCTGCGAGCGCAGAAGGTCCGAACGCGTCGCACGCCCCAGCTCCAGCTGCTGCTCGACGAACGACAGCTGGTCCGTCTGACGCCGCACCCGGTCCGCCTCCACTCGTACCAGCTCCCGGCTCGCCACCGCTCCGAAGTAGGCGATCTTCACCGCTTCCGCCGTCGTATACTCCGCCTCACGGTGCTGAGCCTCGCTGGCCCGTACTCCCAGATTCGCGCCGCGCAGGTCCGACACCCGGCGCAGTCCGTCCAGTAGCTCCACGCTACCCGTCAGCTGGGCCGTGTACGACGTCGTCACGATACCCTGGCCCGTCGGGTCCAGGCGCCCGCTAGAGGCGTTCGAATACCCGTAGCCCAGATTCAGGCTCGGTAGAAACGACCCCACCGCGCTCAGCTTCGTGAAGCCCGCCAGCTCCACACCGGAGCGCGACTGCGATAGACCCGGATTGTTACGGCTCGCCAGATCCAGCGCCTCCGCCAGGCTCACTCGCTCCGCGCCCGCCTCCACCGCTATCCGCTCCGCCAGCTCCGCTGACGTCGCTTCCGCCTCCTGCGCTGCCAGACCCGCACCCAACACCGGCCACAACACCACACCACACAACGCCGACATCAACGCCACCCTCCCAGCGCGTACCATCCGAATCAATCCTCCGAGTCCAGTCCGGCGGGCACCGAGTTGGCAATCGCCTCTCTCCGCTTGCGATCCGCCTTCTCCCGTTCGGTCAGGATTGCGTCGTACCTCTCGACCTGTTCCGGGGTCAGGTATTCCTTGACCTTCACCTGGGCGGCCTCGCCGAGCGCCACGAGTCGCGGTCGACACTCGTCCGCTATCTCGAGAGCCTCGACCATGACGATATCCAGGATGGGTTTGATCTGTTCTCTCTGAGAGGCGGTCAGGCCCAACTCGTCCGCATGCTGCTCGATCGCGAAACGCCCCTTATGCATCTCAGCGTCAGTCTCGGCCGTGTCCTCTGCCGCCACCATGCGGTCACCAGCGACGCCGACGGCGGCACCGGCCGCAAACATCATCGCCAGAAGTATGGTGACCAGCCCTTTGGAACGAAGTCCGCTCTTCATGGTGCAGGCACGTCCATGGCATAGGATAGGACGAGTCCCAGATCCGATACCGAGTCGTCAACGATCTGCGCCGAACCTACCTGAGTCGTTACGGCACGGGGGCCTGCCTGGAGCGCCAGGCCGCCGAACAGCAACGTCACCGCCGCGGCTGCGGGGACCAACATCGTCGCCCAGCGTGAGGCGACTTCATCCCACGTCAGCGCGCGCCGCGCCGCCAGGAGCGGTTCAGCTTGAGCCATGATCCGGCCTCTCAGCCGCTGCCGAGTCAGCTCATCGGGCCGAAGCGCTTCCAGCCAGGCCGGCCATTCAATCTGCTGTTTCTTCATTCTGCCTGTTCCATCATTGTTCCATCATTCTCGCCAGTGCTTTTCGCGCATGATGCACGTGCGCACGCGAAGTTCCGACCGCGATTCCAAGTGTATCCGCGATCTCCTGGTGGCTGTATCCTTCCAAATCGTACAGAGAAACGGCCATTCTTTGCATTTCCGGCAACTGTCCCAGTGCATCGAAAACCCGTTCGCGCGCGGTCGTCTTTTCCAGATCCCGCAGTGGATTCTCTCCGCCCGCGGCTGACACGGGAATTCCCTCGTGCGTTCGCAACAACTCTCGTCGCCTCAGATTAAGACAGGTAGATCTAAGCACTCTATAGAACCAGGGCCCGAACGGACTACCCGGCCGCAACTGATCCATGCGCTCTAGAGCCCGCACGAAAGCGTTCTGAACTGCATCCTCGGCGTCGTGTCGATTTCGCAGAACCGACATGGCGACCGCATAGCCAGGTTCCATATACCGCTCGACCAGCGCGCCGAAGGCCGTGGCGTCTCCGGACTGTACCGCCTCGACGAGCCGCTTTTCTTGCGCGAAGCGCAGCGCTCGCTCCTCGTCCACCCGGGCTCTTGTATCATCGCCTTGTACTTCCCCCAACACCTGGCTCCCGGTACATGTTGCACTAGCGCCGCCTTGCCACGTTCGAATTATCCCAATGCTAGGTCGGCCATGACCCCCCCAGCAACCCGTTCTCTAGCCAGACAGCCGCCACGGGGATCCCGTTAGGATGTCGTCCGCTGCCAACAAAGGCTCATCTTTCTTGCTGAGATCGGACGAGCGATCCATCTTGCCCGACTCGCCAGGGTACTTTCCGTGGCGATTTTCATCGGGAGGCGGTTGATGCCGGATCAGAACGCCAAGAAACCAGCCGGAGCCGGAGCCGACAAGGCGCTGGATCTGGCTGCTCGAACACTTGTCCATGAGCGGCTGCGCTGCGTTCGGCGAGTTACGAAGCGCAAGCTGGACCTGGACGACATCGTACTGCGTCCGACTGCTCCTCCGGCCCGGCGCCATCTGTTCGAGGAAGCCCGTGAGCTGTACTGGAACGAACTCAACTGGGAGCAGCTGACCGACGAGGAGCTGCATGAGGATGGCGAGCTCACCGAAATGGTGTTCCCCGGGCTTCTGACGCTGATGGACGCGCTCCTGCCGACAGGACAGAGCGGTGAGCCGGATCGCGAGCGCGAGCACAGAGACGTGGCTCACGATTTCGTCATTTGGCTGGCGCGCAGGATTCTGGAGCTCCGCTCATCCAAACCCGAGGATGACACCGATCGCCAGCGTCTGCGCCGGGAAGAGCGGATTACGGACGATCTTCTGGATCTGGTGGCTTACCGGCTGTATTCCCTTACGGATGCTGAAATGGAAGGCCTGCAGGCCTGATAGGCCGTCGTTAAAAGAGAAGCGAGACAAGAGTGCGATCCATTGTGTGCATAAAACGGGTGCCCGATTCGGAAACCCGCGTGCGGATAGGCCCGAGCGGAGACTGTCTGGATACGTCGGGCGTGAAATATGTATTGAACCCGTACGACGAATACGCGATCGAGGAAGCCTTGCAGCGCAAGGAGCAGGCTGGCGAGGGCTTCGTCACCGTAATGACCGTCGGCTCCGCGCAGTCCGCGGAGACACTTCGCTCCGCGATCGCTCTGGGAGCCGACGAAGCCGTTCTCCTCGAGGCCGAAGAGTCTACCGACGGCCTGGCTGTGGCTCACGCGGGTGTCGAGGAAATCAGGGGCCGCGCCTTCGATCTTCTGCTGTTCGGCAAACAGGCGATCGATGACGACAACATGCAGGTGCCGCAGATGGTAGCCGAGCTGCTGGAGCTGCCCTGCGTGACTGTGGTCGTCGACCTGAGCATAGATGGGTCCAGGGCGACGGCGCGCCGCGAGGTGGAGGGGGGACACGAGGTAGTGGAATTCTCCCTGCCCGCGGTCCTCTCGGCCCAGAAAGGACTCAATACTCCGCGCCGGCCGAATCTCAAGGGAATCATGGCCGCAAAGAAAAAACCGCTCGAGCAAAAGACGGTGGATCTTCAGGCCTCGGGCCTGGAGCTTGTCGCTCTCAGCGAACCCCCGCCGCGTGCCGCGGCGAAAATCGTTGGAGAGGGGCCCGATGCGGTTTCCGAACTCATCAGGTTGCTCCAACAGGAAGCG
>JBDLJJ010000174.1:0-4261 GCA_039714435.1 Gemmatimonadota bacterium | reverse complement strand
AGCTGGAACAGGGATCTGGCGGACCCTGGTTGAAGGAGGGGATCTTATCTGCACTAACCAGGACGAGTTCCGTGCCGTGGTGGACCCGGTGGTGCCGTAGCGTAGCCAGTCGGCGGTTTTCCTGGCGTGCCCGGCCTTGCGTTGGCTGCTGCTGTTCGGAGGGTGACAGCCGCCGTTCGGAGTCTGGGTCCGGGCACGATCAGCTTTCCCAGGTGAGACCGATAGACTTTGGCCAGCCTCGCCCTCGGGTCAGGCTGGCCAAAGTCTCAGGGCGAATGTGGCGACCCTGGCCCTCGCTCCAAATCAGTGCTGGTTATGGGCAGCGATCTGCTCGTCAGATAGCCCCAGGAATCGCGCCGCGTTGTTGTAGAGGATGTCTCGTTTCTCGTCCTGCGTCAGAAAATCAAAGGATTCGAGTTGGTCGAGTGACATCTCAATGCCGTGAGGCCAAACCATCTGGTCGGACCCGAACATAACCCTGTCGAGCATCCCGAATTCTTTGGCTCTCAGTAGGAATTCCCGGCCGTAAGATTTCGGCGACGGGTGTACCCATAACACAACTCCCAGATCCGCATAAACTTGCGGGTACGACAACATCAGACGTAACGCTTCTTCATACCACATCTCGCCCGAATGCATCAAATAGATTTTCAGCTTCGGGTACTTCACCAGCACATCCTCGATGAGCAGAGGATCGCCCAATACCAGACGCGCCTTTGGAGCACCGCGATATGTGATCTGCGGAGGGCCGCCGCCTGTGTGAATCGCCACAGGTATTCCGTATTCCTCACATATTTTCAGATACGGATCGTAGTAGGGGTCTGCCAGGGTACGTCCGTAGTAGTAAGCACCGATCTCCCCAAACACGTCGACTTTGCCGTCCTTGACGAGTTGCTCAAACGATTCCGGCGTCCATTCCTCCAGGTTAGCTGAACCAAAACCTCGGAGGAATCTCTTATCTTCGTCCTTAGCGATCCACGCTTCTTCAGACGACGCGGTATTGCTTACCACACCCAGAACAATCTGGTGGCGATGCATGGCTTCATATGTTGCATCGAAATGGGCGTCCGCTGTTGGCGGCGCCATATTGCCGTATTCGTCCGGTGCTACGAAGTAGCTCGCCTCGTCGTAGCTGTGCAGGTGCATGTCGATTATGGGAAGGCTGTCTTGTGCGGCCGCTTCACTGACGAACACACTAAGGAACAGGCACAACCCGGCTATCATCGCGCAGTGTCGCATCGACTCTCTCTTCGCTATAGGCCGTAAGTAATCATTCATTGGACCGCCAACGTCGACCACCTGGCATCGGCGTGAAATCGACAGGGCGAGCGGCGCAACGAACACAGATCGCGCTGTGCTGTCAGGAGTTAACAACATCTTACCGTGATCACAATGCCGTATTCCGCGCCTGATAAGCTGAGGTCCGTGGTGTAGCTCCGCTAGCCTTCGGCGATGCTCGCCAGGCTAAACGACGCCCTATATACAACCGGGTCCGTCACCTGCTTGCCCGATCACCTACAAACGACCGATCTTTCACCATGGCTGACCGTCCTGCCGGCTACCAACAATTCCTGGCGGAATTGAAGCGCCGCCGCGTGTTCCGCGTGATGGCGGTGTACGGGATCGTGGGCTTTGCCATCATCGAGGTGGCGGACGCGGTCTTTCCTCGCATGGCTCTGCCGGATTGGTCCGTCACCCTGGTCGTGTGGCTTGCCTTGCTCGGCTTCCCCATAGCTCTGGTCCTCGCATGGGCGCTGGAGCTCACGCCGGAGGGCGTGCGGCCCACGGCCGGAGCCGCACCTGGTGAGCTGACGGAGATCATCGCTTCCCCAGCATGGAAGCGCTGGTCGGCAGCTATTCTCGCGCTCGTCGGCGTGGCTGCTCTGCTGGCGGGAGCCTGGTACGCGGGCCGGCAGTCGGCACCCACTGCGGGTGCCGATCCTGCGACGAGTCGGGCGTCAGCATCGATCGCGGTGCTGCCGTTCGCGGACATGTCGCCCAAGAACGATCAGGAATACTTCAGCGACGGCATCTCAGAGGAACTGCTGAATCTACTGGCCAAGATCCCCGGGCTGCAGGTGGCCGCAAGAACCTCTTCGTTCTCATTCAAGGACCAGAACCTGGAGATCCGGGAGATCGCCGAGCGCCTGGATGTCGCCCACGTGCTGGAAGGTTCGGTCCGGAAGGACGACGACCAGGTCCGCATCACGGCGCAGCTGATCCGGGCCGATGATGGCTTTCACGTGTGGTCGGAGACCTGGGAGCGGATGCTGGACGACATCTTCGCCATCCAGGACGAGATCGCCGCGGACGTAGCGGGCCAGCTCAAGGTCACGCTGCTGGGCGCGGCGCCCACGGGCCAGGCAACCGATCCGGCTGCCTATACGCTGTTCCTGCAGGCCCGACATCTGGGCCGCCAGCGCACGGCCGACGGTGTCGAGCAGTCCGATGCGTTGTACCGGCAGGCGCTGGGAATTGATTCTTCCTATGCCGCGGCGTGGGCTGGGCTGGCAAGCAACTACTTCTATCGGGCGGACATCGGCCTGGTGCCCGTGGAGGTTGGCTTTCCGATGGCCCGCGAAGCGGCGAACCGGGCCTTGGTGATCGACCCGGAATACGCGCCGGCCTACGCCACTTTGGGCCGGATCGTGAGCAACTATGAGCTGGATTTGGACGCCGCGGCGCGTCATCTGGAGCGTGCCCTGGCGCTAGAGCCGACGAATACCGAAATCCTCCACGACGCTGGACACATGGCTGAGCACCTCGGCCGAGTCGAGGAGGCCATCGCGCTGAGTGCTTATGAGGTCGCCCGCGACCCGGTGAATCCCAGGGCGCATGCCGGACTGGGCTACAAATACCTATCGGCCGAGCGGTGGGATGACGCGATCACCTCGCTCCGCACCGCGCTTAGCCTGAGTCCTGGGCGGATCTCTGCGCACCTGGCCATTGGTTCGGCGCTTCTGCAGAAGGGCGAACCGCAGGCGGCGTTGGCCGAGGTGCAACAGGAGTCGCTCGAGTCGTTTCGTCTGGGAGGTTTGGCTCTGGCCTACCATGCGTTAGGCCGAGCGGACGAATCCGACGCAGCGCTCGGCGAGTTGATCGAGAAATACGAACAGAGCAGGGCCTACAACATCGCCTATGTGCTGGCGTTTCGGGGCGAGACTGATCGTGCCTTCCAGTGGCTGGATAGGGCGGCGCAGGCCAAGAGCCCGGACCTTCCGATCATCCCGGTGCAACCCGAGTTCGCCAGCATCCACAACGACCCACGCTGGCTGCCGTTCCTGGAGAGCATCGGCAAGTCGCCCGAGCAGCTGGCCGCGATCGAGTTCGAAGTGCGGCTGCCACAGTAGACAGAAAGGAGGTTGGAGAATGGACTTTGATACCCCGCAGGATGAGTATCAGCAGATCGAAAACAGGATTGCCAGCGACGACAGTCCGGTTGGTATCGATGCCAAAGAGACCCATATCATCATTATCGGCAAGCTGCTGGAGATCGAGCGCCGGCTGGATCGTATTGAGAGCCGGCTCGGTTAGCCGTAGGTCGGGGCAGGGTCTGGGCGTAAACTTTCAGACAATGGCAAGTCGCAACTATCAGGAGATCGCGTTCACGAGACTCACTGAGGTGGACCCCCGGGTCATCATCGAGTTGTTTAACGATCCTGCTGTACGAAGGCACTTGCCGCTCGCGCGAGGCCACTTCGGACCGTCAGAGTGCGAGGAATTCGTTGCCGCCAAGGAACGAATTTGGGAGGAAAACGGGTACGGGCCGTGGGCGTTTGTCAGCGGCGATGAATTCATCGGCTGGGGTGGGCTGCAGCCGGAAGGTGACGATGTGGACGTCGGGTTAGTGCTGCTGCCGCGCCATTGGGGGGCGGGGAGGGTCCTCTACAAGAGGATTATTGCCTACGCCTTCGGCGAACTCGGCCTTGGTTCAGTGATCGCGCTGCTTCCTCCGAGCCGAAAGCGGGTTGCGGGGATGCGGCGCTTGGGCTTCTGCCGAGACGGAGAAGTGGTTATTGATGACGAGCGGTTCCTTCGCTACCGCCTTACCGCCCCGCACAGCAACGATCTGGCATAGCAGACGGGTCGCCGCTTGGGAGCGCCCGCCCGGCTCCGTTCGAGCACGACCTATTCTGGAATGCCCAGCTCAGCGACAATCCTCTGATACCGCGGATCGGCCAGCAGCGAGTCCAGCGCCGACCCGACGAATTGATCGAAACCTGCGCGGGCCGCTATCCAGGGGAGCCAGTCCACGTGGGCC
>JBDLJJ010000173.1:0-4274 GCA_039714435.1 Gemmatimonadota bacterium | reverse complement strand
TCAGCCAGACGAACGTGGGCCATGTACAGGCCGAAGTCATTCTCCAGTGTCTCCTGGTACAACTTCGCCGCGGCGTCCCGCAGTCCGGCCTTCTGATGCAGGAAGGCGAGGACATAACGGTATTCGTTCGTCTGCAAAGGGAGGTGGACCAGATGGTCACCTTCCTCTTCTTGCTTCGATTGGTCAAGCAGGTACTGGGCAATCTCAATGGCCTCGTCGTACCGCTCCAGATGAGCAGCTGTGAGGCACTGGAACCAGAAAATCGAGGTTGGGACACGATCCGGATGCTTGTCCCCGTCCAGGTTGTCGATCATGCGATCGAACCGAAAATAGGCAGCGCTGTATTTGCCGTCCCTGAAGTCGTCGAACCCCTGAATCCACTCGTCGTAGAGGCGGGACAGGACCTCGTCATGAGTCCATAGCACGCTCTTGGCCGGAACGACCGCGCCTACGATACGGAGCTCCACCAACGGATCAATCATGAACGCCCGTCGATAGTTCCGATCGGACTCGCGCATCTCGTCCTTCCACTCCTCGGGCACCTCTTCCCAGAGGTCGTCGTTGCGGGCGAACGGGATGTATGCCAGCGCCAGGTGCGCAGGAGCGAAGCGAGGATCCAACTCCAACGCGGTCTTAAGGGACTGCTCGGCGTCGTCGAGCCGCTTCTTCCCCCAGAGCCCCAGCGCAAGGTTGTAGTGGGCTACAGCGTCATTTGAGTCGGCGACCGCCGCCTTCTCCAGCTCCGAGAGTTTCATCGAAAGCTTGATGCGCTGGGCGGAGAGGTCGGCCGGTGCTACAAGAAGGCCCGCCGCAAGTACCACCAATAGTAACGGCCTGGACATAACTTGCTCCTTGGTGAGTTACACGAATCACCACTGGCGCGCGGGGCGGCGGGACACCGACACTCTATGTGACTGGCCTCCGCGACGCGACTCCAGAAGGTCAGCATTAGCTGCAAATAGCCGGCCAGCCACTCACTCTCCGAGCCGCCGGGTCACGTCTGCACCGAATATCCCTTCCGCTGGGGGGTAGTTCAGGGTGAAATTGGACCCAGCGAGATGCGAGACAGGAATGAGCTTCGACACGACAACCGGCATCACAGGAGTTCGACTTGAACGCCAACCCCACCGGAGAACGCGCCCTGATGGTGCGAGCCCAGGCGGGAGATCGAGGCGCCTTCGGAGCGCTCATCGAGATGCACATGCAGAGCGCATACCGGGTGGCACTCGGCCTGGTTGGGTCACATGAAGACGCATTGGACTTGTCGCAGGAGGCGTTCGCCAGGGCGTTCCGGGCCCGGGCCACACTGGATCCGGAGCGGCCGTTTTTCCCCTGGCTGTATCAGGTCGTGCGGCGGCTGTGCCTGAATGAACTACGGGATTCGGGAAACCGACGACGACTGGCCGAAGGCGAGGGGCGCTGGCTGGTCGAGCGGATACACGGCCGAGTGGGAGACGGGCCTTCTGAAGCGGCCGAGCGATCGGAATTGCGGGATCAGATCGAGGCGGCCGTAGAGCGCCTGACCGAGCGCGAGAGAGAAGTGTTCGTCCTGCGGGAGTTCGGGCAACGCTCGTATAAGGAAATCAGCGAATTGGCCGGTATACCGATCGGCACTGTCATGTCTAGGCTGTACGCGGCACGTAAACGACTGGCGGCAGAGCTCGAGGTGCTTCAATGAACGAGAGTCGCGGGTCTGAACGGGAACTGGGCCGGGCTGCGCGCCTGATGATGGCTGCGCTGGACGGCGAACTGGCCGGAGACGAGCGCGCGGAGTGGGAAGCCCTGCTGAACGAGGATTCGGAGCTCCGCGCCGAGTGGGAAGGAATGAGTCAGCTCAAGGAGGTAACGGATACCATGGAACTCAAGAACCCGCCCAAAGAGGTCTGGGACGATTACCAGGCAGGTGTTTATCAGAAGTTGGAACGCGGCGTCGGCTGGATTCTCCTCTCTCTGGGAGCGATTGTGGTGCTCACCTGGGGAGCCTGGGAATGGGTCCAGGCACTAATGGCGGACAACGAACTGCCTGGCATCGTCCGCTGGGGCATCCTCGCTCTGGTCGCGGGCCTGGTGGTTCTTCTGGTCTCGGTCATTCGAGAGAGATTGTTTGTACACAAACGTGAACCCTACAAGGATGTCGTCCGATGATTATTACTCCGGCTCAGACAGTCGCCGGCCGCACCACTGCCGAGGATCTCGGCCTCGTGCTCGGGAATACGATCCGCGCACGACATGTCGGGCGCGACGTCCTGGCGGGACTCAAGAGCATCGTGGGAGGCGAGATTCATGACTACACCAAGATGATGGCCGAGGCCCGCGATCAGTCTCTGGACCGCATGGTGGAGGTGGCCCGGCAGCGTGGGGCGGACGCCGTGGTCAACGTGCGCTTCGCGACCTCCTATCTGATGGGCGGAGCGGCCGAGATACTGGTGTACGGGACCGCGGTCCGGCTAGGATCGTAGACTCGCCGGCCTGAGAGTCGGCTGGCGGGTCCGACTGAAACAGGAGCCAGCCGTGCTGCGACGTCCGGGACCAGACGAATACAACGAGTATTACGGACGCTACATAGACCGGGTGCCCGACGGTGACGTGCTCGACGTGCTGAGGCGAGGCGTCGCCGAAACGCGGTCGGTGCTGTCGGGAGCTTCAGCCGATCGCGAGACGTATCGTTACGCCCCGGGAAAGTGGTCCATACGCGAAGTCATAGGGCACGTCTTGGATACCGAACGCACCTTCGGCTACCGGGCTCTGGCTTTCGCTCGGCTGGACACCGCCCCCTATCCCTCCATGGACCAGGACGACTATGCCGCCGCCTCGAACGCGTACGAGCGGCCCCTGACCGAATTGATGGCTGAGTTTGCGGCATTGCGGGAGGCGAATGTGCTGATGTTCGGGAGTTTCGCAACCGACGTGTGGGATCGTCGCGGCGTGGCCAGCGGCAACGAGTTCACAGTGCGGTCGCTTCCTTACATCATCGCGGGACACGAGATCTGGCACCGCGAGGTTATCCGGCAGCGTTACCTGCCCGCCTGAGGCGGGCCTACTGCTACGCGCTGAAGCAACCTAAGAATCCTAGTCTGCCCGTAGCGCTACCGCGGGATCGACTCTTGCCGCCCGAACGGCAGGCACGAGCGTAGCGAGCGCACAGGAGACCCCGACAAGCAGCGCCACCGCCGTGAGGATAAACGGGTCGACCGAGTCCACTCCATGCAGCATGCCCTCGAGGAAACGGCCCAGCCCGATGGACGCTACCAGACCAGCCGCGATGCCAGTGGCCGCCAGAAGCAAACTCTTTCGCAGCACCTCGCGCAGAATTCGACCGTTGTCGGCCCCAAGCGCTTTTCTGACACCAATTTCGCCGGTTTGCTGTTGGGTAGAGAAGCTGACCAGGGCATACACCCCGACGGCTGACAAGACGACCGAGAGGATTGCGAATACGGAGATCAGCTTGAGAACAAAGCGGCGTGACTGGAGAGACTCCGAGAGGAGGAGCTCTACGGGATCGCCGCTGTAGATTGCCTGGGCAGGATGCAGCTTCCAGATCTCCTGTTTGATCTGCTCGACCAGTGTGTTCGCGTTGGCCTCCGTGCTCGCCACGAATGTCATGGAGCCGGAGCCGAAAATCCCGTGTGGGATGAAAACCTCTGCTCGCGGCTCGGCGTCGAAACCGGTTGGCCGCACGTCTCCCACGACCCCTATGATCTCGGCGAGGATGGGTTCGTCACCGGGCTCACCGATATTTATCCTGGCCCCCAGAGCGCTCCCCCCCAACCATTCGCGCTGCGCCAGGGTTTCGCTCACGAGCAGCACGGGAGACGCCTCAGCCCGGTTGTCGGCTTCAGAGAGGCTCCTCCCCTCGCGCATGGGAATCCCCATGGTCTCGAAGTACATCGGAGTCACTTCAGTGAAGTAGGCTAGCGGCTCGTCGCCTGGAGCGGCTGGTGGGCGACCGACGATTTGGTAGGCGCCGTCAGTTTCGATGCTGCTTCTTCCAAAGGGAACGACCGACGAAGCGGCGGCACTGCGCACACCGGGCAGCGCGAGCACCTGGGCGCGAAGAGTGCTGAAGAACTGGATGCGCTCCTGCTCGGTCGGATTCTTGTCCCACACATGAACAGAGACTGCGACTCGCCCTTGAGGCTCGAACCCGGGATCGACGTTGGTCAAGCTGAGAAAACTGCGAGACAGAAGACCGGCCGCGACTAGTAGAACAAGAGTGATGGCTATTTGTCCAGATACCAGAAGTCCGCGTAGTCTTTGGCTTGCCGAGCCTTCGG
>JBDLJJ010000172.1:0-4294 GCA_039714435.1 Gemmatimonadota bacterium | reverse complement strand
GGCGTCGAGCGTGGCTCGAGTGTGCAGTCCCAATCTGACCGTGCAAGATCTACCGGGCGCACCTCGACACCGTGCCGCCGGGCGTCGTGGATAATGGTGGAGGGCGCATAGAAACCCATTGGCTGGGCGTTCAGCAGCGCCGCATAAAATTCGGGCCCGTAGTAATGCTTGAGATACGAAGACGCATAGACGAGCAACGCGAAACTGGCCGAGTGGCTCTCGGGAAACCCATAGTTGGCAAACGCCGTCAGGTACTGCATTACTTTGGCGGCCACCTCCGGTGACACCCCGTTGGCCGCCAGGCCCGCCTCCAGATCCCGGCTCACTTCCTCCATCTTCTGGTGCGAGCGCTTAAAGCCCATCGCCCGCCGCATATTGTCCGCCTGCGCAGGCGTGAAACCGGCCAGGATGATGGCCACTTTCATGCCCTGCTCCTGGAAAAGCGGCACTCCGAGAGTTCGGGCCAGCAAAGGCTCCAGACGCGGATCCAGATACGTTACGGGCTCCTCACCGCGGCGGCGGCGCAAGTACGGATGGACCATGTCACCCTGGATTGGCCCCGGCCTGATCAGGGCCACCTCTATGACGAGGTCGTAAAAGCAGCGGGGCCGCAGGCGTGGCAGCGTATTCATCTGAGCCCGGGACTCGATCTGAAACACGCCCACCGTATCCGCCGCGCAAATACGGTCATACACGGCGGGATCATCCTGGGGCAGGTTGGCCAGGTCTATGGTGATTCCGCGCGTGCGCCGAATCATGCGGATCGCTTCTCCCAGCAGGGTGAGCATGCCCAGGCCCAGCAGGTCGAACTTGATGAACCCGGAAAAATCCAGATCGTCCTTGTCCCATTGGATGATGGTTCGGTCAGGCATAGAAGCCGCTTCGATGGGTACGATCTCGCCCAGAGGACGGTCGGATAGGACAAACCCGCCGACATGGATGGATCGATGGCGAGGCAAGTCGGTCAGGCCACGTACCGCCCGGATCAACGCCCGGCTTCGTACAGCGGCCGGATCCAGGCCGCAGCGCTCGAGTCCGCCTTCCGCGAGCCTGCGCGACGTGTCAGCCGCACCCCCACGGTCTGCCTCCGCTGACAACGCATCGCTTTCGGCCTGAGTGAAGCCGAGAACCCGGGCCGCGTCCCGGACCGCCATTTTTCCGCGATATGTAATGCTCTCGCAGACCATCGCGGCGTGTGCCCGGCCGTATTTTCGGTATACGTATTGGAGCACTTTTTCCCGGTCCCGATGAGCGATATCGAGATCGATGTCGGGTGGCTCATCGCGAGAATCCGACAGAAATCGCTCGAATAGAAGATCGAGTCCGATAGGGTCCACAGCGGTGATGCCCAGACAGTAGCAGACGGCCGAATTGGCGGCTGATCCCCTGCCCTGTACCAGGATGCCGCTTCGGTTCGCGAACCGGACCACGTCCCACATAATGAGGAAATAGTCTTCCAACTCGAGATCGCCGATGATGCGGAGCTCATGCTCGAGTTGCCGCCGGTGCCGAGAGTCGAACCGCTCTCCGTAGCGCTCCTCTGCACCCTGTTCCACGAGGGCGCGCAGGAACGAACTCGAATCCCGCCCGCCGGGAACGTGAAAAGCGGGAACACGGGGCCGAACCTCGGTAAGGCGGAACGTGCAGCGGACGGCGATATCGTGTGTTCTGCGCAGGCCTTCACAGCCCTGACAGGCACAGCGGGAATCTGATTCAGCCTGACGGGAGTGGCCGTAGCACCAGCGTTCACGCATCTGCGTGTGACTCTTCAGGTACCATTCCCCGTTGGGAAGCACGCGGTCGCCCACCTCGTCGAGCGTGGTCTTATGCCGCAGACACGTGAGCACGTCGTGGACGATCCGGTCCCCTGGCCGCGCATATCGCGGCGCGTTCACCGGAATCCAGGAAATGTCTTCGTGTCTGGCATAGGCCATCCATTCGGCGCAGCGCCTGGCGTCGGCCGGCAGGCCATGATGCTCCAGCGCGAGATGGAACCGGCCCGGGAACAGGCCTCGGACACGGCTTGCACAGGACAGGGCGCCCGCGTCCTGTGGCCCCAGGCCCTCAGTCTTGAAAAGGCCGACCAGCCCTTCGGTCCTGCCCTCGAGATCCAGAAGGCCCAGGCGGGGAAACCCGCGCGGATGGCGTGTGCGGGCCCGGGTAATGAGAGCGGAGAGGTTGTGATACCCGGCAATGGTTTCGCACAGCAGGACGAGCCCGAAGCGCGCCTGCGGAGCCACGACGGCGACCTCTCCGGCCACAAGCGGGCGCACCCCCGCCGCTTCGCTCGCGCGGACGAATCGTACCACAGCTCCGAGATCGAAGACATCCGCGATCGCCAGCATGGGCATGTGCAACTCGGCCGCCCGCTCGGCGAAGGCTTCCGGGTTGGAGGCGCCGCCCAGGAGAGAAAAAGAAGAACGCGCCGCAAGTTCCACAAAGGTGGCCGTCTCCGAGGCCACTGCTCAGTCCCACCACCCGTGCAGCCACCACCCTCCCCGCCGCGCCTCCCGGAAAATCCACAGGATCTCTCCATCTATCGTACAGGCTCTGTAGTACTCCCGATAAAAAGCTCCACCCCACCAGTCTCCTGAATACCGTTCCGGCCCTTCGGCGAGCAATAACGGTTTCCATTGGCCGGTATCCCGAATGGCCCTGGGGCGGTTTTCGTCCGTGCGGATGTCCGCCGGGGCGGGCCGAGGCAGGAGGCGCAGCGTGCTGAAAGGAGTCCCGGCCTCATGCGGGGCGGGTCGGGATGGCTCGTCGAGGCCGGCCCGCAAATCGACAGGCACCCAGCTATTTCGCACCTCCGGCCGGTGGTGTCTTCGGAGTGCGGGCCATACTACGGATTCGTCTCCGAGCCTGGCCCGGATTCTGGAAATAGCAGCCGCGGCCGCCAGAGGATCTCGCCAATCCGCATCGAACAGATCTCCCTGCCGGGCTCCGGGACAACACCACTGCAACACCCTGAGCATCAATACTTCCGCCGGCGCCGGCAGACACTCGCCAGCCCCCGCAATTCGCTCCAGCGCCGCGCGGCAGAGGTCGTACAACAGTTGTTCACGCCGGGTAGGCCGGGCCGGAATCACAATCTCCTTCCGCCGGCTGCCTCCCGTCAGTGTAAGCCGCAGTTGGAGGCGCTCAGCGCATTTTCCGGCTATCTCCAGATCCGCGCACACCCGGCTGAGAAGGTGCCTCAGCACGAACAGGAGCGGCTCCAGCGCCGTGACCGAGCCTTCCATCTCCCAGGCCGCCTGGGGGAAACTTTCAGGCCGCAGCGGGGGAAACTGCCGGTCATCCTCTCCGCAGCCCAGGCGATGCACGCGAACTCCGGGGAGACCGAAGCGGGCTTCAATGTGGGCCCGTTCGCGCCCGACCAGATCCGACACCGTGCGCAACCCCAGAGCGTGAAGAGTGTCACGGAGGGTGTCTTCCATGGGGAGGACGGACAGCGGCAGTGGAGCCAGAAACCGTCTCGCCGACCCGGGCTCGACCAGGACGGTGTCAGGGCCCACACGCCGACAACCAGGGCCGCTGGCGCCTTCCGCCCGGGCCAGCCAGGCAGCGGCGTCCGCCGCGATGGCCACATCCGCCACGCCTACATGTACGGTGGCAAAACCTGCCTTCCTCGCTTCAGCCAGGAGCACGCCCGCCAGCGCAGTCTCACCCCCTCGCCGCCCCCAGCCACGAGCATCGACGCGGCACAGGCCTGGAGCTGCCTGCATCACCCGCGGAGAACCAGCGAACATGGCGGCCGTAAGCCGCAGCGCCGCCTGGCCGGATATCGGATCTTCTCCGGTCGCCCGAACCGCAGCGATACGCTGCGGGCTCGCGTCCATCACGCCAACGCCACACCACTTGTTTCCGGGCCCTTTCGATCTCGAGCAGGCTCCCAACTCCACCGGAACGGAGGTGGGCACAGAATCGGGACTTCCGCTTTTTCTCCGGCGCCGACCTGTATCCAGATGGGCCTGAGTGGGGGCAGAAAGGGACCAAAAGGACGGCTGATCACGGGTTCGATACGGCCGGGCCGGAAGCGCAGCCTGAGAGCGGCGACCGGAACTTCACCCAGAGTGATGAACACGGCATCCGCCTCTTCTGCGAGGCGCTGCAAACGAATGGTGACCGGACGGCGCATCGTGGAGTCGTGCGACAGGGTGACCGACCCGAACGCTCCGCTGCGCAAGATCAAATCCGTACACCAGATCGCTTCCTGCTCGGACGGCGGACGGATGATCCAGAACCTCCCGGCGCCGACTTCCAGGCCTGACCAGTCGGGTGCATACAGCGTCCG
>JBDLJJ010000171.1:0-4338 GCA_039714435.1 Gemmatimonadota bacterium | reverse complement strand
TCACCTGCGTCGTGCCCAATTGCCGGATCGAGTTCGCCGACGATACAGTCTCCGACTCGCGGACGTACCGAGTCAGCTTCAAGAAGATCGCTTCCGCGCTGCCCGCCTTCGAGCGGCGCTGGGATATTCGCTGGGGAGCGAGCGAACTACACTGCGCGGTGCAGAAGTATGCCGACCAGCTCCGCGACAGCGAACGTGGACGGTTCCGCCGCATGGAACGGGTTCGCCGTCATCTGATCGACCGGCGCCTGGACTCGAGCCTGCGCTGGCGCGAGGCAGCCGCCTAGCCGCGCTCGACTGTCGTGTCTTTGCGGAACTCGTCGGGCGCGATCGACTTTACGCGAACCGACTTGGCGGGGATCCCGACGTTGACGTGGTAGGGACGGACGCTGCGTGTCGCCAGCGCCTTCGCTCCGACCATCCCCTGTTCCCCTACCTCCACTCCCGCCAGGACCGTAGCCCCGAACGTGATCCGCACTCTGTCCCGCAGCACCGTCTGCACGTTGGTGACGTCCACGATGTCGTTGATGGAGTGCGTGTGGCTGAAGATGGAGGCGTGGTCGGATATGGAGACGTTGTTCCCGATCAGGATCCCGCCGCGATCGTCCAGGAGAACGTTCCGGTGCACAACCACGTTGTCTCCCACCTCGAGATTGTATCCGAAGGACACTTCCACGAAATGAAACGCCTTGAAGTTTTCTCCGACGCTCTTGAAGACGTAAGGAGCCAGCATGCGCCGAAACCGAATCCCGAGATGGATGTTCCCGCCCACCGGCGAGCGGTCGAACATCTGCCACATCCAGATTAGCGGCTTCCTGGTGTAGAATTTCTCCTCGTCAATCTCGTGGTAGTACTCGGGCTCCAAAGTGACGTTCTGGGGATCCATGGCCGCCAGGCTGACCTGTGCGGCGAGAGGGAGCGAGTCGTCTTCGGGGTTCAAATCGGCTCCGGGAAAAAACAACGCCGTCAGGACTTCGCGGCACAGGGCGTTTCGATCGCAGCCTGGTTCGGACAGCCGTTCATCGATCTCGGCCAACCAGGTGTCGTACAGCTTGGTGGCGTCGGCGGCCGGAGCCAGCGGACGGAGGGGAAGTTGGACCATATTACTCGGCATCTCACGTAAGGGTGGTCGAGGTTCCGAATCTGGACGGACCCCGGAAGCGTTGTCAATCGTGACAGCCCTCAGCCGGCTTGATGTTCTGCCCGGTCAAGGGTACTTTCCGCGCTAGTTGAGAATGGTTCTCAATCTCGTATTATGTACTCCTACTGAATGACGAAGCAATTTCAATAGAACAGCGTAAAGGCCTTACGGGAGGCATGTTTCACAGCCTCCTGTTCATCTGTTTGGCGCTGGCCACCCTGACGCCCACGAGGGCGGCCACCGCCCAGGAGGTCGTCAGGACAGCGGCTCCGTTGGGTACCGCGGCGCCGGCATCCAGTGCGGACAGCGGGTGGATCGAGCGGGAGCGCCTGCTCATGGGAACCCGTCTCACCGTCCGCCTTCAGGCTGAGTCACGAGCGGCGGCACTGGCCGTGGCCGAGGCTGTTTTCGAGGAAGTAGCCCGCCTCGAGTCTGTGCTCAGCAGTTGGTCGTCCGACAGTGAACTGGGCCGCGTCAATCACGCTCCACCTCTCCGTGAAACGGTAGCCTCGCACGAACTGACCTACCTCCTCAAGGACGCCGCTCGCTGGGCGGAGGCGACGGGGGGCGCGTTTGATCCGGCCATCGGAGCGCTCGTGGACGCCTGGGGGATCCGCACCGGCGGACGCCTGCCTTCAGATGAGGAGCTGGAGGCCGCCCTGGCGGCATCCGGAATCGAGCATTTCGAGATCTACGACGGCCTGGCCCGGCGCACCAATCAAAGCGCCTGGATTGACGCTGGCGGGTTCGGCAAGGGAGCGGCCCTCAACGCCGCCCGGACCGTGGCGGAGCGAGCCGGAATAAGCGCGGGCATGCTCGACTTTGGCGGGCAGTTGCTACTGCTGGGCCGGCAGCCGTCGTCCGAAACCGTGGCAGTGGCTGATCCGCGAAGCCGGTCGCAGGCCGCGGCGACGATAAAGGTAGGCGGCGGCTCCGTTGCCACGACTTCCCTGTCCGAGAAGCGGTTTTTTTCCGGTGGCGAGGATTTCGGCCATATCCTGGATCCCAGGACTGGCCGGCCAGCGGCCGCCTGGGGGAGCGTCACGGTCGTGGCCGAGGACGCCATGGAGGCGGATCTACTCGCGACGGCGCTATTCGTCATGGGACCGGAGTCCGGCCTCAAATGGGCTGAGAAAACTGGTGTGTCCGCGCTGTTCCTGAACACGAGCGGCGATGGCATCGAGGTGACCTGGACATCCGGGCTCGATGGCGCGGTCGAACTGACCGGGCACAGCGCCCGGTGAAGGCTCGCTGGGCGCGGAGGCTGACCCTGGCCAGCCTGGCCCTGGTAATCTGCGTCCTTCCGGCTGCGGCGCAGGAGGCCGACGACGATCTGCTGGCCCGCCTCCAGGCCCTCGAAGACAAGGTCGAACTCCTGGGCCAGGCGATCGAGAGCGGGCGGCCGGCCGGCGATGCGGACGGGCTCAGGGCGCAGATAGAAGCTCTCACGCGAGAAATAGAGCGTCTCCGGCTGGGGCAGGAGGTCGTTCCCGTGGCCGATGAGAGCAGGTTCGGCCTCGGGCCGGCCGCGTCGAAGGTGTACGCCGTGAACCAGGGAGTCTCGATCGGCGGTTACGGCGAAATGCTGTACCAGAACTTCGCCTCCACCCGGCAGGACGATCTCCCCTCCGGGCGCACGGATCGGTTCGATTTCGTGCGGGCCATAGTGTACGCGGGCTACAAGTTC
This sequence comes from Gemmatimonadota bacterium, assembly GCA_039714435.1. Classification (GTDB taxonomy): domain Bacteria; phylum Gemmatimonadota; class Gemmatimonadetes; order Palauibacterales; family Palauibacteraceae; genus JAZDDE01. The sequence continues at coordinate 1,510 of JBDLJJ010000171.1, read as the reverse complement.
GACGACCACTTCGTGTTCAATTCGGAGATCGAGTTCGAGCACGCCTCGACGGGGCAGGCCGGAAGCGTATCGGTCGAATTCGCCTACCTCGATTTCATGGTCACGGACGCCTTCAATCTGCGGGCTGGCCTGCTGCTGCCGCCCATGGGCTTCATCAACGAGCTGCACGAGCCGCCCACCTATCTGACCAGCGAGCGGCCGGAGACTGAGCGCCAGATTATCCCCTCCACGTGGCGCGAGAACGGCTTCGGGTTCTTCGGAGAGTCCGGGCCGCTCAGTTATCGGGCCTATCTGGTGACCGGTTTCGACGGCGTAGGCGGGGGAGGGGCGGGAGCAAGCGGGTTCTCCGCCTCCGGACTGCGGGGCGGACGGCAGAAGGGATCTAAGGCGGACGCCGAGAGCTTCGCCGTCACGGGCCGGCTCGACTACCAGAGCCCGCACGGTGTAACGGTCGGAACGTCGGCCTATGTGGGGAACTCGGGGCAGGGGAATATCGATCCTCTCCTCCCGAGCGAGACCATAGGCGCCCGGACCTTCATCTGGGAAGGACATGTCCAGGCTATGTACCGTGGCCTTTCGTTTCGTGGACTGCTCAGCGTGGCGACCGTGGATGATGTGCCGCAGCTCAACGCGATTCGGGGGCTGACGGGCGACGAGAGCATCGGCGAGCGCCTGACGGGAGGGTACGTGGAGGCAGGCTACGACGTCTTCAGCCGCTCCGAGACCGAGGTCCAGCTCATACCTTTCGTCCGGTATGAGAGGCTGAACACGCAGGCCGAGGTCCCCGCCGGGTTCAGTGCTGACCCGGCCCGCGAGCGCAGCCTGGTCACCATTGGAGCCGCGCTGAAGCCGATCCCGAATCTGGTTCTCAAAACCGACTACGTGGTGGAGTCAAATGACGCCGATAGCGGTGTCAACCGGCTCAACGTAACGCTCGGGTATCTATTCTAGTGGACCTGGCGGGCGGTTCGAACTGGGCGGGCGCTTTGGCCCCGGCGGCCGCGGCGTTTGCCCTGACGCTCGGTGTTCCAGCTCCGGCGGCCGGGCAGGTGTTCCTCACGCAGCAGGAAGCGCTCGAACTGGCGTTTCCGCCCCCGATGAGCGTCGAACGCCGCACGGCCTTCTTCTCCGAAGAGGACCTGGGCCGGGCCGATGAACTGGCCGGGCCGAGTGCTGACGTCGAGCAGGGAGTCATCACCTACTACGTGGGGACGCTGGAAGATCGCGTTCAGGGAGTGGCGTATTTCGATGCGCACCGCGTACGGACGCTGCCCGAGGCGATCATGATCGTCGTCGGCCTGGACGGCAAAGTCGACCGGGTGGAGATCCTAAAGTTCGCCGAACCTCGTGACTATCTGGCCTCAGCCGCCTGGCTCCGGCAGTTCGAGGGCCGCGGCCTCGATGCCGACGTGGCGCTGGGGCGCGGAATCGCCCGCATGACGGGAGCTACGCTGACCTCGAGCGCGGTGACGTCCGCCGTGCGGCGGGTGCTGGCTCTGCACGAGCTTAT
>JBDLJJ010000170.1:0-4362 GCA_039714435.1 Gemmatimonadota bacterium | reverse complement strand
CGGCGCAGACCATGGCAAGGCCGATACCCGTGTTCCCCGACGTGGCTTCGATTACAGTCTGTCCCGGCTGCAGCTCCCCTGACTTCTCTGCCGCATCGATGATCGCAAACGCCAGGCGGTCTTTCACCGACCCGGTCGGGTTGAAGGACTCCACCTTCACGTACATTTCCACGTGCTCGGGAGCCATGCGGTTCAGACGTATGACGGGCGTGTTGCCGACAGTGTTTGCAATGCTGTCGTAGATCATGGAATCTCTTTGCGCTGTTGTGAGCCTGGAATCGATGTGCGCCGCGCTTACACAGTTGTATGCGCGACTTCGGAACCTATCGCGACACTCTCCGGCAGGGAATCAGTTCAAGTCGCCAGCGGCTCGCATGGCGGTGATCGTATGCTGACCGGCGCCGCGTGAGGCTCTAGCCCCGGCTGCCCGGTGTTAGCCAGGTGCCGCGTCAACGTTCTGGGAGGTCGAGAACCTCAGCGAGAAACGTCAATTCGGCTACGTATTCGGCCTCCCTGTTGGACTGCGGCTTGTTCGCTCCGTGGTCTGTACCCCAGTCAACGCGCAACAAGATCGGATTCTCTTGCTCGCACGACTTGTTCGCGTGCTGGAGCGCTGCGGTCATCTTGTAGGCGTGAGACGGAACCGCAGTCACATCAAGGTCGCCCGCAGCGATGAAGACTGGCGGGTAGCAGACTCCAGGGACGGCTTTGTGGTAGGGAGAATAGGAGTACAACGAATCGAATTCACTTTCGATCGTCGGCGTGCCGAACGTATTTATCCAACCGGTCCCTCCATGAAGTGTGACGGCGCGGAGCATGTCTGTTATCGGCACCTCGAGAATCGCCGCACCAAATAGATCCGGACGCTGAGTCAACGCGCCACCTCCGACGGTCGCCCCCGCGCTGTTTCCCTCGATGACCAGTCTTGATGGGGATGTGTATCCCTGCTCTATGAGCCATTCGGCCGCCGCCACCGCATCTTCGATAGATCGAGTTTTGTTGCCCCGGGATCCTGCCGCTTGCCAATCATTTCCGTAGGCTCCCCCTCCCCTGATGTTGGGCATCGCCAACACACCTCCCAGTTGCAGGAAGGTGGCATACTTGGGGTTGATGTATGGTCGCGCCGTGAACCCGAATGCCCCATAAACCCAGAGCAGCGTCGGTGCTGAACCGTCAAGTTCCAGCCCCTTTCGGTGCGTTACGAACATCGGCACCGTCACACCGTCCCGGCTCGTGACGAAGTGCTGTGTCGTCTCGTATTCCTCTATCCGGAACGGCGTTCCCGACCGACGCTCAACCGAGAGTGCCCCGGTATTGAGGTCGAGACGATAGATAGTTCCCGCAGAGGTGATTCCCAGATTTCGGATATACACGACAGGCTGGCCACCACCACCCGTAACTCCTGACCAGTAGCGCATGTAAAAATTCCATACAAGGCCGGATGGGATCGCCACGCGATGTTCTAGCTGTCCTCGAAGATCATGGACCCGTACGAAATTGTTCACATCTTCCACGTACATCAGTACCAGGCGTTCGTCGAACTTGAAACCGTTTTCGAGTGTCTCGTGAGTCTGTGGTACTACGGTTTCCCACTCGCTCGGCTCGGGTCGGCTCGGGTCAACTCGGATTACCTTGCCCCGAGGCGCGTCGTGGTTGGTTTGAAAGAACAGTTGTGATCCGGCACCGCCAAGAAACGCAAAGGTGGCGTTCGCATCGGCAGCGAGGCGCTGGAATCCTGAGCCTGGGCGGCGAAGGTCATGTACAAGCACCACCTCGCCTTCTTCCTGTCGTTCATGCACGACGAGGTAGGCCCCGTCTTCCGTAACGATGCCGTCGAAACGAACCTGGAAGTCGTCGGGTCGAGAATAGACGACGGTATCGGCCGAGTGCGACGTGCCCAACTCATGGTGGATGAGCTCCAGCCTGGTCGGCCTTATGGTCTCGTCGATTCGGTCACGGTCTGCGTAGCGGGTGTAGTAAAAACTAGACCCGTCGGGTGTCCATGGATTTCGAAGAGTAGTAGGCCCAACCGGAATGCGCGCGGCCAACAGGGTATCCTGAAGTGCAGCGCCAGTCTTCATGTCTTTGAAGTACCAATCGAAGTAGCGCGAACCGCCCCTGACGAGGGCAAATGCGATTACATCCCCTGTCGGACTCGGAGAGTAATCGCCAATCGCGATGCTACCATCGGTCGACAGCAGGTTTGGATCCACAACAACTTCGCGGGTTCCGCGGGCATGATGCTCAGCGTACAGGATGGGTTGAGGAAGATCGGGGCTGGTTTCGAGATAAAAGTAGTATTCGCCCCGACGGACAAAGTCGCCGACGCCCGGGTAGTCGCTCAATTCTTTGACGCGAACAGCTATGTGAGAATGGCGCCGTAGAACTGCATCACCGTAGACGCGCGCAACTGAGTCTTGCGCCCGAACCCAGTGCATTGTCTCATCGCTGCCAATATCCTCAAGCCAACGGTACGGATCCGCCACCTGAGTACCGTGATACACATCGACGTGGACGCCGCGAGGAGCGTCAGGATAATCGATCATTTCTATAGGCGGTGTGGTGAGGTGGCTGTCTCCGCATGCAGACAACAGAACCAGTACAGCGGCAGCGAAGGCACCTGAGACCTGCACCGGTGCGCCGATACGTCCAGGACAAGCCGCGATCAAACGAGGTCGCATATTCATTTCCCGATGTAGTGATTGTCAGAAGCACCCACGTGCTTGCCTACATAACACGGCGCTGAAATTTTTGTTGCAGTTTGGTAATTATCGAGCTTCGACGAGGCGGCGAACGCCGCAGTTTCACAGCAGACTTATGCGGATATCCAATGGAGCCGGCCGGGACTTTCACAGCGAAGCAGTGAAAGCACCGGTGACCTCCTGCTTGAAAGCGGCTGCGCTGATCGCGCGTTTCGTGTCGACCTACTGGTCCTCAGCCAGCCCGGACAGGAACGCGTGAGCTTCGGCCACCTCCGGCTGTCCCGCGTCGGCCTGCGACAGCAATTCGGATAGGCTACGGTACGCCCGCTCGGCCAGGTCGGCGCGACCGGCCGCCAGGACTGCCCTAGCGTAGCCGCCCATGGTAACGATGCGGTTGGGCGTGCGCTCCAGCTGAAGCTGGAAGGCCGCCACGGCAGCGTCGGCGTGGCCGGCCGCCAGGTGGAACTCCGCCTCCAGCTCGCGGGCTGGCTTGAGGGCAAGCGGCGGCCCGAAGTCGACCGGTAGCGACGCCTCGTACTCCGCGGCTTTGCCAGCCGCACCGATGGCGGCCGAGAGGTCGCCCGCGTTGGCGTGAAGCATCGCCTCGAGCGTCCCCTGCCACACGGGGACGTAGGGCGAAATGTAGTTCCGAGGTACGTTCGCCCCCTCCTCCATGAGGAAGGCGTGTGCGGCTTCGGCCGGCGCGCGCTCTCCGCGCTCCAAGGCGGCGACCCCATCGCCCCAGGCCTCCGTCAAACGCAGCAAGAGAGAAGGCTCGGTCACTTCCAGGTTTTCCGCGGCGGCCGCGCTCCGGCCGCTCCGCGTGTCGGCCAGGTGCAGCCCGCGCATGTACGTGTACGAGAACGCTGCGGAATTCCGTGCCCCGGCAGGGCGCTGGGGATCGACGCTCTGCGCGAAGCAGTCGGCGAGCAGGTCGGCCGCCGCCTCGTACCGGCCCTGTTGCTGGTAGCCGTACATGAGCCACTCGTTGTAGTGGCCGCACGAGGTGCCCGGCCGGTCGTTCTCCGCGCGCAGCCTGTTCACCACCGCCACCGCGCGCAGGTTCTGGTTCACCACGTCGTCCCACAGCCCGCGGGCCAGGAAGATGTGCGTGGTCATATGCTGGGCGTGGCCGGCGTCCGGCGCGATCACCGAGTAGGCGCGGGCCGCGTCCATGGCGAGGATCGAGTGCGTCGGGTCATCGAACGAGTGGATCGTGTAGTGTGCCGCGCCCGGGTGGTCCGGGTTCTCGTGGAACGCCCCGAGTGCGATCGTGCCCGCTTCCATGTAGGTCGGGACCACCCGATCGCCCTGGCTCAAGCCAAGCAGCGAGAGCGCATACAAGGTCTGCGCCTCGAGATCGTCCGGATAGGCGTGCGCGAGCTTCTCCATCTCGGCGGCGTACAGGGTGTCGAGTGCCGTCTTCTCTCCTTCACCGTACAGGACTTCGACCGCCTTCAGATACATCTTCTCGCGATCGGTCTCAGCCTTCGCGAGTCTCGCTTCCGGGGTCAGCGCCAGTCGTGCCAGCACCTCGTGCGCTGCGTCGGCATCCTTCTCGTTCCAGACCGGATGCGTATAGGTCATTGCCTCACCCCAATACGCCATGGCGAAGTCGCCGTCGATCTCCTGCGCCCGCCGGAACGCCTCGGCCGCCCGA
>JBDLJJ010000169.1:0-4402 GCA_039714435.1 Gemmatimonadota bacterium | reverse complement strand
TAAACGAGGAAGATGCGGCGCTCGCGCGGCGTCACCTTGGGCTCCTTGGCGTCCACGGCCAGTACGTGGCGCTTGAACAGCCAGCCCCAGTACTCGAACGCCGCCCCGCGCAGATTCGGCATCTCGAGCCAATCCGCCAGCGCGTAGTAGCCATCGAGCGGAATGAGCGGATTCATGTTGGAGAAGATCGAGGATAGCCCTCCGGTGAGGAACGTCAGGAAGGCCACCCAGTTAACGAATGTGCCCGGCTCGGTCAGGGCCCAGACGACGCCCGCGACCGTAGCCAACATGAGCTCGATCCACGGACCCCCGAAGGTGGTCCACAGGCGATGGGCGCGCTTCTGAAACGTCCAGGCGTCACTGGTATCGCAGTAGAAGGCGGGCGAGAAGTAGAACAGCATGGCTCCCCAGTCGCGGACTTCGCCGCCGTGTGCCTTGGTCGTCAGACCGTGACCGAGTTCGTGGATGATCGTGATGATAGTCGTGATAACGATCAGGAGAACGATGTCCCAGGGACCGATACCGTTCAACGTGTAGAGGGCGATCGTCCCCTCCGCGAATGCCTGCCACCTGGTGGTGGTGACGATGAAGTAGGTGGCGAAGAACAGCATCGACACGGCCACGAAGCCGGGTGTCCACATCCAGCGCAGGGCTTGCTGCATGCGGCCGAACACGCGGTCGGGATCGCCGTAGGAGAATTCGAGGCGGAGTATTGAGCTCTGCGCCCGCTGCTTGCTGCGAATCTTGCGCTTTCGGCGGAGCCGTTCCTGGAGCATCAGGTGCTGCTCGGCGGGGGATCGCTCGACGATTCCCATTCGCTTCAGTTTCTGGGCAAAATCGGCCACAACCCCGGCCGACGGGCGGGCTCCCAGCGTCTCGGCGGCCGCGTCGGCGATCTCCTCGGGCGTGCGCTCGCCATCCATCAACCGCATCAGCGTTATGACCACCGGGTCGAACTGGAAGTACTTATTCTCGGTCGGTTCGCGGACGACATAGTGGACCACGCCTTTGACCTCGCGCCGGACGATCTTGACGTCCGAGTGAAGTTTCGGCCGTAACTCGAGCGCAGTCGTCACTGGCCGGCCGTCTCCGCTGACTCATCCAACGGTTCGTCCACGGCCTCATCCACTGGATCATCCACCAGCCGGACCACCACAGATGTGCCCGGACGAAAATCTCCCACGTCGGCCAGCTCCACTATCACTTCGCGGGTACCACTGCCCGGATCGATGGTCGGCCCCACTATGATCACCTGCGCGGTGCCCGTCGCTTCATCGTTCCCGCTGATCATCACCTGGGCGCCGACTCCGAACGACTCAACATCGGACTCCGGTACCAGGAGGCGGGCCCGCAGAGGAGCCATCGCCGTGACCCGAAACAGCGGCGTCTCGTCGTCTACGATGTCTCCCACCCGCACATAGCGCCGGGATACGACGCCCGCGAAGGGCGCCCTGATCTGGGTGCGGGACAGATTCAGTTGCGCCTGCTTGACGGCCGCCTCCGCGGTTCGGCTTTCGTAGACCGCCTGGTCATGCTCCGCCTCGGACACGGCGCCGGACTTCCTCAGCTCCTCGACCCGGCGAAGTTTCGCGGCCGCGACTTCCGCTTCCGGCGCCGCGGCCTCGACATACAGGCGCGCATCGGAATTCTCCAGCATGGCCAGCAACTGTCCCGCCCTTACGTTGTCTCCGACCTCGACCTGGATGGAGTTAATCGGGATCCCCCCTCCCGCGGTCTCCTCGATCATCAGCCGATTGTAGAGATCGGCATCGCGCTCAGAATAGAGGTGCGTCCGAAATGTCCCGCGACTATCCGCCTCGGTAGTGGCAACGGCCACGGTAGGATGAGATTCGCCGCCCGACCCCTCCATTGCGTCCGAGCGGATCTCCTCTGAGCAGCCTCCCGTCAGGGCTACGCTCAACAGGATGCCCGGCATCGATGTCCAGCTAATGCTGGGGTGCCTGCCCGCCGTGCTCTTGCTCATGTTCGCTCTCTAACGCCAGAAGCGGATTTGAATCCACTCCACGAGTGGACGGATGATGATCCAACCGAGCGGACGCCGATCCCCGATGATCTTTGCCCGCGCCTGCATCCCCGGACGCAGGAGCTGCCTGGAATTGTCGATCCGGGCCCGCACGACGAAGGTCGGCTCGTTCAGGCCGTCGCCCGCTTCTGCCTGGGGCGCGATCTCCGTCACCTCGGCTACGAAGGTGTGCTCGGGACGGGCCTCCACTTTCAGCCTTACTCTCTGGCCGACACGCACCCGGTCGATGTGCCGCTGCGGGACGCGGGCCTCCAGCTCCAGTTCGTCAGTGCGGCCAACAAGGACGAAGGTCTCCCCGGCATCCAGCCACTCACCGACGCGCTCCCAGGGCCGCATCGTCAGGACTACGCCGGCCACCGGCGCCCGCAGCCGCGTACGCTCCAGCTGATCGGTGAGGAGGTCGACACGGCCGGCCAGTTCATCCGCTGTTATCTCCGCCACCCTGGTGCTCGATTCGTCGCCGCGAGCCCGAGCTGACGCGGCAGTGCGGACCGCTGTCGCATGGTCGGCCCGTGCCTCGCCGAGGCTGATGCTCAAGGCGTCGTCGCGCAGCACCGCCAGAACCTGACCTTGGCTGAGCTGATCCCCTTCCCCGACCAGCACCTGAGTCACCAGACCGCCCACCGTAGCTCGCAGGGGCATGCGTCCGGCCGGCAGCAGTTCCGCGTCCTGGGCGCTGGTTCGCTGACGCAGCGGGAACAGGACAAACAGGAGGACGATCAGGGCGGGGACGCCGTAGCGAGCGATGAGATTGCGGCGCGACATGCCGGCGAAGCGCCTGCGCCAGGCGGCGAGCGGCTGCAGAAGGCCGATGAGCGGGACCTGGCTGTACAGCTCCGCGTTTCGAAGCGCCACCGAGACCTGGTTGGCCAGCAGCTCGGCGGCTTCGAGTCCGCTCTCTCCCAGGAAGGCCCGAGAAGCCGACTCCATGTAGAAGGCGCCGAGGCGGCCCTCCTCGTCTTTGAGCGGAATGAGACACAGCGAGCGCACGCCGCTGCGCTCGATGTAGTCGCCGAACGCGTTTCGGAAGCCGCGTGCCTCTTCCGTATCGGCCGTGACGTCTTCCACGTAGGTGGTCTCATTGCGTTCGAGCAGCCAGGTGGTGAGGCGGCCGATCGACTGCGTGTCCTCGGCTTTCAGGTCCACGTGCTCTTCGCCCGAGATGGCCTTCACTACAGGCTGCCCGCCTTCGTCGAGCGCGATCACGGCCCGGTCGTAAGCGAGCGCCTGGCTGGCCAGATTCACGACCGAGAGGACCAGTCGTTCGACCTCGAGCGTGGCGTTTATCTCACGGCTGATGCCGAGCAGGGCGCGCAGGTCGCGGGCTCGTTTCTCCGCGTCATGGAGCTGGGCGTTGTGAAGAGCGAGGCCCGCCGTGGAGGCGAGCGCCTCCAACAGATCCTTGTCGCCCTCGCCGAAACGGCCTTCGCCGGATCGCTTGTTTAGAAGCTGGAACACGCCGAGCACTTCGCCCTTGGCAAGCAGAGGCGCCGCGACCATGGAATGCGTGGCGAAACCGGTCGCCTCATCTACCTGATGAACGAATCGCGGGTCGTCGCGCGCGTCCGCCACCAGCTCCGGCTCGCCGCGCCGCCCAACATCGCCGACGATACCCGCTCCCCAGGGAAGCTCCATCCCCTGGACGCGGTCGCTCACCGGCCCGCGAGCGATCTCGCATACCAGGGTATCGCCGTGCCGCAGCCAGATCGATCCGGCTTCGGCATCGAGGGCCTCAATCACACGGTCGAACACGCGGGGAAGCAACTCGTCGAGATCGAGCGTCGAGTTGAAGTCCAGACTGGCTTCGTGGAGGAGTTGAAGATGGCTGGAATCGAGCCTCATGGGAGCCGAGACCGTTCTGGTCGACTGCCGCGAACTAGCGGGCTACCACGATCAGGTTGCAGCACGAGCCTCCTCGCCTGGTGGTTTAACGTAGCTGTTTTACCGCCACAGCTTTTCAACTTGCCGAAAACGATACCTTGTAGGCAAGCAGGCTGCACCTGAGCGCGGCTGCAAGGTGCTACTTGTCGGGCGCTTAGGTCGTCGGCGGAATTGCTTTTACTGCGCCCGGGTCGAGCGCTGGCCAGGCGGTCAGCCGCGGGTTTTTCGGCTCGGCTGCGGTCTGGTGTCGATTGCCTGAGTTCGCCGGACACCTTCGGCGCTGATCTCGAAGATCCAGGCCAGCAGAAGCGCCACGGGCAAACCGGCGATGACCGCGATTATGAGCAGCCGCATCGCCGCATCCGGGAAGCCGAGCGGCTGGAACGCGGTGTCTGCGATCTGCACCAGCAGCCAGGCGACGACGACATACACTGCGCCGACGCTGTATACCTTGCGCCGTTTTAGCTCCGCCCAGAA
>JBDLJJ010000168.1:0-4433 GCA_039714435.1 Gemmatimonadota bacterium | reverse complement strand
GTGCTAGGGAATAGAGATCCGCAGCTTCTCGGTTCGACCCCCTGTTGCTAGCCAGGTCGGCAGCCGACATAGCCAGTCGAAATGCCCTTGCCCGGTCACCACCTAAACGAAAGTGACGGGCTAGCATTGTTGGATTCTTAGTCTTTTCGCCGCCTAGTAACTCCGCAGCCTTCAGATGCAACGCTGCCCGGTCGAGTGAGTTCGTCCCTTCGATAACGAATCCGGCAAGCAGCTGATGAGTGAACCCGACCGTCGTCCCATCATCGACTAGAAGAAGTCGCATGTATAGTTCTCGGCTGGCCTTAGCTGTCTCCTCGGCGGTCAGTCCAGTCAGTGTGGCTATTCGATATGGCGAGGCCTGCCGACCTAGCACAGCCGTGGCACGTGCAACGTCCAGTGACAGCTCTGATAACCCGTCAAAATGCTGCGCTAGGATAGCGCGCAACGCGCTTGAGTTGGGCGCCTCAGAGGATGCGCTTCGCTGGCACTCGATTGCCCCGCCGGCCCTCACGATCTCCAACGCATAGAAGGGATGTCCGGCCGCCAGAGCAGTCGCCTTTGCAATCTGCTCCCTAGACAGATCAGCACCAATCGATCCCAGGAGTTCGTGCACTTCTGCGGTTGAAAGGGAATGCAGCGCAATGGCTTCTTGGTCTGGTTGGCGCTGCTGGCTCACGAACTTGGGCAGAGAGCCAGTCGAAGTGAGGTTTTCTCTAGTAGTTTGCACAATCAGCAGTGCCTCGTCTTTCAATCGCCTGCTGAGGTGTCCTAAGACTGCCTCTGATGTCCCGTCGATCCAGTGAGTGTCCTCGACCACCCAGATGATTGGTGATGTTCGGAGGCTTTCCTTGAGTACATCGGCGATGTCGTCGAACAGGCGCCGGCGCCATGCCGCGGGATCAACTCCCTCCGAGGACTGTGGCGGAATCAAATGGGATAGCTTCGGAAAAAGGTACGCCAGATGCGTGAGTGGAGGCCGGTCAGCGGAGCTCTGACTGGCGACAGTCCGGGCCACTTCTTCAGCTAGCTTCTCGAGTCCGTCCACGATCGGGCCGTATGGCACGTTTGTCTCGGCAGGATAGCAACGGCTCTCGACAAAGCGGATTGGATACGCGGAAGCTCCCGCCATGAATTCGTGTACGAGGCGCGTCTTGCCGATCCCCGCGGGACCGCAGACGTAAACTGCTGGTGGCGTCGCGCTGGAAAGGGTCCTGGCCAGTTCGTCGAGACGATCCAGCTCCTTGGCGCGGCCGACAAAAGGCGGTTCTCGAAGGGCAATGTCGGTCCCATTAGCCCGCTTTAGCGTCGCCTCGATGCGCCGGACGAGATTCAGCGTCTCTTCGCAAATTCCGTCTGGAAGCTCTCGGTCCAACTCTTCGCGCACTGACGCGAAGTGACTCAGAGCGGCGGCTCCGTCGCCCTGAAGCTGCAGGCCCCGCATTAGCGACCGGTGCGCCGCTTCGTTTAGAGGCTCCAACTCGAGGAGGCGGGTCGACACGACACACATCTCGCCCCAGCGTCCCTCTTCAGCGCATTGCTCTGCGTACTTGTGGAGCGTCAGGTGAGCGAGTCGGTCCAGCCGAACGCGCTCGGACTCGATCCAGCGTTCGTAGTCCTCGGATCCGAGCGTGGCCAGGTTGGAGCCGAACGGTCCAGCGTACAGATCAACAGCCCGTGAATAGTCGCCGCTCTTCACGGCTTCCTCCAGCTCGTTAGCATCGTAGCTGAAGCCCCGCGTGTCGACCCGAATTTCCTCGCCGACCGAAGCGATAAACCCCGCGCCCACCTGGGTGCGGAGATCGTAGACAGCCTGGCTGAGCGAGTGGCGGGCTCTGGCTGGCTTGCTGGACCACAGGAGAGAAGCCAGCTCGGAGCGAGTATGTACACGCGAACCCTTCGACACCAGGTATATCAAGAGGGCGAGGTGCTTGCGGGAACGGAGTTGTATTACTTCGCCGGCTGCGTCCAACAAAGTTACACCACCAAGACTCCGAATCTGATATTCCGGGTTCAGTTGGTACATCCTGCGCCTCTCCGCTAGCGTTTCAGCGAGTCTGCCGGCCGCACCGCCTCCCAAATCCCGTTTCAGTATTCAACAGTCTATCATCTGGGCGTCATCAACGACGCGGCCTGCCATGGTCGGGATGGCCGCAGCTGGGCAATCCGCTTGCCCGTAAAGCCACATCCGCTATCATCGTCGGCGGTCGGCGAGCCAGGAATCAGCGAACCCAGCAATGGATGAGAAGACAGATCAAATGCGGATGAGAAGCCATAATTTTGTTCTTTCTGTAGCGGCTGCGTTGTCGGCCGGGGCATGCGGCGACAAGGCGGCCTCCGACGCCGCACCCGCCAGTCTTCCGGCCGTCGAGCTGTACGCTCAGGAAGCCCTGTCTTCCCTTCCCTTTCGCCCGGTGGACGTAAAGGCCGTCTCGCATGACGTGATGTGGCTGGCCGACGAGGCGAACCGGGTGGTCATGCGTCTGGACACGCCGTCCGACCGATACGAGATGTTCGGCCTCAAGGACGATCCGCCCGTGGAAGTCGTTAACCCGGCCCGCATAGCCGTGCGGCCTGACATCGGGGTGATGACCTACGATCTGGATTCTGGTCGGCTGGAGCTTTTCACGCCGGGCGGAAACCACCTGCGCACCAGCCAGGTCAATTTCAAACCTTCTTTCATGGACTTTGTGGATGCGCCGATCGGGCTCGTGTTCGCCGCCGCGGAGGCCAATGACGAGGGAGGAGCCAATCTTCTCATCCTCCGAAGCAATGTTCCGGTAACCGGGCTGGACACTCTGCTGAGCGCCAGCCATGGGCCCGAAGTACTCCGGGGCGCGTCACTGAATACGAGCAAGACGTCCGTCGTCGCCTCCGAGCGAGGAGTCTGGGTCTGGTCTGACGTTCGCCCCGATACGTTATACGAAATCACGGGCCAGGCCGGCGAGCGGCGCCTCGAGATTCAGAGCGACGATTGGCAGCCGGCCGGTGTTCTTGCCGACAAACAGCGCGGGATCGTGTGGATGGTGACGGCCGACACGAGCGGCATCCGCTACAGCGCCTACGATGTATCGGGCCAGGGCCTGCTGACGGGTGATCGCTACCTGGGCCGGCGTACCACTAGACCGGGATTCACGCCCCAGGCCACCTTTGACGGTGCCGTCCTCGGCTGGAAGCACAGCCCTCAGATCCCGTTCCTGGCCGCCGCCTACGATATGCTCGTGGACGAGCTTCCGAGCCGCACGGCGGAGGAGGGTACAGAGGACTGAGGAGTTTTCAGGCCACACCGCTATGAATGACCACCAGGCAGGCTCGCGATCCTCGACGCAGGATCTCCTCTCGAAGGTGTCGCGGTACGAGGCGCTGTTCGAGTTGGCCGGTGCGATCAACGTCGCGAGTGATATAGAGTCTGTCGGTGAGCTGCTGGCCCGCCGGCTCAAGTACGTCGTGGATGTCTATTCCTGGCGCTACGTGTGTTTCGATGGCGACCCGGAGGACGCCGACGGACCGGAGCCGACCGTCATCATCGTTGACGGTTACAGAGGAGCCGCGGACGTCACGCGCACGGACCCGGCCGCCCTGTCTCGCTTCGAGGCGGAATCATGGAAGGGCCGCAAAACGCGCATCTTGGCCGGCGAACCCATGGCCGCCGCCTTGGCACAGCTGCCGCCACATCTTCAAAAAGCCGATCTCATGCAGGTCTCGGTGAACACCCTTGTCGAGGAGGGTAAGACTCAGGCTCTCTATCTGTTCTGCAGGCGGCGCCAGCCTTTCACTGATCTCGACGTCAAGTGCCTGTCGATGGTGTGCGGCTTCTTCCACTCCAAGGTGCACATGCTGTGGGAGCAGCAGAAGCTTCGGAATCTCGAGCAGGCGTACCTGCAGCAGGAGGTCATGCTGCGTCAGAGCGACAGGCTCGCGACGCTGGGACGGCTGAGCGCGGGCATGGCGCACGAGCTGAACAATCCGACCGCGGTGGCCCGGCAGGGAGTGGAGCAGCTCAGGACCGCGATCGACCGTCTCGAGCGGGCCCAGTTCGGTCTCGGCGCGGCGGATCTTTCCGCCAAGCAGCTGGAAGTTATTCAAGAGCTCGAGGTCGACGCCGAGGAGAGGTCGAAAAAGCCGAGCTCGCTCGATCCGCTGGCCCGCAGCGACCTCGAGCAGGAAGTAGAGGATTGGCTCGACGGCATAGGCGTCGAGGACCCCTGGGAGCACGCGGGAACGCTCGTCACCATGGGGCTGTGCCCTGAGGACCTCCAGCGGCTGACGGCGCATTTCGATCCCGCTGTGGCGCCGGTCGTGATCGACTTCTTCGGGAGTCAGCTCACGGTCTACACACTACTCGAAGAGATAGGTCACGGAGCCAGCCGGATCGCGGAGATCGTGAAGGCTCTCAAGGGTTATTCCTATATGGATCAGGCGCCTCTGCAGCCGGT
>JBDLJJ010000167.1:0-4639 GCA_039714435.1 Gemmatimonadota bacterium | reverse complement strand
GCTGGAGCGGCCTTGAGTGGGGGGTCATCGGCCTCCTAATAGGGCTGGCCGGCGGTTTCGGCTGGTAGTGATACGCAGGAGCCGAAGCAGGACTTGAGAATCTAAGAACCAGTTCCAGTGCGGCCTAGTAGCCTAGCGTTTATGGCTACGATGACCGTGGACAGCGACATGAGGCCGGCACCAATTGCGGGTGAGAGCACGATGCCGGCGTTGTAGAAGAGACCCGTGGCAAGTGGGATCGCAACGATGTTGTATCCCGCCGCCCACCACAGATTCTGTTTCATTTTCTTGAAGGTGACCCGCGCCAGTGTGACGATAGACGCCACATCACGTGGATCGGACCGCACGAGTACGATGTCAGCAGATTCGACAGCTACATCCGTGCCGGCTCCAATCGCAATCCCAACGTCCGCTGCTACCAGGGCCGGGGCGTCGTTAACGCCGTCGCCCGTCATACCGACAAGGAGGCCCTGACTTTTGATTTCTTTGATTCTCTCTGACTTCTGGTGGGGCAGCACTTCGGCGAAGTAGTCGTCCAGCTCGAGCTCCTCGGCTACCCAGTGCGCGACCTGTCGCGAATCGCCCGTGAGCATGATCGAGCGTATTCCCATCGCCTTGAGTCGTTCCAAGGCTTCCCGTGATTCCTCGCGTATGACATCCGCTAGCGCGAGCGCGCCCTCCAGGTGCTCATCGACGAGAACGTACACCACGGTCTTGCCCTGTTCAGCGGCGGCCGAGATTTGATCGCTCTGTGCTCGAATCTGGTGCTCCTCAAGATAGCCGGGACTGACGACCCTTACGTCCATTCCGTCTAGACGAGCCAACGCTCCTTTTCCTGGAATTGCCTGAAACTGTTTCGGCGTTGACAGGGACAGCCCTCGGCTTTCCGCCTCCCTGACGATCCCCTGTGCAATCGGGTGTTCCGAGCGGCTCTCGAGGCTGGCGGCCAGGCGCAGCAGTTCCTCTTCACCCCGGTCGCCCAGGGGTATGACGTCGGTAACCCCGAACCGTCCTTCCGTGAGGGTGCCCGTCTTGTCGAACACGATCGCCTGGAGCTCGCGGGCCCGCTCGAAGGCGGAACGATCGCGAATCAGCAGGCCGTTGCCGGCCGCGAGCGAAGTGGAGACGGCGACGACGAGGGGAACCGCCAGCCCGAGCGCATGCGGGCAGGAGATCACCATCACAGTGACCATGCGCTCCAGCGCGAAGTTGAAAGTCTGTCCCGCCAGCAGCCAGGCAACCAGGGTCAGCGTGCCCACTCCGATGGCGACGATGGTCAGCCAGCGCGCAGCCTTGTTGGCCAGATCCTGCGAACGAGACCGCGATTCTTGGGCCTCCTTCACGAGGTCGATGACCTGCGCCAGGTAGGTATCCGCTCCCGTCTTGGTGATGCGAAACGTGAAGGCGGACTCTCCGTTGACCGAGCCCCCGATCACCTCCGCGTCCGGCCCCTTCTCGACCGGCTTGCTTTCGCCGGTCAGCATGGACTCGTTGATCGTGGTGTGACCTTCGATGATCGAGCCGTCGGTCGGGATCTTCTCGCCCGGCTTGACCAGAATCCGATCCCCCGGCGCGATTTCGGTCACCGGGACATCGACCACCGAGCCGTCCTCTGAGACCCGGTGAGCTATCGCCGGCATGAGCCTGACCAGTTCCTCGAGGGCCCGCGAGGCCCCCATCACGGAGCGCATCTCGATCCAGTGGCCCAGCAGCATGATGTCGATCAGGGTGACCAGCTCCCAAAAGAAGACCTCGCCGGCAAGTCCGAACACCACGGCCGAGCTATAGGTGTAGGCCACGCCGATCGCCACGGCGATCAGCGTCATCATGCCGGGCGATCGCTCTCGCACATCTTCCACGAAACCCTTTAGAAAAGGCCACCCGCCATACAGAAAGACAGCTGTGGCGAAGGCGAACTGCACGTACCGATCGCCGGGAAACGCGAGCTGCTGTTCCAGATTCAGAACCCGCTGAATCAACGGAGCCAGGACGAGAACCGGGAGGGTGAGTACCACCGAAACCCAGAATCTGCGCTTGAAATCCGCCACCATGTGGGCGTGGTGACCGCCGGGAGACTGAGCTGGACGACTCGCGTGCGCCGGATCGTGTTTCGTGTGTGTGCTCACGCCGGGCTCCTTCAGTCCAATCTCGGATCTGGATAAGGCGGCACGGAAACGAGGCCGGACAGTCCAAAGACTCTAGAAACGCCAACCGTCACCTCTAGGTTGGCACGGCCCGCCTCCCACTCATCGAGCCGGGTGGAGATTCCAAAGTCCAGTACGCTGGCGTTACTGATCTGCCACCTCGTTCCCAGCTCCGCCCAGACCCGGGCGCGCCCCGCATCGACGGGGATTTCGGCATACACATCCCCCATAAGCGCCTTGCTAAACAGGCCGATCGGGTAGTCGAAGGCGAGACCCAGCTGCCAGAAATCACCTCCATCCGCAGCACTTCCTGCGACGTACCCACCATTGGCGTGCAGCCTGACCAATCCAAACGATCGAGACGCGATGCCTTTGATTCCCAGGCGCCAATCCTCCTGGCCAACTCCACCTGTTCCAGGTGTTCCCAGATCGGCCCTGATCGCTACCGCCGGCCAGCTCCATGTTTCTCGGTTCAGATTGAATAGAGCATGCCCACGCACCGTTTCGATCCCGCTGATCGTTCGATCAAATCCTGCCTCGTCGTCTCGAACCGACCCGTGCATCTCGAGACCCACCTGCCCGTTCAGAAACAGACCGGTTTTAAGCTCAGCTATCGCGTCGATGCCATCTCCGCCTTCGGCGAATCCGCCTCGAGCCCCGAGTTCGACCTCCCACTCATGAAGTTTGGCGGGAAAAGCATCCTCAACCAGAATCGGTCGGTCAAGATCGGCAGCCCGAAAATCTTCCTGGGCCTCGAGCGGAGCTGTGAGGCTCACAACGGCCACTGCACCCAGACCAAGTCGCGTTACGGTGTTCATGGTTGGGCCCTCTCCGGCGACACCGGACGGCTCAGTTCCGCCATGCTTGCCATTCGGGCCTCGGGGTGTCCCTGCGGAAGCCACGCACCTCCCGGCAGCCGTGTCGCCACGCGCATCGACCCAGGGCTCATTGCATGATGCTCACCTGCCGGCATGCCGGGTACCGTTACGCCGTCCTGGCCCGCGAACATCATGTTCAGGCGCATTCGTTCGATCTCTAGCTCCTTCTCGATCCTCGAGAAGGAGGGGTCCGCCATGATGTCGTTCACCACGTCGTGCATCATGTGGAGATTGTCGAAGACGTGGGCTGCGGCCGGAAACAGGATCGAGAAACGCGGGGCGATCTCCGCCGTCAGCGGCATGACTGTGGGTGGATCCTGGAGTACCGAGTCCGTGAACACTTCGATTACGCGATCGAGAGACTTCCGCCTTCGCTCAGGATCGGATTCCATGAGAGCCTCGTAGACCGCGGCATGATGCCAGTGGTATGCCCACAAGACGCCGTTGATCTCAGGGTACTTTCTCCGGAAGACGCCCGCCCAGGTGCCCCCTCCTTCCATCCAGCGGTGCCCGTATCCTCTTGTGGAGAAGGCCGACCGCGGATTCGACAGGTAGTAGGCTATTGCCCTATTGCCGGCAGCTTCTTTGTCCGAGACCCGGTGGTCCGTGAGAATGTCATACAGCTGGGAATGCAGCATGTGAGTCCAGTCCATCGCGCCACCGGTTTCGTAGGCCATCTTCGACCAATTAGGTGCGATGATTTCCGCCGGCGGCTCAAACTTGGGTGGATCCGTGACATAGTCGCGCACTCTAACAAGGAACGCGTCCATGTCCTCCGTGGCGTCCTCGCCCTTGGTAAGCATCGTCTCGTAGGCACCGAAATGGGTGTAGTGCGCGGCGTAGAAAGATCTGGCTGCGTGAGTGTACGTATCGTAGAACGCAAAGTTGTAGCTGGCCGGAAGACGGAATACTTCGTTCCGCTTTGGAGCCGAGGTGCAGCCCGCGATCAGTGCGGCTACCCCGGCTGGTGCCAGAACGGCGCGCCACGCGAGTCTATAAGTAGCATATGTGATAGACACTTTGTCCTCGTCCAAATGAGAGGCGACGGCAATGATGCCGCTACACCGCCTCAGGCGGTGCAAGATGTTGGATGAGTGGAACGGCTAGGCTTTAGGCGGTGGGGTAAGCGGAGACTCGAGCTCCAGGGCGTACCCCGAAGGCGGGGAGATGCGCGCTCCGGTCGATTGCTCGGAGAGCTTACTCGTTTGTGGTCCGGCCTGCACCGGTCCGACCGCTACAACTCCGCACCCCATGGCTATGTGGCACGAGGCCGCAGCCGTCGAAGGCGAATCGGCAGTCGCCTGGTGGACAGCGTGCCCTGTGGATGCTTCGTCATGCTCATGAGCCAAAGAGGAGCAAGGCCCCAGTTTCGCGTATGGGAGCAGCATCGAAGCAATGAGCAGGAGACTGGGTAGCCGCCCCTGCATGTTTCCGATCTTCACAGCGTTTAGCATCCAACTCCTGGCAGACTTGCAACTCAGGACGACTAAATTGCCTCCTGTAGCACCCGGCGAATAGTCCGTCGTGGGGGCGGGACCGTCAAGTACGCGTCCAAACTGCTACGGAAACTGCATCGGCGTGGGCCGGTGTGTACCGGCGTGTACACGCGTCGCGGCT
>JBDLJJ010000166.1:0-4694 GCA_039714435.1 Gemmatimonadota bacterium | reverse complement strand
CCCGCGTCCTCTGCTCGCCGAGGTCAAGACAAAAGGCAGAAGAGGCGGGTAGGCGCGCACTGGGGCTGCTGCGGTCGATCACCGTCCTCGCCCGCGTCCAAGGCCTCTGTTCGCCGAGGCTAAGACAAGAAGGCAGGCGTGACGTGCCCTGTGACGGCGGCGGTTGCCAACGGCCACAGTCGGCCTCCTGAAACTGCGGTAAGATCGACACCAGGTCGGAGTCAAGCCGACCACTTCAAAACCGAGGAGGACATCGCAGCGGCTCTTTCAACCTCACTGGTCGCTTTGCCCGGAATGGGTGGTCGGGTTCGTCGGAATACACATGCTGGCGGACTTTGGCCGGGTGGGGGTAGAACCCACGAGGGAAACGTTGACCGGTTTCCTTGTATGTAAACGTGCCAATTTCCCCGGTCCTGGGCTTTGTCTTGGCACGATCCGGGTAGAGCCGGGGCTTCCCCCGTACGGGCGCTGTCTAACAGCCCCGGGCTTGGGGTTATACCCCGGCCCCCCCACAGATCCGTACGTGAACGACTCGCTCATACGGTTCCTCGGCAGGAACCACTTCCCAGCCAGCGCCTCTCCCGAAGCAGCTGGCGCCCAGCATCTGCTACCCTTCAGGACGTCGTCGTTCCCGACGTGCTGTTCCACAGTCTGATGGCGTAACGTTGACATGATTGGTGAGCTCGAAGTCTCTCTCATGTTTCCTTCCACCAGATTCGCTGAGCCCGGCTTCGCCTTCCCTACAGTGGGTCGCTTGGGTCTCACTTCCCCACCTTCCCGATCGCCCAGGGCTCCGACCTGAAGACGACCCTCGGTACTACGCTCCGCTAAGACTTCCAGCATCCCGTCTCGACAAGCTTCGGTCGTCCCTCGCCGGCCGATACCTCGCAGCCACCCTGTTCTGTTCGATCTCGGCAAGGGCGGGCGGCCTCCGATTGCCGAGCCTGGAGGTTCTTTAACCCGGTTCTCCACGTTCCGGTCCTTTATTGAGGAAGATGCTGGATCTCCCAAGTTCCCAGGTTTCCCTATTTGGATGCATGCCCCGCTCACAGAGCCCGGTGGCGTCGCCAAGGCACCGCCTCTAGCCTCGGAGACTGCTGCCTTCCACTCACTGCAGAGTGTCGGCTCACCCGACAGTGTCGGGCGTACATGACCACGAATATACAAGTTTCGAGCCTCAATCACGCAGCCTACATCCTCGATTCTCCTGGCTCCGTACCCGGGTTACCCCTAAGATACGCAGGTTTCACTTCCGGCCTGCTGGCTGAGTATTCCGAGGCAAGCCGACCACCGATTCCGAGGCAAGCCGACCACCGATTCCGAGGCAAGCCGACCACCGATTCCGAGGCAAGCCGACCAGTTTGGGGGTGGCTGTCGGAATGGTGGTCGGCTTGCCTCGGAATCGGTGTGCAGCCATCGTTGATTGGCCGTCTTTGTCCTCCTCACAACCAGCTATCGTCACCTCATCGCCAACAACGACGAGGAGGGGCCGATGGCAGCGAGGAGAGTACCGATGCGGAAGATCCGCGAAATTCTACGAATGCTGTGGTGTCTGGAGTTTGGATTGCGTAAGACGGCGCGTGCGTGCCAGGCGTCTCACAGCACGGTGTTTGAGTATCAGCGTCGTGCGGAGGAGGCCCAGTTGAGCTGGGAGGAGGTCAAGCAGATGGATAGCGGGACGCTGGAGCGTCGTCTCTTCCCGCTGGAGGATTTGCCGTCGCGCCCGCTGCCGGATTGGTCGAAGATCAAGCAGGAGCTGGCGCGTCGTGGGGTGACGCTTCAACTGCTGTGGGCGGAGTACAAGGAGTCGCACCCCGATGGTTACCAGTACAGCCGCTTCTGCGATCTGTACGGCGCCTGGCGCGGGAAGTTGGACCTGAGCATGCGCCAGGATCACAAGGCCGGCGAGAAGCTTTTCGTGGACTACAGCGGGATGACGATGTCGGTTCTTGACCCGAAGACGGGTGAGCCGCGCCAGGCCGAGATCTTCGTGGCGGTGCTGGGCGCGAGCAACTACTGCTACGCCGAGGCGACGTGGACGCAAAGCCTGCCGGACTGGATCGGCTCGCACGTGCGGGCGTTCGAATTCCTGGGCGGCGTGCCGGAGCTGTTGGTTCCTGACAACCTGAAAAGCGGTGTGAACAAGCCGTGTCGCTACGAGCCGGATCTGAATCCGACGTACCAAGATCTGGCGACGCACTACGGGACGGCGGTGATCCCGGCACGGGTGCGCAAACCGAAGGACAAGGCGAAGGCTGAGGCCGGGGTTCTGTTGACGCAGCGCTGGATTCTGGCGTGTCTGAGAAACCGCGAATTCTTCTCTTTGGGCGAGCTGAACGCGGCGATCCGCAAGCTCTTGGAGCGTCTGAACAATCGACCGTTCCAGAAACTCGAAGGCAGCCGGCGCTCGCAGTTCGAGGCGTTGGATCAGCCGGCGCTGTCGCCCTTGCCGAGGTCGCGCTACGAGTACGCGGAGTGGCCGAAAGCGCGAGTAGGCGCCGACTACCATGTGTCGGTTGACGATCATTTCTACAGCGTGCCGTATCAGCTCGTCGGTAAGGAGCTGGACGTGCGCCTGACGGCGGAAGCGGTCGAGTGTATGCACGGCGGCGAGCGGGTGGCGTGCCACGTGCGCAGTCGCGAGAAAGGCAAAGCCACGACTCTTGTCGAGCACATGCCGCGTCAGCACCGTCACTACGCGGAGTGGACTCCGTCGCGGCTGGTGCAGTGGGCGCATAAGACGGGTCCGTCGACGGCAGCCGCAGTGGAGTGGATCCTCACGTCGAAGGCGCATCCGCACCAGGGCTTCCATTCGTGCCTTGGCCTGAGCAGTCTTGAAAAACGCTACGGCGCCGAGCGCTTGGAGGCGGCCTGCCGTCGCGCAGTGCGGATTCATGGGTTGTCCTACAAGAGTATCCGCTCGATCCTCGAGAACGGTTTGGACCGGCAAGAGTTGCCGGCAGAGACGCCATCCGCACCGCTTGCGACAGATCACGACAATGTTCGAGGCGCTGCTTATTACCAGGATGAGGAGGATGTGTTACCATGTTGATTCATCCAACCCTTGATAAACTGCGCAGCCTTCGCCTCGACGGCATGGCTAAATCTCTCGAAGAGCAACTTCAAACGCCCGATATCGAAGAACTCCGCTTTGAGGATCGCTTGGCGCTGTTGATCGACCGTGAAGTTACGGAAAGGAATTATCGTCGACAGCAGAGTCGTCTACGCAAGGCGAAGTTACGGCAGAAGAATGCCTGTATCGAAGACATCGATTTTCGAGCGCGTCGAGGATTGGATAAAGAGCTGGTTTTGTCTCTCAGCTCCTGCGGGTGGATTGGGCAACACAGAAATGTTTTAATCACCGGACCGACCGGCGTTGGTAAAACGTTTCTGGCCTGCGCCCTGGCTCAGAAAGCTTGTCGTGAGGGCTACACGGTGCAATACCTGCGGTTGCCAAGGCTTCTCGAGGACCTGGCGCTGGCCCATGCCGACGGGCGTTACCCCAAACTGATGACTGGCTTGGCCCGTACCGATTTGCTGGTCCTCGACGACTGGGGATTGGCGCCGCTTTCTGATGCGGACCGCAGAGAGCTGCTGGAGATCCTCGAGGATCGCCACGATCTGCGCTCGACGCTGGTGACCAGCCAATTGCCGGTCGAGACGTGGCACGAGGCGATCGATCATCCGACGTTGGCCGATGCGATCCTGGATCGACTGGTCCACAACGCCTATCGAGTTGCCCTGCGTGGGGAGTCGATGAGACGCCGCAAGGCCCAGGCGGCGAAGAAGGCTGAGGCCTGATACTGTGAATCCTGGAGCTGGCCTGGGAGGCTGGCTCCAGTTTTCTGAGGCCCCCGGCTGAACGGGCGTCACGACGTTTCTCTTGGAAGCAAAAGAACGACGATCGTCGTCCTCGCCCGCGTCCAAGGCCTCAACTCGCGGCAGGTACGCGCACTGAGACAGCGGTCGATCGCCGGCCGCGCCCCCTCAGCTCGTCGAGGGCAAGCCAGAAAGGCAGGTACGCGCACTGAGACAGCGGTCGATCGCCGGCCGCGCCCGCGTCCAAGGCCAAGACAAAAGGCAAAGAGGCGGGTAGGCGCGCACTGGGGCTGCTGCGGTCGATCACCGTCCTCGCCCGCGTCCAGGGTCTCAATTCGTCGAGGCCAAGGCAAAAGGCAAAGAAGCAGGCTTCTCAGTCTCAGGTGTCCGGAGCCATGCGGCGTTTGAGCCATGCCGGATGGGATCGCTTCCGCTATGGGGATCGCTCCGCTATGGGGATCGCTCCGCTATGGGGATCGCTCCGCTATGGGGATCGCGCGCCGCCGATCTGCCCCGCTTCGCTCGCCACCCCCTAAGCCAGATCGGCGGCGCGCTCCGGATCGCTCCGCTATGGGGATCGCTCCGCTATGGGGATCGCTCCGCTATGGGGATCGCTCCGCTATGGGGATCGCTCCGCTATGGGGCAAGCCAGAAGGCAGGCGTGACGTGCCCTGTGACGGCGGCGGTCGAT
Source organism: Gemmatimonadota bacterium (assembly GCA_039714435.1). Lineage (GTDB taxonomy): Bacteria > Gemmatimonadota > Gemmatimonadetes > Palauibacterales > Palauibacteraceae > JAZDDE01. The sequence goes on along the minus strand of JBDLJJ010000166.1, from coordinate 184 downwards.
CGCCGTCAGCGACCACGTCAGCTCGCCAAGGCCAAGCCAGAAAGGCAGGTACGCGCACTGAGACGGCGGCTGATCGCTGGCCGCGCCCGCGTCCTCTGCTCGCCGAGGTCAAGACAAAAGGCAGAAGAGGCGGGTAGGCGCGCACTGGGGCTGCTGCGGTCGATCACCGTCCTCGCCCGCGTCC
>JBDLJJ010000165.1:0-4722 GCA_039714435.1 Gemmatimonadota bacterium | reverse complement strand
GCGGGCCTGCTGTTCACGGGTGTGGCCTGCCTGCTGTCGATCCTGTTCTACAGCGTGTTCGTATTCGACGGCTCCGGCATGCTGTTCGGCACGGACATGCTGGATCAGGCCTACCAGCTCAGGCAGTTCGGTGTCGAGGAGATACGCTCGGGCCGAGGCTTCCCGCTTTGGAACCCGTTCCTCAACGGAGGCCTTCCTTTCCTGGCCATCCTGCCGGGCCCGGCCTTTTACCCCACGAGCCTTCTGTATCTGGTCATGCCCCTGTACAGGGCCATCGGCTGGACCTTTGTGCTTCACACGGCGCTGGCCGGGGTTTTCGCTTACCTGGCCGCGCGGTCTTTGAGTCTGGGACGCTGGGCTGCCGCGGTGACGGGCCTGGCCTTCATGTTCACGGGCTTCGTCGTTTCACTGCTGTACGGCGGCCATGACGGCCGCATGTTCGGGATGGTTCTCATACCGCTGGCCTTCATGCTGCTCGAGCACGGTCTGCGCAGTGGCCGGATCGGCTGGTTCCTGGGCCTGGGAACCGTCGTCGCGCTTCAGATCTTCACCCCCCACGTGCAGGTCATGTACTTCTCGTCGCTCTGTCTGACATTGTACGCCGCAATGCGCATCGCCGGCGTGGCGCGGGCGGACGGAGGCCGGCCCCAAGCGCTGTGGCTAGCCGGTTTCTTCGGACTCGCCTTCGTCGTGGCGGCTGGACTGGGGGCCGCGCAGTTGCTCTCCACCTGGAGCATCCTGGATATCGGTGTTCGCGGGACCGTGGAGTCCGGTTACGAGTTCGCTTCGTCGTGGGCGCTGCCGCCGCAGGAGCTGTCCGCTCTGTTTCTTCCCGACCTGCTCGGGTCGCTTGGCATGTACTGGGGGAGCAATCCCTTCAAGCTGCACACGGAGTACCTGGGAGCGGTTCCGCTAGCGCTGGCGCTGGTCGCGTTGTCGGGAGTTCGCCGCGACCCGAGGGTAAGGTCCTGCGCGATTATCTCCGCGGTATGTGTGCTGTTCGCGCTCGGCGCGGCGACGCCGCTGCATCGGCTCACGTACCACATAATACCTATGATCAGCAGTTTTCGGGCGCCATCGATGATGCTGGGTCCTGGCGCATTCTTCGTCGCCCTGCTGGCCGGTCTGGGCTGGCAGCGAGTAGTCGATGCGCGCGCCGGGGGAGGCACGTCGCTGCCGTGGCGCTGGATCTGGGTGGCGGCCTCGCCGCTGCTGCTGTTCGGGCTCGCGGCCGCCCTGTCACCCGAGGGTCTTCAGCGCTGGTTCCTCAACGGGTTCTTCCCGCGTGGCTGGTCGCGGCTCCCGTCCGCGGAGTTGGCCTCGCAGCTCCAAGTGGGCGGCTGGTTTCTGCTGGCCGGAGTCGCCGGATCGCTCGCGGTAGGGCAGGGGGTGACGCAGAAGCGAATCCCGAGCGCAGCCGTCGCCGGCGTGCTGCTGCTGCTCGTCATCGATCTATGGCGCGTGGACGTCCGGTATCTGGATGTTCGCGATCCGGTCGCGGAATTCGCTTCCGATCCTGCCATCGAGTTCATGCAGGCCAATCTCAGGCCGGGCGAGCGAGCGTTTCAGCCGCAGCTTCCGCAGGGCGGCCGGACGTACGGGCAGAACGAGCTGATGCTGCACGACATCCCGTCGGTGACAGGCGTCCTGAATTTCCGGCTGCGCTGGTTCGACGAGCTGGCCGGGGGCGTGGGCTACCAGAACGTGCTCAGGCCGACGATGTGGACGTTGTTCGACATCCGCTACCTGACGCTGCCCGTGCCCGTCGAGAGTGATCTTCTCACCCCTGTGGCTCAGGCGCCGGGCGTCCACGTGTACGAGGTCGTGAACGACCTTCCGCACGCCTTCTTCCCGGCCTCCGTGGTGGCGGAGCGGGAAGAGGCCCAGGCGATCGCCTTTACGCTGGGTCTGGAGGATCCACTCGGACTGGCGGTCGTGCAGGCTGGGCAGGCGCCGGTGGCGGGGCAGGGGAGGGCGGAGATCTCGGCTCTCGGGCTGGATCGAATAGAGCTGGATGTGGAGGCGACAGTAGGCGGCCTTCTGTTCGTCAGCGAAATATTCCATCCCGCCTGGGAAGCCCGCGTGAACGGTGAGCCGGCCGAGATCCTGCGCACCAACGGTGCCTTTCGCGGCGTGGTGGTGCCGGCAGGCTCCAGCAGCGTGGAAATGACCTACGCGCGCGGTGAACTGACAGCCGGATTCTGGATCTCCGGGCTGACCGCTTTCGGCCTGCTCTTGTCGGCTCTGCTGCTGGGAGCGCGGAGCTGGCGCGGGCGGAGACAGTCGTCAGAGTGACTGGAAAGCGGACGTGGGTAGTCTTGTTTATCGCGGCCTCGCTGGTCGCCGCGGGCCTGCTCGTCAGCCGCCAGTGGTCCTCGCTGAGCGCAGCCCTGTCTTCCCCGGGCGAATTCGAGTGGCAGGTGCGCCCCTCTTGGCTGGCCGGGGCACTGGTCCTGGCCACCCTGAATCTGTTCCTGATGGGAGGAGTGTGGGTGCGGCTGTATCAGTCGCTGGGCGGCAGCATCGCGCTAGTGCCCGGTATTCGTCTGTGGATGGTGACCAATCTGGGCCGGTATATTCCCGGCAAGATCTGGCAACTGGCCGGCATGGCAGCGTACCTGAAGTCTACGCGCGGCCAGGGTTCGACCGGCCTGTTGTCGGCGGTAGTGTTTCAACTCGTGACCCTGGCCACTGGAGCGGCGGTGGCCGCCGGCGTGCTGGGTTCACGGCTGGGGCCGGCGGTGGGTATGGACGGCAGCGCCCCTATCTTTGGCGCCGCGGCGCTGGCGCTGTGCCTTACACTGCTGCTTCATCCCAGGCTGGTGGAGCGACTCACGCGCTGGACAGCGGCCCGCATGCACGAGGATGTGGAGGTGGGCCGGCTGCGGGCACCTGACCTGATGCGTGCCGGAGGCGGGCTCCTTGTGGCCTGGGGAGTGTATGGGTTGGGCCTGTGGGCGCTACTGGAAGGTGTAGGTTGGAGCGGCGCTCCCAATCCGGCGCTGCTGGCGGGCGTGTTTGCGGCGGCCTACGTGGCCGGATACCTGGTTCTGTTCTCGCCAGGCGGCCTCGTGGTCAGGGAAGGGGCCATGGCCGGGCTACTGGTCGGGCTAACCTCGATCGCAGCGGTTACCGCGGGCGCGTTCGCAGTCCTGGCCAGGATCTGGGTTACCGCTTCGGAGCTGTTGGCGCTGGCCCTGCTGGTCGTGCTGGGCGGCCGCGACACGGAAGCTGAGTGGAGCGTATTTGGTAACGGAAACAAAAGTAATGGAAACAGAGACGGATAATGGAAAATAGAGACGGGACCGGGCGCGCCCTGGTCATCATGCCGACATACAACGAGGCCGAGAACGTCCGGACCATCATCCCGGTCGTGCTAGAGCAGGATCCTCGCATAGATATTCTGGTCATCGACGACGGCTCCCCTGACGGCACCGGCCGGATCGTAGACGAGCTTGCCGCGGACGAGCCCCGCCTTCGGGTCATTCACCGAACCGGAAAACAGGGGCTGGGCACGGCGTACATTCGGGGTTTTCGGGAGGGCCTCGAGGCCGGGTACTCGTTTCTGCTCGAGATGGACTCGGACCACTCCCACAACCCGAAGTTCCTGCCCGACCTTATCGGGGCGGCCGAGAGCGAGTGCGACCTGGCCATCGGATCCCGGTACGTAAAAGGGGTCAACGTCATCAACTGGCCCATGAGTCGGCTGCTGCTGAGTTACTACGCCAACAAGTACGCGCGCTGGGTTACCGGATTGCCCCTGACGGACTCCACCAGCGGCTTCAAGTGCTTTCGCCGCGAGGTGTTGGAGGCCATCGATCTCAACAAAGTCGGATCCACCGGCTACGCGTTCCAGATCGAGATGGACTTTCGCGCCTGGAAGAAGGGTTTCCGCCTCAAGGAGATCCCGATCGTGTTCGTGGACCGCGAGGAGGGCGAGAGCAAGATGTCGGGCGCCATCGTGCGCGAAGCCGTGTGGCGGGTGTGGGCCCTGTGGCTGAAGGGACGTTTCCGCAGACTGTAACTGACGCGAGACTTTCCGAACTCAGGTCGGGTTGCGACCTTAGAGCGCATGAGTAACCAGGCTCCCAACCACAAGACATTCTTCGCAGAGCTGAAACGCCGCAATGTATTCCGCGTGATGGCCGTGTACGGCATCGTCGGCTTTATCCTGCTTCAGGTTCTCGACCTTGCGGTTCCGGCGCTATTGTTGCCGGAGTGGACGTATCGCTTCGCCGCGCTGATCCTGCTGATCGGCTTCCCGATCGCGGTCGTGATCGCCTGGGCATTCGAGTCGACTCCCGAAGGCGTAAAACGGACCGCCGACGCGGCGCCGGAAGAGATTTCGGCCATTCTCGCCCAGCCGGTTTCCCATCGCTGGCCAGCTGGACTCCTGGCCCTGGCTGGCGTCTTGCTGCTATTCGGCAGCGGCTGGTGGATGGGGCAGCGGGGCGAGGGCGGTCGCGACCTGAGCCTGGCGATCCCGGAAGCGAATGCATCCGAGTTTCGGACCCTGGCCGTGCTTCCGTTCGAGAATGTAGGTGGCGACGAAGAAAACCGTGTGCTGGCCTCGGGCCTGCACATGGACCTGCAGGACCAGCTTGGCCGCCTGGCCGACCTGAGGGTGACTTCACCGATGTCAGTGCGGGAGTACGAATCATCTGAAAAGGGCATCCAGGAGATCGCCGACGAACTAGGGGTCGACCACATCCTGCAGGGAAG
>JBDLJJ010000164.1:0-4742 GCA_039714435.1 Gemmatimonadota bacterium | reverse complement strand
TCAAGACACTAGTATAGCCTATACTAGTAAGTAAGTATTGTGCTGATAACGACTTGAATGTGTTGATAGAATAGGGTGCTGCGGGATGTAGAATAAGGGTGTTGCTGGATGTAGATATGAGGATTCAAAGCGCAGCCAGATATACCGCCAGAAGCGAGGCCGCAAGTGCCCGCAGGTTACGTTCCGGCTACAGGTGCCGCACTTCCTCGATGAGCCGGCCGATGGAATCGCCCGCGTCGCCAAACAGCATCATCGTCTGCGGCCGATAGAACAGCTCGTTGTCGATGCCGGCGAAACCGGGGCTGAGGCTACGTTTCATCACCAGGCAGTGGGCCGCACGGTCCACTTCGATGATGGGCATGCCGGCGATCACACTAGCCGGGTCGTCCCGGGCCGCCGGGTTTACCACATCATTGGCGCCGACTACGACCGTGACGTCGGTGCTTGGGAGTTCGGGGTTGATGTCGTCCATCTCGTACAACTGCGTGTATGGCACGTTGGCTTCGGCCAGCAGCACGTTCATGTGCCCGGGCATGCGGCCGGCCACCGGGTGGATCGCGTACTTGACCTGTACTCCCCGCTTGCCGAGCAGGTCGGCCAATTCGCGAAGCCGGTGCTGAGCCTGGGCCACCGCCAGCCCGTAGCCCGGGACGATCACGACGGTCCGTGCGTAGGCCAGCAGCATGGCGGCGTCCTCGGCCTCGACCGCGTTCACATCCGCCTTCGTTCTCTTCTCACCCGGCTTCGCGGCGCCACCGCCGCCGGCCGTGGCTCCGAAGGCGCCGAACAGCACGTTGGCCAGCGATCGGTTCATCGCCTTGCACATGATCTGGGTCAGAATCAGTCCCGAGGCGCCGACCAGCGCACCACTGATGATGAGCACGTTGTTGCTCAAGACGAAGCCGGCAGCCGAAGCCGCCAGGCCCGAGTACGAATTGAGGAGTGAGACGACGACCGGCATGTCAGCGCCGCCGATCGGAATGACGAGTAGTACTCCGAGTACAAGCGCGGCGGCAGACAGCGCCAAGTATATGTCCCTGCTCGGGGCCCCCGTCACGAGCAGGACCGCGACGGCCAGGATCCCGGCTGCGAGTAGAGCGTTGAAGCTCTTCTGCAGCGGGAAAGAAACCGCGTTCTCGGATACGACGCCCTGTAATTTACCGAACGCGATCATTGAGCCGGAAAATGTGACCGCGCCGATCAGCGTGCCTGCCGCGATCGAGATGCCGGCGTCCATTGGCATCGCAGCGCCGCCGTTCGCGGCCACATAGCGCAGGTATTCAGCCCCGCCTACCAATCCGGAAGCGGCTCCTCCAAATCCGTTGAAAATGGCCACCATCTGCGGCATGGCGGTCATCTTGACCAGCCTGGCCATGAGCAGCCCGATCAGGCCTCCGGTCGCGAGTCCGGCGATGATCCAGGTGTAGCTGAGAATCGACCGGTCGACCAAGGTTGCCACGATGGCCAGCAACATGGCGGCGGCGGCCAACTGGTTTCCGCCTCGCGCCGTGTCGGGCGAGCCAAGACGCTTGAGTCCGAGGATGAAAAGCACCGCGGACAGCAAGTAACCGATCTGTATGACCTGGGTGAGCGTGGACTCGCCCATCAGACGTCAGAGCCTTCGGTGCCCGTGTCGGCCACCGGTTCGGTGCGCCGCTTGAACATCTGCAGCATCCGGTCGGTAACCAGGAATCCGCCCACCACGTTGATCGTGGCCAAGACGACGGCGATGAATCCGATGATCGTCAGAGTTGTGGACTGGCCCGTCCCGGCTATCAGAAGCGCCCCCACGATCGAAATCCCCGAGATGGCGTTGGCTCCCGACATCAACGGCGTATGAAGGGTAGGGGGCACCTTCGTGATGAGCTCGAATCCGGTAAACATGGCGAGTACGAAGACGTACACGCTGACAAGTAGTGCTCCGGTCATATTCTCACGCTGCCATCGTGGGTAACGCATGTCGCGGCTGTGATTTCGTCCTCGAGGTCGATAGTCAGATCTCCTTCGGGAGCCAGGTGTTTGAGCAGCGCGAACACCGTGCGCGCATACATTTCGCTGGCGTGAACCGGGAGGGCCGTGGCCAGGTCCAGCGGACCCAGGATCTTCACTTCCTCGCGCTCAACCGTCTCTCCGGCCACGGTCAACTCGCAGTTGCCGCCCGTCGCCGCCGCCAGATCCACGATCACTGATCCCGGGCGCATGGCTGCCACCATGTCAGCCGAGATCAGCCGCGGAGCGGCGCGGCCCGGGACGGCTGCCGTCGTAACTACCAGGTCCGCGGCGGCAATGTGCTTGGCCAGGAGCTGCTGCTCCCGTTCTTGTTCGTCGGCCGTGACCTCGGCCGCGTAGCCGCCCTCCGTCTCCAGGTCGGCCGCCTCCTCGGCCTCCCATTCCACGAATCGCGCCCCGAGACTTTCGACCTGCTCCTTGGCGGCGGGCCTGATGTCGAACGCCTCGACTACGCCTCCCAGCCGCCGCGCCGTGGCTATGGCCTGGAGTCCCGCCACACCGGCGCCGATCACGAAAACGTTAGCCGGCGCGATCGTACCCGCCGCGGTGGTGAGCATGGGAAGGAATTTGTTCATGGCTACGGAACCGCGCAGAACGGCCGAATAGCCGGCCACCGTGGCCATAGCGGACAGGGCATCCATGCGCTGTGCGACCGTGGTACGGGGCATCAACTCCATGGCCAGTGCCGTAACGCCTCTCACGGCCAGTGATGCCATGACATCGGGCTGGCCGCCGGGCTTCAGAAACGAGATCAGGACGCTTCCCTTCGGCAGGCGATCGACGTCTCCTGCCATCCCGGGCCGCGGTCCCACGACCTGGACCACCACGTCGGCCCCGGCGAACAGCGATCCGGCATCAGGGGCGACCGTAGCTCCGGCATCTTGGTATTCCGCATCGCTGAAGGCCGCAGACGCGCCCGCGCCGCTTTCGACCACGACCTCCGCCCCGGCCGTGATCAACCGCCCAGCCGCGGACGGAGTGATCGCCACCCTCGTCTCGCCCTGAGCTAATTCTTTAGGTACGGCTACTCGCATCGACGCTCTCCGGTTCGCCGGATCCAGCTTGAATCGCTTAGCACTGTTGGTCGTAGAAATCGCGCCTCAGACGCCCGGGCTGGGCTACGCGACGCGCCCAGCCTAACAGGTGATCGCGCCCGAAGGTAGTCCGCGACCCGTTCGCTTGACACCTTTGTGCTTCCGGGGCATACAATTAAAGGGCAGAGTCTGCGTCGCGCAGCGCCACCGGGTGCAGCGCTGTTTAGCCAGAAACCCGATTTCCAGAGGTTCTTGTGTCTATAGCCGCAATTGATAGAAGCATTGATAGAAGCATTGATAGAAGCAGAGTCACCCGCATCTTCGTGTGGTTGGCCGCCGCCTTCGCGATGCCAGCCTGTGTGGGCGCTCAGAGCCCTGAGGCTGAAAAGCCGGCCGGTGAGCAGATCGCGGAGGCCGTTGCGGCGGCGCCGACTCCGCTGCAGGCCGGAGCGACCGTGCTGGGCTACTCAGGTGCGGAACGCCAGGGCGACCCGCTGACAGTCGTGCGTGAGGGCAGCAACGAGATGATCTGCCTGGCCGACGATCCTGCCCGAGAAGGGTTCCATGTGGCTTGCTACCACCGGGATCTCGATCCCTTCATGGCCATCGGACGCCGGGGCAAGGCAGCCGGGAAGAGCCGGGAGGAGATACAGAACGCTCGCTACGCGGCCCTGGAGAGCGGCGAGTTGACCATGCCTGATCGTGCCATGCTGTTCTCGATCACCGCCGCTGACGGGGCGTTCGACGCAGCGACGGGCCAGGCCCCCGGCGCGCGCCGGCTCGCCGTCGTGTATGTACCCAATGCCACGCCTGAGAAGCTAGGCCTTCCGCCCCGCCCCGAGGGCAACGCTCCCTGGCTCATGCTTCCGGGAACTCCGTGGGCCCACATCATGATTAGCCGGTAGGGGAGGGCCGCACTGGATTGGCTCAGCTCACACGGCATCAGATAGGTGCCACCCTGCTGGCGGCGCTGCGCCACGAAGGCCTCGGCGTCCGTGACCTGTTCGAGGGACGGCAGGAGCCCTCGTCCTGGTTCTTTCGCTGCCTGGCCTTCGACCAGTCGGAACTCGACATCATGGAGTCGGGAGCCGTCGAAGCGCTGCACGCCCCCTCCGCAATGGTCGAGCTTCTTCTAGACGAAGTCGCTCTGGCCGGTGCAAACATGGGAGCGGACGGACTAGCCACCTACCTGGCCATCAGCGGCCCCTACCAGGAGGAGCCTGACCCGCTCCTGGGAGCGCTTCCCGAAGCGCCTTTAGGCCTGGATCTCCAGTTCCATCCGGAATCCCTGCTGGGCTACCTGAACCTCGACATCGCTCCGCCGACCCTGTGGCTGGACGAGCGTCATGCTGATCCGCAGGCCAACGAGCGGCTGGCCGGGATGCTGGCCGAGATGGCCCAGGACATAGGTACGGACAGCGACACCGTGGAGGTGCATATAGAGGGAGCGCTCGATGCCACGGAAGGATGGGCCGATACGTCGCGCGTCAGGCCGGCCGGGGTGTCGATCCACTTCACGTTCGAGATCCCGCTGCCGGGAGTCAACGAGCGCGAGCTGGGCCATCAGTTCGCTTCGTCGGCCCGTACGGCGTCCGCGGCCCTGGAACGTATGCGAGGAGTGTTCGAGCGGCCGACCTAAGCGCTACTCCGCCGACCTAAGCGCTACTCCGCCGACCTAAGCGCTACTCCTTGGTCCAC
>JBDLJJ010000163.1:0-4768 GCA_039714435.1 Gemmatimonadota bacterium | reverse complement strand
GCACTCTGGCCTGGTCCCGCTCCACCTCGGCGACAGCCCGCGCTTCCTGGCTAATCCCAGCAGCCGATTCGGCATCGCCCTGACGAGCGAGTTCGGTTCGAACGCGTGTGGCCAGCGTCGCCGCGTCACCGCTTCTCGTGGACTCCGGGTAGCGCTCTTCCTGAAGGTTTAGAAGCCGGCTGGCTTTCCGCAGGTTCGCACGACCTCCAATCTTGGACAGGGCAAACGCCTGCCAGTACATAACCTCCGGAGCATACTCCGAGTCGGGCTCCTCACGCTGCAACTGCCCGAGAAGATCGAGGGCCCGTTTGTACTCACCTCGATTCAGGGCTCGCCGGGCGGCTTGATACAGCGTATCCGCTGGACCGCGGTCTTCGGCTAGCACGAGGTTCGCTTCGGACCCGGCGGACACGGCCCTGACTTCAGGCTCGCGATCCGTAGCGTCTGTATTTGGGCCTGCAGCCAACGCAGGCACCGCCAAAGCGAGAAGTGCCACTCCGCTCCACACCAGTGATCTATTCATTAATCCATCCTTCCGTCTGCTAAAGTCGTGTCGGCGACTGCGCCGCCACCGTCTGGATCCTGAGAAGAACCTGTCGCTCCTCGAGTCCATCATCGATATAACCGAATTCTTCGTCATCGTCGTCGCCTCTGAGCTGAACGATCTGCGCCAGGACGAACTCGAGATCGCTCAGGAGCAACGCCAGTTCCGCATCCTCCGCGGCCGGCGAGTCCATCAGAAGCCGTGTCCGCGCCAGAAGCCCTCGGGCCCACGGGCCCATCTCTACTCGCGTGGCCGAGTCACGCACGCTCGTCCGAAAACCTGTCAGGAGCGCCTCCGTCTGGTCCAGGTGCTCTCGGGCTGCGATCCGGTAGGGGAGCGTGGAGCTTCCCTCCGTGCGCGAGAGATCGGAGTCCTCCTGCGCAACCACAGCCAGTTGCTCGCCGGAGTTCGTGTTGCCAGACTGGACCAAGGTCAGCCTTCCGAGCCCGAGCCCGATCACCAGAGCGGCGGCGATCTTGAGCCAGGTCGGGTAGCGCCGAAAGTTGGCCAGGGACAGCACTGGTGATGGCTTATGTGTGCCCGACTCGCTTGACTCGCCTGACCCGCTGGATCGTGCCGCCTCGATGGCGTCCCACATGTGATCGCGTGGAGGTTCCGGCGGCGCGTTGTAGTGCTCCTTCGCCGCTTCCTTGAGCCACGCCTCGAAGCGCTCCTGGTCGTTCAACGTGCCGTCGTTCATGCCGTCGTCTCTCATGTCACCGACTCCCTGGTCCACTCGGGCGCAAAGTCCGCCAGAGCTTCACGAAGACGGGCCCGGGCCCGCGATAGCTGGGCTTTGGACGTGCCGGAGCGAATGCCCATCGCATTGGCGATCTCCCGATGTGTGTATCCTTCTATATCGTGCATTACGAACACCGTCCTGTATCCCAGGGCCAAGCCGTCGATCGCCGTCTTGAGACGATCCTTCAGATCGGGCTCGGCCTCCTTAGCTGTCTCCGCTACCAGACGAGCTTCTTCCATTCCCGTTTCCCGGTCCCTGTGCCGCTTGAGTTTCCGTAACCCGTTCAAAACCACCGAACTGGTGACCGAATGGAGCCACGTAGACAGCGCGGCGTCTCCCCGGAACGTGTCCAGCTTCTCATACGCGCGGACAAAAGCGTCCTGCGTGAATTCCTCGGCCAGACCCGGGTCACACGTCATGCGAAAAGCAAGCCGGTAGACTCGATCCACGTGGGCGTCGTAGAGCTCGCGTTCAGCCGACCGATCGCCGGCCCGGACGCGGTCCACAAGGTTCTGTTCGTCCACGTGTCTCCCGAGAGGAGGACTGCGTTTACCGCCTGTCACTTCGTCGGACACGATCTTCCCCGAAACGGTTGCGTGGCGGAGCGAGGCGGTACAGGACCGTGCGGGGGGCGTGAGGCCAAAACAGAGCGGGATCGAAACCCCATGAGGCAAACACTCGTAATCGGAGGCATAGGGAAGACTATTGATGGGGGAGGGTGTGATGATAGAGACGATATCGCTCATTGCGACATTCTTGATACTGATTTCACTCAGGCCGACGGAGAGCCAGGTCCGTAAGGACCGAACGGACAAGCACGTAAATCCTGTAGGTGGGCACCGGTTCATCCGGTAGGTTAGGGTTGGCTCGTCGCCATGCGGCTCGCCGCCCGCCGTATTAGTTTCCCCGCGCTCCGTCAGTGCACGCCAAATTCCTGACCGCGCGGATGCATGAGCCTGATCCACGAACTTGAAAAACTGCAGGCTGAGCAAGGACATCTGAGCCGCGAGTCCTTGCGCGACCTATCCGTACGGCTGAATACGCCGCTGTACCGCCTCCAAGAACTAGTCTCATTCTATCCGCACTTCCGCACCGAACCTCCTGCTCGGCTCGAGGTCCTCGTGTGCCGCGACATGGCCTGTCACCTGGGCGGCGCCGATGGGCTTGCCGACCGGCTTCGTGAGGCACTGGGCGACGAACCGGGAATTCGGGTCGAGGAGGCTTCCTGCCTCGGGTGCTGTGAGCTGGCGCCGGCCGTTCGCGCGGACGGAACGCCGGCTCAGGCGGCAGACGTTTCGGCACTCGCCTCGGCCCTCACCAACGGCGGCCTCGAACCGCAGTCTCCGCTGGCGGACGACTGGCGCTGTGATCCGTATGCCGGCGGTGGAGATCGTTACGCAGGGTTCGGCGCGTTGCTGGAATCCGGCGCGGAGGTGAGCGCCGACGAGCTGATCGGGGCGCTCAAAGACAGCGGACTGCGAGGAATGGGAGGGGCAGGATTTCCCACCGGACTCAAGTGGGAACTGGTACGGAAAGAGACGGCCGAGCCGAAATATGTCATCTGTAACGCCGACGAGAGCGAGCCGGGAACGTTCAAGGACCGGGTGATTATGGAACAGATCCCGCACCTGGTTCTGGAAGGGATGATGATGGCCGGGGCTGCTGTCGGAGCCGAAAAAGGCATCGTCTACCTTCGGCATGAGTACGAGGAGGCGCGCGAAGCTCTGGAGTCCGAGCTGGCCGCGGCGTACGAGGCCGGCTGGCTGGGTGAGAACATCCAGGGCTCCGGCTTCAGCTTCGATATCGAAGTCTTCATCTCACCCGGCGGCTACATCCTGGGTGAGGAGACGGCCCTTCTGGAGGCGCTGGAAGACCGGCGCGGTGAGCCGCGGAATAAGCCTCCCTTCCCTGGTCAGAATGGACTGTGGGGTCAGCCGACTCTCATGAACAATGTCGAAACGTTTGCCTACGTCCCAGTGATTTCATTGCGCGGCGCCGACTGGTGGAAGGATCAGGGGAAGGGCGAGTTTTCCGGTCTCAAGTTCGTGGCGGTCTCGGGGCATGTGGAACAGCCTGGCGTATACGAAATCTCCATGGGCACGAGCGTGTCCCAGCTCATCGAGTTGGCCGGCGGAGTGTCCGGCGGACGAGCGCTGAAGGCTTTCGCCCCGGGAGGGGCATCCTCAAACTTCCTTCCGGCGGACCGGGCAGACGTCGCGATCGACTTCGGAGCGCTGTCGGAGGCCGGAAGTATGATGGGATCCGGCGCTCTGGTCGTGGTGGCCGAGGGAACGCCGCTGCTCCCACTGGCCGCGAACATCGTGCGCTTTTTCCGCAATGAATCCTGCGGCAAGTGCGTGCCCTGCCGCGACGGCACCGAAAAGTCGGTTCAGATGATCGACGAGACACTTGCGGGAGGATCTCCGATCGACTGGCAGGCGATCGAAAAGCTGAACTTCCTTCTCAGCGAAACCTCTATCTGCGGCCTGGGATATGTGGCTCTGAATCCGCTCACTTCGGTAGCGGAGCATTGGCCGGAGGAGGTTCCGCGTGGCTAGGCGCAGCTGCGGGCCTGCAGCGGGCTCGAGTCGATGTGAGTAGTGCTCCGGACCCCTATGCAGTCATCGCTGGCTCGAATATTTGTAACTATATATTATATATAATGTTAGAATCATATTGTGGCACTAGTATAGGCTATACTAGTTAAGCGACAGGAATGAAAAAGACACCTATGTCTGATTCGAAAACAGCGGCAGCGCCGAGCCGATGACTGAAACGATGACCGAAACGATCTCTCTCACGATCGACGGCCATGAGGTCGAAGTGCCGCGAGGTACCACGATCTGGGACGCGGCGAGGCAGTCAGGGGTCGAGATTCCGGTGCTGTGCCACGACGAGCGGCTGCCTCCGGTGGGCGTGTGCAGGGTGTGTCTGGTGGACGTCGGCGAGACGAGACTGACCGCGTCATGCATTCGCGAGGCGGCCGATGGGATGACGGTCGCAACCACGAACGACAAGATCGAGCGAGCCCGGAAGGGTCTCGTCGAACTGCTGCTTGCGGACTATCCGGCTGACGCTCCTGGCCAGGCCAAGACCAGCAGCGACGAGCTGGAGGCGCTGGCTGAGAAGTATGGCATCGAGCGCCCCGACCCTGGAGCGAACGGCAGTCGGACAGCTACGGTGGCCGGTATACCGGCAGGAAATGGCCGCCCCATAGACAACTCGTCGCCCGTCATTCGGGTCGATCATCAGTCCTGCATTCTGTGCGACCGCTGCATCCGGGCCTGCGACGATGTGCAGGTCAACAGCGTCATCGGTCGTACAGGTAAGGGGTATGAGACGCGAATCGGCTTCGACCTGGACGATCCCATGGGCGCCAGTACCTGCGTAGCGTGCGGTGAGTGCGAGAAGGTCTGCCCTACGGGAGCTCTGTCTCTAGTGGACCTGGCTCGGCTCGCGGTGGCTGATTCCGGGGCACCCGC
>JBDLJJ010000162.1:0-4855 GCA_039714435.1 Gemmatimonadota bacterium | reverse complement strand
GACGCTGAAGGATCGCTTCTCGCTGGCCCTCAGTCTTAGGAGTTGCTGGGAGACCGCTGAGGCCGTCAACCCTCGCGCTACACTACTCGACGCGAATCGCGTAGCCGGCGGCGAGGGTCGTAAAGGACTCGCTCCCGGGCGGGCTCTGACGCCTCAGGAAGATCTGGAACCGGCTGCCTCCGGCCGGGACGTCAATCCGCACCGACAGGTCGGAGATCGTGCCCTCGAACTGGCTGATGTCGCTCGTCACCTGACCCACTCCGAGCGACGGTGTGAAGCCGAAACCACTCGGAGACTGGTAGCCGATCGACAGGTAAAGGCGCGTGTCCCGGTCGGCCCGCCGTCCCGTCTCCTGGGAGTTGGATCCGATCGTCTCGCCCACAATGAGGACTGAAGACACTGTTACGGCGGGACTCGTGGGCACAGACAGCCGCGCGTATCCCTGCCAGTCGTCGCGGTCGAACCAGCGGCCAAAGAACCCGCCCAGCGCCAGAGAAGCGGCCCTGGCGCTACTCGACAGCTTGAAGCCCTGCTCGGCCCGGTAGGTGTTCTGGGCGAACCCGGCGCCCTGAGTGCGTCGCCCCAGTTCCAGCAGCGAGAACAGTTTCTTGCCTGATCCCCACTGAACGCGAGCACCTCCGAAGAAGGACTCTACATCATCGCGTCCGCGGACCAACGCCGCGCTCGTGAGGCTTAGATTCAGCGCGTTATCGAACCCGGCCCACAGCTCCACGCCGGGTGAAGGAGCGCCGCGGATCCCGGCCGAGCGGACGCCGGCCTCGCGGCCGTTATCGAACGTGTTGCCACCCCACAGATATGCCTCGAACCATCCTCGGCGCTGCCTCGGCGTCGACGCGGCGAGCTCTACCTCCTCTGCCTCCGGATAACGGTCGGGGTCGATCGCCGTGGCCCGGGCCCGAGCCTGCCTGGCGTCGGCCGACTTTCCTGCCGCGGCCAGCGCCTGGGACAGCTCGTCCCAAATCTCGGCGTCACCGGGTGACTGGCTGCTGGCGGCCTGATACCAGACGACCGCTTCGTCGCTGTCTCCGAGCAGCAGATACGAACGCGCCAGGCCGCGCTGCGCGGTTGCATTGCGAGGCTGGAGGCCAAGGGCCGCCCGGTAATGCGCAGCGGCGATCTGATTATCGCCATCCGCCAGGGCCTGTTCTCCAAGGCGGAGACGCCTGCTAATTTCGTCCGCGTTCGGGCCTGGCGGCGGATCGGCCCCCGCCGCATCGGCGCCGGCCACCAAGTCGCCCGCTCCTGCGGCGAGATCGCCAGGCTGGGCCGGCGCGGCTGGCTCAGGGTACAGGGTGCGAATTTCCAGCGAGGCCAGTGCCGTTGATCCAGAGCGCACGGTCCACCCGGTCCAGGCGGCCGCCGCACCGGGAAGCTCGAACCCGGCTTCGCCAGATCGGTCCGTCGTAGCGCTGAGAGCGTCCGGGACAGGCTCTCCGTCTGGTCCCGAAGCCGGCTCCGCCTCGAGCGTGACACGGGCTCCTGAGACGGCATTGCCGAACCGGTCTCGGACCTGAACCAGCACAGGGCTGGCGGCTGCCTCGCCGCCCGCCGGACTCGGCCCGACGATGAGCGTGTCGGGGGTGAGCAGGGCGCTGGCCGGCGACCCTGCCCTGACCTGGAAGCGAGCCGCGGCCGGACTCTCCAGTCCCTCCGTCAGCACGCGCACGGTCGTGCTGCCCGCTCGGCGGCCGGCCGCGATGCGAAGGGTGGCGCGGCCCTGGCTATCAGTGGACGCCGTCCATTCTCCCCGTCCGCCGGTGAGCCCGGCGTTGGAGGAAATAAGCCTGACCTCTGCGTTCGCCACCGGGAAGCCGCCTCGCCGCAGCGACACCACCAGCGACGCGGCCTGGCCCGCGTTGACCCGCAGGGTGCTTGGCTCGAGGGCCACCTCTACAGCCAGCAAACGTCCCTCTGCGCAGTCTTCTACGGCTCGTACCACATCCGGCGCTGCGCCGAGGTTCCTCAGGTCGCGCCAGTCTCCGGCATTCGGTTCGAAGCTGAGGCAGCTGGCGCGGATGATGGCCGCCTTTTCGGCATCGCTGTAAGTATCGCTGACCACGAGCCGGATAAGCTCACTCTTACTGAAGGCCGACTGATCCTGGGCCAGCAGCGCGTGTGGATTCAGGGAGAGGGCCGCCGAGGCCACCAGGACGGCAGCCCAGCGGGCGCGGCTCACGGCGCCACCCGCAGATTCGTAGGCGGCGCAGGCGGTACGGTGTCGGGCTGCGCCAGGGTGGTGGCCTGGATGGGAGGACTCTGGGCGCTCTCCACTCCGTCGCCGTTTACCGCCGACACCCGGTACTCGAATGAGGTGTCCGGTTCGAGTCCTGTGTCCGTGAGCGTAGTACCCACTGTTACCCCCACCCGGCTACCGTCCCGGTACAGCCGGTATTCGCTGACCCCGGTCTCTGGATCTGTGGAGGCGGACCAGCTGAGGGTCACCTGCACAACGGTTATGCCGCTCGTGGCAAGATTCTGAGGCACGGACGGCGGTGACGTATCGATCGCCTCCGGCGTGGTCACCTGAGCCGGTCCGCTAAGCGGTCCTTCGAGTCCGACTCCGTTAGTGGCTGATATCTCGAATACATAGGTGGTCCCAGGCGCCAGACTCGATTCCGTGAAAGTAGTCGTAGCGGAGGTGCCGACCGGCGCTCCGTCCCGGTATATGGTGTACTCGACCACTCCTGACTCCGGGTCGCTGGCCGCCTGCCACGAAACGTCCACGGTCACCGAGCTGGTAGCTACGGCTGCGGCTCCGGACGGCGCCGTGGGAGGCGTACCGTCCGGTGTGGTGATCTTGATCTCGGGGCTTCGGCTTCCTTCCTGCCCGGAGCCGTTGATGGCCGAAACCGCGTATCCGTACTCGGTGAAGAAGTCGAGGCCCGTGTCCGAGAACGACGTCGAGCCCGTCGTCCCGGCCGGATTCCCGTCCCGGAAGACTGTGTAGCCCACGATTCCGCTTTCCGGATCATTGGCAGCGGTCCAGGTAAGGTCTATCTGAGTGGCGCTGACCGCCGAGCCAGCCAGATCTGTAGGCTCGGTCGGCTCCGTCGCATCCGGCGTCATGACGACAACCGGATCGCTGAGCGGTCCCTCCAGTTCGTGGCCGTTGACGGCAGAAACCTCGTACGTATACGAAGTGAAGGGAGTCAGTTCCTTGTCGTCGTATTTCGTGTCCGGCGTGCTATCGAGCACCGCTCCGTCACGGTACACGACGTAACCCAGAATGTCGGTCTCCGGGTCCTGTGCCGGCGACCACTCCAGCTTGATAGTCGTGGGATCGCTGGCGGCGCCCTGAAGGTTGGCCGGAGCGGAGGGGGGACTACCGTCCAGAGTTCGCTCGTTGACCCGGTCGCTCTTCCGGCTCTCATCGCCTTCGTCGTCCACTGCTGAGACACGATACTGGTACCGTGTGAATGACTCGAGGCCGGTATCGGAAAAAGTGGTGTCGTCGGCCGCGCTCGTTCCGATGAGAACGCCGTCGCGGTAAATGTTGTAGTTCTCGAGGTTCTCGTCACTGACCGGGGCCCAGGCGACGTCAATCTGGGAGCTGCTGACCGCTGTGGCGACCACGTTCTGGGGCTTCGGCGGGGCGGCCTCGGACAGGGTGAGGGCGGTGCTCTCAGGCGCCGGGTGTGCCGCGGCCAGTACGGCCCATATCCCGGCCAGGACGATGACTCTCGTCACGCCCATCCCGAGAGCGCCTCGCCCAGAGGTGCGCCGCACGAAGCTGCTCACGGGGTACCCACTTCCGCCCCAACGGGCGCTGACGGGAGGCTCTCGTTTCCGCTCGCGTCGAGCGCCGCTACGGCGAAGAACCACATCCCCGCTGCGAGGCTGTCCACGGTAGCGGCGGCGCTGAGGCCGACATCGAGTACCGCTCCGTTAGCCTGTGTGGGAGGCGACTGCTGGCTGTAATAGAGCCGGTAGCCTGCCAGGTCCGTGAGCGGGTTTCCTTCCGCGTCCTGGCTCGGGGCGTCCCACACCAGGTTGATGCTGAACAGGGTAGGACCAGGCCCTACGAAACCGTCCGGAGCATCGGGTACGCAGCCCTGCACCATGATTGCGGCCATGGTCAGGGAGGCGGCCGCGGTTATCTGAATTCTGTGGCGCCGGCGCAACATGGCTACCCACTTTCGTTTCGCGTATGCTACATCAATGTGCGACCCTGACTGCCGGATGAACGCGGAGTTATGCATATATCCGTTTTGGTCAGGGGTAATAAAGCTACAGGAGGGGCAACTATCCTGCCAATTTTTCCGCGGGCCCTGGAGGCGGGCCGGGCGCGCGTTTAGGGCGGGCCGTCCTAAAGGTGGGCTACGCGCCGAATTTCGAGTTCCTCGCCGAGGGACCTCAGGCCGGAGCGAGCCAGCGCTCCACCTAACGTGCCCAGCAGGTGCTGCCCGACCAGTCCGATCGCGCCGGACGTCACAAGCACACACTCGTAGTCCATGAGAGTCGTATCCGGGCCCTGAGCCTCGAGCCGCACGTTAGCGTGGCCGGCGGCGTTTCCCAGCAGTCCGTCTCCCCGAACGCGCATGGTATACCGCTCAGGATACGATTCGTCCGAGATGTCCACACGAACGGCAAAGGCGCCTGCCGGCAGCGCCCCGATCGCCAGGTGTACCCGCCCGCGGTAACGTCCCGGACCCGATCTGTGCAGTTCCTGGCGGCCGGGAAAGGCTCGCGCGAGAACCGCCGGATCAAGGAGCATGTCCCACACGGCCTCACGCGGGCCGTCGAACGTGTGCCTACCAGTCAGTCGCATGGGGCAGAAATATGGCCTCGTGGCTCCGCGGGGAAAGGGCCGGCTCTCGCACTCGCCCAGCCGCCT
>JBDLJJ010000161.1:0-4934 GCA_039714435.1 Gemmatimonadota bacterium | reverse complement strand
ACCGGCAGGTTCTGGTGCTGCACGACGTAGAGGGCCTGACACATGAGGAAATAGGCGACAGGCTGGGAATAGCTACCGGCACATCGAAGTCGCAGCTGCATAAAGCAAGGGCGCGCATGAGGGTGCTGCTTTCACCGGGAGTGCGCGCGAAGAAGGTAACTGATGAGGCGGAAAACCATGTCTGAACATCTGACACTCGAACAGGTGGCTGCCCTGATCGATGACTCCGAGGGCGCGCAGGATGGCCTCGCACACGTAGAAGAGTGCGAGGTCTGCGCCCGGGAGTTCGAACAGATGAGCCGAATGCGAATGGCGCTGTCGGCGCTTCCCGACCTGGAGCCCCCCGGGGGCGAATGGTCACGCATCGAGCGCATGCTTCCCGGCGCGCCGACGACGGTGCCTATCGACCAGGCGAGCGGATCAGGTCGTGAGGAATCGCTACGGCCCGGCCGCACCACATGGACGCGATTCTCTACGGCGGCGTGGCCGGTGCAGGCAGCGGCGGTTCTCATGCTGTTTGCGGGTGGCCTGTGGGTCGGGACGCGGGTTGGCGTGGACGGCGGCTCGGATGGCTCGCGTAATCAGGCCGCCCTCTCCGATCCGTCCGCGCAGCAGGCTCAGCCTGTGAACTTCGGAGAGTCCGACAGTTACTCGCAGGCCGTTTCCAGTCTGGAGGCGCTGCGTGACGAACTCAACGCCGAGGGTGAGTGGCCTGATGATCCAGCGCTTCTTGCGGAGCGCCTGAATCAGTACGACGAGCTGCTCACGGCCTCCAAGGCGGCACTACGGCAGGCTCCGGCCGAGCCGGCCATCAACGACTTCGTGTTCGGCGTTCAGGACGACCGAGATAATCTCGCGCAGCGGCTGGACGAGACGCTCCGGCTGGCCTCGGTAGAATACTAGAGACGCAGCGGTAACCTGACGGTTGAGGAATAGATGATGATAGACGGACGGCTACAGACGATGAACCGGATTCGGCAACGCCACGCGCGTGCTATCGCGGCGGGCGCTGTGAGCGCCGCGTGCCTCTTGGCCACCGCTCCTGGGACCGCAGCAGCCCAAGATGTTGCCCCAGAGGCCGTACGCCGCGGCGTCATCGGCGTACAGATCGGCTGCGAAAGTGGCGACGATGTAGGTGTGTGCGCAGAAGCGCCACGCGTTCTGCACGTGACCGAGGGAGGCGCTGCGGAGAAGGCGGGGGTTCTCCTGCGTGACAGGCTCATCGCGATCAACGGTCTCCGGATCAACTCGGCAGCGGGTGTACGCGCTATCCGCAGCATGACAGCGGGCGTAGCCGTCCAGCTGGAGCTGGAGCGGGCCGGGCAGCCGGTTCAAGTGGAGGCCATTCCGAATCCCCTTGAAGGACGCGCTCGCGTATTCTCTTTCGCTCCCAGGGCCGAAGCGCCTGAGGGATGGATCCGGAGGGACTCTTCACTGGCGCAGGCAGACCGATTCGTTTTCATCGGACCCGATGGCCGGGGGAGCATAGCGGTACGGATCGCCAGCCCGGCGGAGATGGACAGTGTGCTGGTGGAGTTCGTACCGGGGCCGGACGCAGAAGCACGATCCGGGATCTTTATGGTCGAAGACGCGGACCTGCTCCGGCGCGTGCAGGAAGCGGAAGGAGAGATGAGCATCAGAGTTCGCGAAATCTTCGAGGAACTGCAAAGAGCGAAGGCTGTAGGGCCACCCGCGCCGGACAACCTGGTGCGGCGGCGCGTTCAGGCGCCTCGATTCTCTTCGGACTTGATCGCGGGAGCCAAATTCGTCACCTGGACACCCACGATGGCGGAAAGCCTCGGCGGTCCCGAAAACGGCTGCCTCGTGCTGCGCGTGCTGGCTGATACGCCGGCGTGGCGTATCGGGCTCAGGGAAGGGGACATCGTCACAGAGGTGGGCGGCACACCGACCGGCACCCTGAGCATGCTGCGAACGGCGTTCGCTCTCGCCAGAACGACGAATGTACTCAATGTCTCCTGGCAGCGTCGCGGCGCATCTCACAACGGTGTCCTCGTCACGGAATAGGGCATCGGAGAGGCAAGTAAGGCCGTAGATATAACGGCTTTACGCTGTCGCTTTACTTCTAGCCACCAGATTGTCTTCACGCTGCGTCACCTCTCAGGGCGCAGCACCCCTGGCGATTTAGCCAGCCCCGCTCCTGGTGCCTTCCCTAGCGCCTTTCGGGTTCTCCGTGTTTAGAGGTTGTATGCAGCCCGCATCGCTGTAGCTTGGCCCGGGGCTGAACCGTGTGGGGACGAAAAACATGAAGGAGTTGCAATGCGAATGCTCGGTAATATCCAGGCAAGAACGATATGGCGCGGCGCGTCGGCAGCAATGCTACTATTGGCCGCTCTCGGATCCGCTCCGGCGGCGCTGGCCCAGACGACGGCTGGTGACCTGCCCACCGGATTCGACGTGGCCAACGGTGAGGGACTGGTCGTGGACTACCCCTCTTTCGCTCCGGTCGAGCCGATCGCCGGGTATCAAACGGCGGTCGAGAACGGAACGCGGACCGAGGACGGCCGTCCGGGAGAGAGTTACTGGCAGAACCGGGTGGACTATACGATCTGGACCAGGATCGACCCCGCCTCCGCTCAGCTCACCGGCCGCGAAACCATCACGGTTCACAACAACTCCCCCAACACGATGCCGGTCTTGGTGCTTCACCTGTACCAGAACGTGTTTGCGGACGGAGCCGAAAGGAACCGGCCTGTCGGACTGACGGGCGGCATGACGATCAAGCGCGTGAGCGCCGCTGGGGTGGAGTTGTCCGAGCTGGACTTCAGCGGCTTCCGCCAGCAGCAGCGCCTGCAGGAGCGAGAGGGCGGCTACGTCATCAACGGCACGATCGCCTACGTACTGCCGCCCACGACTCTCGCGGCGGGGGCGAGTCAGGAGCTGGAGATCGAATGGGAGTTCACCGTTTCGGGTGGCGGCGGAATGCGGCACGGGCACCTGAACAACGAAATCTTCAATCTGGCCCAGTGGTATCCGCAGATTGCCGTATACGACGACGTATATGGGCAGGACCAGTCTCCGTATCTGGGAGACGGTGAATTCTACACGGAATATGGGGACTTCGACGTGACGATCGAAGTCCCGGCCGGCTGGCTCGTCATGGGAACGGGGGAGCTTCACAACCCGGTCGAAGTTCTGCGTCCTGAGACACTGGAGCGACTGGCCGCCGCTGCTGTTTCCGACACGGTGGTGCGAATCGTAACGGAGGAGGACCGGGCCGCAGGCAACGCCACCGCAGCAGGCACGGGCGGCAGCCTGAACTGGCAGTTCAGGGCCGAGAACGTGCGGGACTTCGCCTTCGCGGCGGGTGGGACGTACGTGTGGGATGCGACAAGCGCCGAGACTGCCTCAGAGGAGCAGCCCGACCGGCGAGCGCTGATTCACAACCTGTACGACCCGTCCGACGCCACCTGGCATGAGGCGACGCTGTACGCGAAGCACTCTATCGAGTTTTTCAGCGACTACGTCCTGCCGTACCCGTACCCACACGCCACAGCCGCTTTCGGCCCGCCGCAGGTAGGGGGTATGGAGTACCCCATGATCACGTTTATCAATGGGAACCGCTCTTCTTCCTCTCTGCAGAACGTGGTCATCCACGAGCTGAGCCACTTCTGGATGCCCATGATCGTGGGCACGAAGGAGATGGCCTTCGCCTGGATGGACGAGGGGCTGACCAATTTCAACGAATCGCTGGCCAGGCAGGACTATCACGGGAACGAACAAGCCCGCACCGAGGACCGGGACCGCTATCTCACCCTGGCACGGATAGGTGGCGAGGCGCCGCTCATGGAGCACACGGACTACGTCGAGGGCGGGTTCGCGCGAGGCATCGCCGCATACACCAAGCCGGCCACTCTGATGCACAGCCTGCGGCACATGATGGGTCCGGAGTCATTCGACGAGGCATACAGAGACTACGCCGCCACCTGGGCCTACAAGCATCCGCTGCCGTGGGACTTCTTCGGCATCATGGAAGAGCACGCGGGCGTGGACCTGGACTGGTTCTGGCAGTCCTGGTTCTACGGCACCGGAGCGATGGATCAGTCGATTGAATCGGTCGAGACGGGTGCCGGTGGTGTCACGATCACCATCGCCAACGAGGGCAAGGGTGTGATGCCGATCGAGCTGCACATGGAAATGGCGGACGGATCGAAGACGGTGATGGTGTGGCCCGTTTCGGCCTGGGCCCGTACCAAGACGGTGACGCGAACCCTGGCCGTCTCGGAAGACGTGGTGTCGGTAGTGATCGATCCCGATATGTACTACCCTGACGTGGACCGCTCGAACAACGAGTGGAAAGCCGAACCCGAAGCCGAGGGGGAACAGCGTACGTGAACGCGGCTATCGCATCCACGGACACAGAGGCGGTCTGGAAGCGCTACGAACAGTTTGCCAGCCGCCCGCCGCAGATAGTTTTCGAATGGCACGATGATCAGAGTGAGGCGCAAGGCTGGTTGATTATCAACAGCCTCAAGGGCGGCGCCGCGGGTGGAGGAACGCGCATGCGGGCCGGCCTGAGGCCCGACGACGTGACGTTTCTGGCCAAGGCCATGGAGCTGAAGTTCGCCTTCACCGGCCCCCCGATCGGCGGGGCCAAGTCAGGGATCGATTTCGACCCGCACGATCCACGCAAAGGTGAGGTGTTGCGCCGCTGGTTCGAGGCCATCCGCCCGGAGCTGACGAACCGGTACGGAACTGCGGGCGACCTCAACGTCAATGAGCTGCGGGAGGTCGTCCCGCTCTGCGCGGCGGTCGGCGTCAGCCACCCCCAGATGGGTGTGCTGCGCGGGCACTTCGGGCTCGAGGGCGAAGCTCTGGGCCGGCGCGCGGAACTGATGGACCTGGCCCTGAACCAGCCGGTAGGCGGAAAGTACGGCATCGGCAACACCTGTCTGTGGGAGACAGTCACCGGGTAC
>JBDLJJ010000160.1:0-4938 GCA_039714435.1 Gemmatimonadota bacterium | reverse complement strand
CTAGACCGGCAATAAGGGTGATGTGATACTCGAATCCGTACGCCAGGGGAGCATTGGGCACGGAGGCGATAAAAAAGCCCTGGCGAGCGTGAAACAGGATCACGGCGACGATCATCTCCACTCCCAGTAGGAGGGCAAACGGACGCGTGAAAATCCCGCTAACCAGAGCCAATCCTCCAACCAGCTCAAGCCCAGCCACAACCCACAGCAGCCAAGCAGGAAGCACCCAGCCGACCATGGTGAGCATCTCCTGTACGAACGAGATTTGCATGCCGAACATCTTCGTCCAACCGTGCATCAGGAAAACAAGTCCGACCGCGACGCGGAGCACCAGGAGCCCCGTACCTGCACTCGTCTTGAACCGCATGGTATCTACCCTCGGCTACTGGATGAGAGTGGAGGGAGTGCCGAGCCTGATCCGACACCCCCTCCGCTACTGAGACTTATGAGATCCTTTGTCTCAGAGGTTTAGAATGTATTCCGCGACGGCCTCGAGTTCTTCAGGTGAGAGGGTCGCCCCATAGGCGGGCATTCCGGCTCTTCCCTCCTTAATGATCTCTAACATCTCCTCCAGGGACTTAGTCCCTTCGGGATCGGTGAAATCAGACGGCGGTGGATCGAATGCCACTGCGGCCGGTCCATCACCTTTACCCGACTTGCCGTGACAGGGAACGCAGTTCTGTTCGTACACCTCCTCGCCGGTAGGACTCTGCGGGAGAAACAGACCATCCAACGAGGCTACGGTGAGGCTGCCAGACTCCTTAGCCTCCTGCGCAGCCACCTCTTGGGCACCCGACTTGAGGAATTCGAGAACGGCGGCTGTCTGCTCAGAAGTAAGGTGTGCGATGAGCTCCATATGACTGACGACTGACTCCCACCTTTCAGCCGTGTATCTGTTAGCCGGCTGCTGCTGATGGCACGATCCGCAGCGCTGCGACCACGTCTGCACTCCTGAGACCTGGGCCATCGCGTTCGCCGGTAGCAGAACTACCACGGCAGCCAGTGTGAGCGTCATACTCTTCACGATGTGTTTCATGACTCGCTCCTAGAAGCCGGTGACGAACTGAGCGATGAGAACATTGTTCTCGCTTTCAAAGCCAGTTTCTTCGGTGTTGATGTGGTAGTTCAGGCGAACCGTCCCCGCCGGCGAGATGTAATAGTTCAGACCCAGCGAGAAACGGCTCTGGTCCGAGCTCTCGCCGGGCATATCACGCACGCTGAAGCGTACGACTGGCTCCCAGTTTCGATTGGCCTGATACGCGGCCTGAAGGTACCCACCCTTCTTTCGGAGGTCTCCACCGGTCGCCTCCTGGTCGGCGGTAATAAACTCGGCACGGATGCTCAGTCCCTCGTAGAAATAGTGCGCGTCCACTCCGAAGAAAGTGAGAGTCAGGTCCTGGGTCGAAAGATCCGCTGAGTTGCCCGTATAAACGGATCCTCCGAAGTCCAGGTGCTGATTCGGGAGCACAAATCCGAGGCGTCCACCTACGGCTTTGTTATCGTCCCTCGCACCGTCCGACTGCTTTTCCCGGTCGTTTCCGCGAAACCCCCTGATTCCGCTGCCGTCTTCTCCCATCAAGCCGTTCACAACAAAGGCGTCCATGGAAAACGTCGCGTCATCCCCGAGGGGAAAGCCACCAGAGAGCCAGATGCCGACGTCACTGTACGTCTGCGGGAAGATGTCCCTGAATCCATGCGGCCGGTCAACCATCTTGTTGATCCACGTCGGATGTAGATCTTTGTTGAACCTGCCGAACGGCACGATGAACTTCCCGGCTGAGACCCGGAAATTCTCAGCGCCCCTGTAAGTCAGGTAACCATACTCCAGGCCTATTTCTTCTCCCGCGTGCTCGTATTCGACCTCCGCCGCCGCGAACAAGTCTCCGGCTACGTTGCCCAGGACGACTACGTTGAAGTGATGATTATCGAAGAAAAAATTGGATCCGGCATCGGCGCCCACGTTGCTTACCGTCGCCTCGAAGTCGGCATAGCCGGTCACCATCAGCCCCTGGGCTGACAGGTCAGGCGACATGGCCAGCATCGCAACGGCAGCCGCGATGACCGAACATGCTGCGCGCATACCCGATTTGATTCTCATTACGGCGACCTCCCTCTTTCGGTCGGTAGTGGGGCCCTAGCGACCCCCCTCGCACTGACTACTACTGTTTACCCTCGATTGCAGGTACCGTACCGGAGGCGCAGTAATTGTAACTACACGTTGTCTAAGTAGTTACCGCGCCCACTCGCGCAGGTAACCGGACGGAACGGATCGCCGTTTTGGGGGATATGCACCACTTCTGTGGGGTATTTGCCCCATTCGGCGCTGCGCAGATGTCGGCAAGGATATAATTTGGCCCTACTTTACGGGTTCGGGAGCGGAGCGGAATCAAGGTACTCTTCTTGCCTGAATCGCAGTTCAGAGTAACCGTCGAGCTCGAGCGAAAGCAGGCAGCCGATGCCGGGGAGCACCAAGAACAGTTCGGTCCTGGGGTCCTTACTCAGGAAGGGAACGCTGGGCTGGCGCATCCTCTCGTGGTTCCTGGCTCTCTCGCTGCTGCCACTCTTCCTGACAAACGCTGTGGGCTATGCGGTGAGCCTGCGAATTCTGGAAGGCCAGGTCGAAAGCTTTCTTAACTCTCTTACCCAGTCGCAGGCAGCCCACGTCGCCCACCAGGTGCGCCTGCACGAATTTGAGATGGAGGGTTTCTTTGGCGGTCACCGGGAAATCCCGGCGCTCATTCGGGCGGCCGCTGCGGAGGCTGGCGCCGGCCAGCCGGATGGCGCGGCGACCTCAGTACTGGTAGACAGGCTGAAGCACGAGCTGGGAGAGTCTGCCGTTTTCGACGAGTTCGCGATAGCCACAGCCGACGGGACCTGGCTTCTGAGCACAGCCGACGCACCGGGCCAGCCGAGCTGGTTCGGAGCATGGGCGGAGGGGCAGGAGTGGATCGGGACGTCTACGACGGAGGCGTGGTCCCGCGGCGAGCAGGTCCTCCCTGTGCTGACGGTTGCCCACCCTGCCGCGGACGACCTGGGCTTGGCCGGGGTGTTCATCGGCGTCGTGTACTCGGCTGGCCAGCGCCGCTTCCTGGGCATCCCCGAGCACATGGCGGGCTACGTCGAGAGCTACATCGTTTCAGCCGACGGGCGCCCGCTGATCTTCTCGCACGCGCACCGGCCGATCGATTTCAGCCAGCGGCTCGACACTCCCATTCTGGATGTCCCCCCGGGAAGTGTCAGCGAGTATGTCAACTACGAGGGCGCCTCGGTTGCCGCTACGTCAGCCGACATACCAGGGATGACCTGGAAGTACATAGCGGAGGCCTCACACGAGGTCATGTTCGGGGAGATGCGGAGACTCCGGCTCATGTCCACCGTGTTCGGCACGCTGTTCGCCCTCCTGCTCGTAGCGACCGTGTGGCTCGTGGCCCGGTCCCTGGTTTCGCCGGTCCAGAAGATCGTCGCGGCGGCGGAGCGGCTCCGGGCCCGAGAACTGGGAGTTCAAGTTCAGGTCGACAGATCGGACGAGCTTGGCCAGTTGGCCCATACTTTCAACCTGATGTCCAGTGAACTCGAGAGTTCCGCGAAGGAGATCCAGGAGCTGCACGAGCAGGAAATGACCAGGGCGGCGCAGTTCGCCTCCGTCGGCGAGCTCGCCTCCGGTATCGCGCATGAGATCAAGAACCCGGTGGCGGGGATCACGAGCGGGGTGGAGCTGCTCGCCCAGCGTGCGGCCGACGACCAGTCGGCAAGAGAGACGCTGGGTCAGATGAGGACGCATCTGGGCCAGATAGAGACTTCTGTGAACGACCTGCTGAGCTATGCGCGGCCCAGAAAGCCGGACACCGTCCGGATAGATCCGGTGCAGATAGTGGACGAATCTCTTTCCCTCCTGGCGGCTCAGGCTGAGGCGGGTGGTGTGAAGATCAACCGGCTCATCGATTCGGACGTTCCCCCCGTAACGGTAGACCCAGCCCAGATGACCCACGCGCTTCTGAACCTGTCGCTCAACGCCATCCAGGCCATGCCTGAAGGGGGAGAATTGACTATCCATGTCGGGCATGATCAGGACACGGTGCGAATCGAAGTGCTCGACACCGGCGTCGGCATTCCCGAGGATCAGCTTCGCCAGGTCTTTCGGCCCTTCTTTACAACCAAGCACCGGGGCAGCGGCCTGGGACTGGCTATCACGCGCGGCATAGTAGAACGCAACGGAGGCCGGCTGGAGGTAGAGAGTACTCCAGGCATCGGTTCGAAGTTCACGCTCGCCCTGCCGATTCCGGGCCAGGAGGAGGACGAATGACACGCCGAGTCCAGCCCTCTCTGCTCGTTGTTGACGACGCGGATCTGATCCGCACCTGGCTCGGGCAGGCTCTGGCCGCGTCCGGGTATGAGGTCGAAACCGCGGCGTCGTGCGCCGAGGCGCTACGCGCCGTGGAGGCTACCGGCCCGGGCGTCGTGATTCTCGATCTCAGGCTGCCAGACGGTTCGGGGATCGATCTGTTACCGAAGTTGCACGAGATCGACCCGGATCTGGTCGTTGTCATAGTCACTGCCTATGGCGAGATAAGCACCGCGGTAGAGGCCGTGAAAGCGGGGGCTCACGATTTTCTCGAAAAACCCATCGATCTGGACAAGCTCAAGCTCGTCATCTCCAGAGCCCTGGAGATCAGGCAGCTGCGTGAGCAAGTCACGGCCTTGCGCGAACAACATCGCTGGCGTTTTGCCAACGTAGAGATCATCGGCCGCTCCGAGGGGATGCAGGAAGTGATGGGAATGGTGGAGAAGGTGGCGCAGTCCGAGTCCACCGTACTCATCGAGGGCGAAAGTGGTACGGGAAAGGAACTCGTCGCCCGGGCTATTCACGCGCGGAGCTTTCGGCGGGACAATCCGTTCGTTGAAATCAACTGTACGGCGCTGCCGGAGAACCTCGTGGAG
>JBDLJJ010000159.1:0-5068 GCA_039714435.1 Gemmatimonadota bacterium | reverse complement strand
ATAGATACCTCCATACTCTTTCTGTCATGTGATTCAGTGGCGCTCCGGGCGGGACTCCCGTCAGGGGGCCGGAACGCCAAAATGCTGATAATTCTTCTCAATGAACTCCTGCCACTGCTCGGGCACCTCATCATCCGGGAAAATTGCCTCTACCGGGCACTCCGGCACGCAGGCTCCACAATCAATGCATTCCTCGGGATGAATATAGTACTGGTCGTCAGCCTCGTAGATACAGTCAACGGGGCAGACGTCCACGCACGAGGCGTCTTTGGTGTCAATGCACGGCTGTACGATAATGTATGTCATGGTTCCTCAGATTCCGATGTCCAGATCGTGGGCCAGAGAATAGTAAAGCCCCCGCGGCACGGCAACGTGTAGAAGACTGTTTCATGTGTGTGGCTGCGGTGGACTCATCAACGTCTATCGGGTATTTTTTCCGGCTAGCTATCAGCTCAACGGACCCTGATCCTGAGAATACAGCGGCATGCGGCAACTGCAGGTCATACAATCAACCGACACGCCATCGGTCTCCGCCTGGCCGGAGCGCAAGCCCCGCTGGCTTAAGGCCACGGCGCCAGGAGGCCCGAACTACCGGCATCTGAAGAACACGATGCGCGAGATGGGGCTGAACTCCGTGTGTGAAGAGGCGCACTGCCCCAACATCGGCGAATGTTGGGAGGCGGGCACGGCCACCTTCCTCATCATGGGCGACCAATGCACCCGAAACTGCCCCTACTGTGCGATCGCTCACGGACGCCCGGAGGAACTAGACGAGGACGAACCACGGCGCGTGGCCGAGATGATCAAGCAGCTCGATCTGCGACACGTCGTCATTACGTCAGTCGATCGCGATGATCTTCCGGACGGCGGGGCGCGCATCTTCGCCAGCCTGATCGAGGAAATCAGGCTGCGGCTGCCGGAGTGTTCCGTCGAGGTGCTCACGCCTGACTTCCGCGGCGACGAATTCGCCATCCAGACCGTGATCGAAGCACGGCCCGAGATCTTCAATCACAACATGGAGACCGTCCGCAGCATGCACCGCGTGGCGCGGCCGGGCGGACGTTACGAGCGCTCGCTGGGTGTTCTTCGCTACGCCAGAAGTCTGGACGAGGAAGTTCTGATAAAGACCGGAATCATGCTCGGCCTGGGTGAAGAAGAGGCGGACCTGCATGGCTTCCTGGCAGACGCACTAGAGGCCGGCGTGCAGATCCTGACGCTGGGCCAATACCTTCGTCCCTCCCTGCAGCACATGGCCATCGACCGCTACGTGACTCCCGAGGAGTTCGCCAGCTGGAAGACGATCGGAGAGTCGATGGGCTTCCTCCATGTCGAGAGCGGCCCGTTGGTCCGGAGCAGTTATCACGCCCGTGAGCAGGTCGAGGAGCTGCGCGAGCGCGCCGGGACGGCGAACTAGTGGAGCGGGAGGCGATGGGTATTGGAGCTGAAGACGCATCTGCCGAACGACGCCGTGAGTCGATTGGGCTTTCAGACGACGCTCTACGGGAGATGCTGCGCAGCATGCTTCTGTCGCGCCGCTTCGAAGAGAAGACCGCCGAGGCCTATCAGACGGGCAAGATCGGCGGTTTCTGCCACCTGTATATCGGGCAGGAAGCTGTAGCCACCGGAGCCATAATGGCTCTGCGGGAGGACGACTACGTGTTCACCGCCTACCGTGATCACGCCCAGGCGCTGGTCCGGGGCGTGAAGCCGAGGGCCGTGATGTCGGAGCTGTTGGGCCGGGTAGACGGGACCTCAGGAGGCGCCGGCGGCTCGATGCACCTGTTCGACAGTAGCGTGAATTTCATGGGTGGACACGGCATCGTGGGCCAACACGTTCCGTTGGCGGCCGGAGTCGGCTATGCGATTCGGTACCGTAAATCGGACCAGGTGTGCCTTTGCTTCTTCGGCGACTCCGTGGTCAACGGCGGACCCTTCCACGAGGCCTTCAACATGGTGGCCAAGTGGAATCTGCCGGTGATCTACGTGGTGGAAAACAACGAGTACGGTATGGGCACCGAAATCGACCGCGTTGCGTCGGTAGCGGACCTCGTGACTCGCGCCTGTGCGTACGAAGGGATGGCGTCCGAGCAGGTCGATGGAATGGACGTGCTGGCGATGCACGAAGTGACCACCCGGGCCGTGCAGCGTGCGCGCCGAGACGGCACGCCCACCTTCATCGAGGCGCTTTGTTACCGCTACCACGGACACTCGATGTCTGATCCAGCGCACGGAATCTACCGAACACTGGACGAGGTGAAGGGCGAGAGAAAGCGCGATCCCATCGTTACGTTCCAGAACCGCCTCATCGAGGCCGGGGTGCTGTCCGAAGGCGATGTGAAAGAGCTCGACCAGGAGGTCATCAGCGAGGTAGAAGAGGCGGCGGAGTTTGCTGAGCGGAGCCCGGTGCCGGGCCCCGAAGCCATCCGCGCGCACGTCTACTCGGACGAGTTTCGGGGCGGCATCGACCGGAGGGATGCATGGCGTTGATCACCTACCGGGAGGCGCTCAACCGGGCTCTGCGCGAAGAGATGGAACGGGACGAGGACGTGTTTCTCATCGGCGAAGAGGTGGGCGAGTACGACGGTGCTTACAAGGTATCGAAGGGACTGCTCGAGCAGTTCGGTGAGTGGCGCGTGCGAGACATGCCGATCGCGGAGAACGGATTCGCCGGTCTCGGCGTCGGAGCCGCCATGACAGGGCTTCGTCCCATCGTTGAATTCATGACCTGGAACTTCGCCCTGCTGGCCTACGATATGATCGTGAACTCGGCCGCCAAGCTCCATCATATGTCGGGCGGCCAGTTTAACATTCCTATAGTGTTTCGGGGTCCGGGAGGCTCTGCTCTGCAGCTTTCGTCACAGCATTCTCAGGTGCCCGATCCATGGTATGCCAACATTCCCGGCCTTAAGGTGTGCACACCGGCGACGCCCGCCGATGCGCTGGGCCTCCTGAAGAGCGCCATCCGCGACAACGATCCGGTCGTGTTCGTCGAGGGTGAGCTTCTGTACAACGTGAAAGGTGATGTTCCGGACGGAGAGCACCTCGTTCCCATAGGGCTGGCCGATGTGAAGAGAGAAGGCGCCGATGTGACCGTCGTGACCAACGGGAAGATGGTGCACGTGGCCCTCAAGGCGGCCGACATTCTGGCCACGGACCACGAGATCGAAGCCGAGGTCGTGGACCTGCGCTGCGTTCGTCCGCTCGACGCGGACACCGTGGTCGCTTCAGTGAAGAAGACGGGGCGCGCCGTGGTTCTGGAGGAGGGCTGGCCCGTGTCCGGGATAGGAGCCCAGGTCGTAGACGATATTCAGCGGGAGGCCTTCGACTATCTGGACGCACCCATCGCTCGCGTCTCGGGCCTGGACGTCCCGATGCACTACGCCCGGGCCCTCGAGAAGTTGATCGTCCCGGCGCCCGACACGGTGGTAAACGCCGTCAAGCACGTGTGCTACGTTAATGCGTGATGGCCTTACGCGATGACAAACGAGGCTCATGGCGACTAAAGTCGTAATGGCTCAGCTGAGCCCGACGATGGAAGAGGGGAAACTCCTGGAGTGGAAGCTCCAGGAGGGCGACGCCGTCGAAGCCGGCGACATCCTGGCCGAGATCGAGACTGACAAGGCCAACATGGACATCGAGTCGCTGGGCTCCGGTGTGCTCCGCAAGATCGTAGTGCAGGCCGGGGCTACCGTTCCGGTCGGCGTGCTCATCGGCGTAGTCGCCGAGCCGGACGAGGACATTTCCTCGATCCTCGCCGCCGCCGAAACTCAGGCCGCGCCAGCGCCTGCCTCAGAGCCGACGCCCGAGCCCGCTGCACAGCCCGCGTCGCCAGAGGTCGTCCCAGCACCGGTGGCTCCAGTTGCGCAGGTGGCTGCTCCAGCTGCGCCACTGCCTGAGTCTGCCCCAGCGGGCCGAGTGAAGGCGTCGCCCCTTGCACGGCGATTGGCAGAGGCCGCCGAGCTTCGCATAGAGGACATTGCGGGGTCGGGGCCTGGCGGGCGGATCGTTAAGAGAGACGTGGAAGCCGCCGCAGCTGCGCCACCCGTCTCGGCGCAGCCACCCGCCTCAGCCGCGCGGTTCGCGCCGGCGGGTCCCGGCAGGCTGGTCGCCGAGACAGTCGAGGTGAGCCTGATGAGGAAGGCTATCGCGCGGACTCTCGCCGCGTCGATCGGGCCGGTTCCCCACTTCTTCTTGACCACCGAAATCGATATGGAACAAGCGCTCGATCTTCGAGCCCGGCTGAACGAGCGTCTCTCGGCCGGGAAGATCGGCGTAAACGACCTTCTCATCAAAACCGTCGCCGAGGCGCTGGCGCGTCATCCAGATATCAACGCCTCCTGGCACGGCGATACGATAGTCCGCCACGGCAGCGCGGACGTCGGCGTCGCCGTGGCCCTCGAGGGCGGCGGCCTGATCACACCCATCGTCCGAGCGGCCGACCAGAAGGGGCTCCTTCAGATTTCAGAGGAAGCGCGCGAACTTATCGGCCGCGCCCGAGACAAACGTCTCCTGCCGGAGGAATACCAGGGCGCCACCTTCTCGATCAGCAACCTTGGAATGTTCGAGATCACCGAGTTTACAGCGATCATCAATCCGCCCGAAGCGGGGATCCTCGCCATCGGTAAGACTGAAGCCAAGCCGGTGGTCGTAGACGGGGACATCGTCGTGCGCCGCCGAATGCAGGTCACGATGTCATGCGATCACCGCGTAATCGATGGCGCCATGGGGGCGGCGTTTCTGGGGACGTTCAAAGCCATGCTGGAGAATCCGCTCGAGATGATGCTCTAGCAAACTCTAGTATATGGGTGTGCCGTCGTATGACGTCGACAGCACGATGAACCTCCACTAGTCTAGGCTATACTAGTTCAGTTAAGTGCAATGGGGATAGACAAATATGGCTGATTCATACGATGTAGTCGTTATAGGGGCTGGCCCAGCTGGATATGTGTGCGCGATTCGCGCCGCGCAACTCGGGCTCAAGACAGCCTGCGTCGAGAACTCTTCCTACGAAGGGGGCTTCGGCGGCACATGTCTCAACTGGGGATGTATTCCCGCCAAGGCGCTTCTC
>JBDLJJ010000158.1:0-5152 GCA_039714435.1 Gemmatimonadota bacterium | reverse complement strand
GTTCGCGACTCGCCGCTGATCGACAAAGATCTTCACGTGATCCCCGTCGGCCATCATCTGGATTGTGGCCGGGCTTTCCGTGAACTCGGCCCGCGTCAACGAGACCGGGCCGTCCTGGTCTATGTCCTGGATGCCCGTGTTCCGCTCATCGAGCTGAAGGTGCGCCCATTTGTACCAGCCCATTCCGCGTGGCTTGACTACCTCGCCTTCGGGGTCACGAAATGCGATGCGCATCCACTGATTGCCGTGCCCGTAAAATATCGGGAACTCCAGCGTGAACTTGTCAGGCAACACGCGAGGCAGCTTAACCGCGAACGCCGATCCTGCCGTAGCCCGGATCCACCGGCCACCATTCCACTCGACGACTTCCATGTTTCCGTTCAAGAACTTGAGCCTGCGAGGAAAGTCGCCCAGGTTAGAAGCCTCGAAATCTTCCTCGAACAGCACGGTCTCGCCCGGTTCGAATTCGAAGTTCGTCACAGCATCAGCCATATCCGTCGGTGGCTCCTCCCCCAACATGGCCGCAGCTTCATTAGGGTCGGAGACGAGCTGGCCGTCGTCGTCGAGGAGAACCTCTCCGTCGTCGTCTGTTAGTACGTAATCCTGGCCCGATTCTTCCGCACTCTTGATGCACTGGAGATCGTCAAACATGCAGCGGACCTTCCCGCGCACAAGTTGGTCCGCGCTGACGAGCGCCTCTTCTTCTGCCGCCTTTTTCACTGTCTTCTTGAGCTTCTTTACGAACTGGCCATGGGCCGGCTGAGGCGTCGCCAGTACGAGGGCGATAACAGCAAATGAAAGCGATACGATGGTGCCCGGCGCTCGACTGCTTGTCCGCATGGGTACCTCCAGGATCGTCCACGAAAAACAGAGCCTCGACCCCACACATCTAGCTGTGGGTAGACTGCAGGAGCAAGTCTCAAGTTGATTTGGTGGAGCAGCGCCGGCGTGAAGCGTCAGTCGCTCAATATGAACCTGTGTCACAGAGTTTCGGGGGCCATCAGATGCTAAGAAGGCCCGCAATTCAGCGGGCCTTCCAGCAATCGGGGCTGCGAGATCGTCCCGGGCGAGATCGTCCTCAGGCGAGTCAAGCGCCCAGGCAAGGATCTCCCGCTCGGATCACATACCGCCTCCACCCCCGGATCCGCCTCCGTCACCACCGCCTACGCCGCGACTTCCAGCTGCCGCTGCGGAAGCTTGTGCCCCGCTCGACAGGAGGAAACCTCCGCCCACGACCGCGCCTGAAATGTGTAGGCCGAAGAAGAACACGGCTTGCGCAAATACATCTCCACTATCCATCCCGTGGACCGCGCCCATCAGCAGGGTGAGCACGCCGCACACTGCGCCCACGATGGCTCCGTTTACGATCGCGTTACTGAAGCTCCCGCCTCCCTGCACCGTCCTGTACCCGACCCATAGGCCGAAAGCGAGAGCCAGAGGTGCGACCGTGGTCGGAGACATGACATGCGAGACGCCGTCCACGTACAGAATGAGGATGAATAGAACGTCGATCACTATCCAGCCGATGATCGGCCACTTGAGTACGCTTCCCATCGATTCGCCTCCAGTCTAGCGTTGGACGTCTACAACTCCCGGAGCAGTTCCGGGACACACAGTTCAGCAAGGTTGGTTAGGAGATTCCCTGCCGAGTATTCGAAGAACCTTGGTGATGTTTGCTTCCTCGATCGGACCGTAGCGTAATGCGACGACGCATCCCGTTCGGTCGACGACGTAATTGGTGGGAAGGCCTACGACGCCGATCTCTCGTCCGAGTCCCTTGTCCCACAGAACGGGTACGGTGAATCCCGTCTTTTCCATGATCTGCGCCGCCCGCGATTTTCGATCCATCGTGTTGATGGGAAGTATCATCAGGTCCGCTTCGTCAGCCGTAGAGTGCAAAGCTTGTAGGGCTCTAAGCTCGTCCTCGCATCCCTCGCACCACGAAGCCCAAAAGCTGACAACCGTGAGGATTCCGTCCAGATCGCTAGAACTGACGGACCGGCCCCGGTCGTCCTCGAGGTTGAACGAGGGGAGGCGCCAACTCGGCTCGGCCACGGCCCAGCCGAGTGCCCGCAGAGAATTGGCATCGGATGCAAGACGGCCGTCGGCCACAGCCGCCACTGGTTCCTCAGGGCTCGCCGCCGCGGAGGATTCCTGACCCAGCGCCTCCGCTTCACTCAACAGGACCGCCAGGCATACCCCTGACAGGACTCGGAGAAGGTAGCGCGGTCGCATCGCCAGTCGGCCGTAAGCGGGGCTAGAAAGTGACGTCCTCTCCGCCCAGGCTGAAGCCTACAGTAGCGGAGAGAGTAATCGTAAGGTCCGGCGCTACCTGACCGACGGACGTTTCACGATGGCCGTTCCAATTCTCGACTACCGGAATCGAGAACCGGGACGCCAGGTAGAGGTTGGAAAGGGGCCTGAAAGCGAGCGTAGGTGTCAGATTCACAAACGTCCCACCCGTGTTCAGGACCGTCGTCCCATCGCGCAGCCTGGCAGGAAGAACACCGGCGGGATCCTCATCGTGTTCCGCGTACAGCACATCGATCATGGCCCCCATCTCCCACACTTTGCCCAGGAATGAGAGCGCATAGTGCGCTCCGGCGTGAACCTCATACTCGTTACCGAACTTGTACTCCCGTTCATTACTGCCGAGTGGTATGCGTACGAACGTGGCTCCGCCGATACGGAAACGACCCAGAGGCTGAAAGTAGCCTCCCGTCAGGAGAAGATCGTAGGCGCCCGACCCCGCCTGAAACGCTTCGGGCAGCCTCTGCACATCGCCTCCTGGTTCCTCGATGGCGCCGGTCGGGAATTTCAGCCCGCCACCGACAAAGATCGACGGTTGTCCCAACACCAGAGGTTCGACCACCTCATAACTGGCGGCCAGCGCCACGTCACCCAGGCCATCGGCGATCCTCGTACCAAATCTGTTGGTAAACTGGTTCTTCCTCACGATGGGAACGATGCCGATGAGGGTGAGGCGAGACGTCAGACCGTAATTGGCAGTAAACGTCGCCGCTGAGATCGTGGCCCTGTTTCCACCCGGATTCGTGATCGACCCACTACCCTCTCGAAACGCGTCAAACTCGGCGGTCTCGAAGATGGCCGTAAGCTGGAGGCTATTGCCCTCAACGGTTCCGGCGCGCGGCTGCACCGCCTCCAGGGGAATGCAGACTGAACCGCAGCCGCCTTGCGCGTAGGCGAGACCATTGGACAACACCAGCCAAGCCGCGCCCAAGGCAACGGCCGACAGGAACCAGGCTCTTGGGTACAAAGTCCGCTACCCGGCCGGGCGCACCGTGATCGCGCCTTCCAGAACTCTCAACTCCATAGGCGCAATCCCCTGCGCACCGATGATCGGACCATTGCACTCGACCATCAGCTCCCCAAGGTCCTCCGGACCTTCGTGGCTTCCTTCACTCATCTTGCCGAACACCATGATCATGTTGAGGCCCTGAGCGTACAGATCCTCTCCGCTGTCATATGACAGCGTCCCGTGTCCCGCTTCGTCCACGTTGATCGTGCCCAGACTCTTCCACTGCTTGATGAGAGGCGCGACTTGATCGAACGGCGGAGCGGGGTCATTCAGCCCCATGTTGGGATTGGCGTCCTTGAACAGAAGACCCACGTACTCGGGTACATCGATCTCGAACAGGA
Source organism: Gemmatimonadota bacterium (assembly GCA_039714435.1). Classification (GTDB taxonomy): domain Bacteria; phylum Gemmatimonadota; class Gemmatimonadetes; order Palauibacterales; family Palauibacteraceae; genus JAZDDE01. The sequence continues at coordinate 1,492 of JBDLJJ010000158.1, read as the reverse complement.
ACACCTCGTAGCCCAGGTCTCGCTGCGGGAAGTTCCAGACTTCGGCCCGGGCCTCACCCGCGGTAAGGTTGGAAACGAAGTATCCCTTGGCACCGACCAGCGGCTTGCCGATGTAGATCTGGCGCACGGTTCCTTCCCAGAGCTCGACGGTGCCCTTGGCATGCTGGGCCTGATCCGCAGCGGCGCAGGGATTCGCTACCTGGGCCTCGGCGGCCGTCCCGTTGTCCGGGCCGGGCGTACACGCGGTGACAGAGATGCAGATGGCCAGCGCGAGGGTGCAGAGTCTCTCCATACACATAAGAACCTCCGTGTGGAGAAAGTGGAATACACGGCGGGCGGGCCATTATAGCGAGAATTAGTCGATTCACCAAAAATGTCGCATGCCAGCCGCGGGACGTTTCGCATGCCAAGCCGCGGGACGTTTCAGCTGAAACGCTTTTGCTGCTTTCCTTCCCGTACGGAGCGTTACTCGCCGCCTCGACCGCCCACATCAGCCCTTCCCGCGATCGCCGTCTGCAAAGAGGCGGCGCCCGGCCCGGACAGAACGAGGGCTGTGCTGGCGGCCATCAGGGTGAGCACATACTCGAACCCGTTGCTGCCGAGCGGCACACTGAGGAAAAACCCGCTGGGCAGGTGCTCAGTGACCAGGGCTACCAGCATGACGAAGCCAAGGATGCCGCTCACTAACCGCGTGAATACGCCCAGGATCAAGGCTATGCCGCCGAGCATCTCCGTCGTGATCAGAAGAATCGCAGCCGCGGACGACAGCGGTATGCCCACTGAAGCGAGGAAACCGCCCAGGCCGTCGAGACCAAAGACCGTGATCTTCTGCCAAGCGTGGGCTATAAATACGATTCCCAGAGTGACGCGGAGAACGGTGGGTGCCCAGTCGCGCGCCGAAGAAGTACCGCTGCTCGAATATTTGTCGATGCTCATTATTGTCGCTCCTATATTAAGGATTGCTCCGGGTCGAACGTACCTCACCGAGGAGTCCGATCAGATTCTGCAGTTGGACAGGCGTGAGATGCTTCAGTTGCGCACGGTGAAGTTCGTTTACGGACTCATCCAGTCCATCAACTAGCTTCCCCCCGGGCCCCGTGATTCGAACCCGCACCACTCTTCGGTCGGATACGCTGCGTTGTCGCTCAGCCAGACCGCGCTGCTCCAGTCGGTCGACCAGCCGTGTGACATCGGGGTCCTTGGTAATCAGGCGGTCAGCGATCTCTCGTACCGGCAGACCTTCGGTCGGTGCGCCGCGAAGGATTCGCAGGACATTGTACTGCTGGAAAGTGATACCGTCGCGCCCGAACAAAGCCTCAAACTCAGCGGACAATTCGTGCGCCGCCTTCACGAGGAGGAGATAGGCGACTTCCTCGTCCGAACCGAAAGGTCGGGTCTGCTTGAGTTCCTCTTGCAATCGCTTCGTCATTCTAACGTGGCCCCTAATTCCGACTACTGTTATCACGATAGTTGTTATAACAGATACTATCCT
>JBDLJJ010000157.1:0-5347 GCA_039714435.1 Gemmatimonadota bacterium | reverse complement strand
ATGCCTCCGGCTTGTTTCCCTACGTCTACCCGTCCGACAGTAGCCAGACTGCTGAGGTCGATCATCTCGACTGTTCCCGGCTCTCCGCCAACGCCTTCAACACTCACGAACCCGTACCTGCTGTCCGAACTCAGCGCCACTCCGTGTGGCAGAGTCCGGTGCGTCTGAATAGCCGCGATCTCGCGCCCCGCCTCCAGGTCGAACACGCCGATCGCCGCGCCGCCCTTGTATGTAATGACCAGTTGCCCCCCATCGGGCGTTATGTCGAGGTTGTAAGGGCCGGGTCCGGTTTCGAACCGGCGTGCGATGGTCCATCCCTCAAGGTCGATCTCGAGCACCTCCCGGTTCTTATTGCAGGCGACGTAGGCGTGCCGACCGTCAGGAGACGGCTGCACCCAGGTAGGTCCGCAGCGCGTCGCCATGGCCTCCGCCGTATTGGTGCCGAGTGTGGCCCTGGCCTCCAGAGTGGACGCCTCCAGCTCCCGCTCCTCGTCGGGGCCCAGATACATCCGCCGCGTCACCGCCAGCGACCGGGTATCCAGCTCGACGAGCTGCTCGTCCCGCATACATACGGAGTACAGCCGTGTCTGATTGGCCGACAGCCGCGCGCCGTGCGGCATGGCGCAGGTCGGGATCTGCGCGATTTCCTGCATGCTCTCCGTATCGACCACCGACACGGAGCTTGGCACGGGATCCCCGTGAAGATTGAAGTTGACGGCGAACAGCAGTCCGCCGTCCGTGACCGCCATGGAGGCGGGGAACAGGCCCACCACCGCCGCGCCGACTCGCTCGTCCGTGGCCACGTCGTAACGATGTACCTGGCCGAACGGGGTGCCGTGCGCGATGGAGACGTACCAGTGCGAGCCGTCCGGATCCACCGCTATTCCGTGCGGCCCGTCGGTTTCCGTGAGAAAAAGGCCGACTTCCACACTCTTGACCAACTGGCCGCCGTCCGGTCCAAATCGGACGACAGACACCTCATCCTGAGACTCGGCCGCTACGATGACGTAGTAGTCATCGGCCGGCCACGGCGCCGTAGCGGCCGCTGACGGCTCGCCTGGCCCGCCGTCCGTGGAGATGGCATCGGCCGGGGCCGAGGCACATGCAGCGCCAAGCGCGCAAGCGATCAGGGCCCCCGCGGGGCGCCGGCTACGGTACAAGGTCTTTTGGCGTGAGCTGAATCGCCCACAGGCCGGAGTTGAACTCCGTGAAGAACAGGTTGCCCTTGTGAGGCTGCGGGCCCCACGTCATCGGCGCGTTGGGCAGGAATCCCTCGCCGTCGTAGGCCAGGTAATGCGCGATCTCGCGGCCCTGCCTGAACAGATCTCCCATGAGCTCGCCCGAGATGTCCACCACCCGAACGCCACCGTTATAGAATGCCGCGTATAGACGGTCGCCCTCGACCCACATGTTGTGTGTCCCCGCCCCGGGCACCTCGAAGCGCGCGACTTCCTTGGGGTTCTCCAGGTCTGTGAAATCGATGAAATGCATGTACCCCTCGGCCGCGCAGGGCTTAGCCAGGTCCCTGCACTGCGGCATGATTTCGTCACCGGCGATGACGTAGAACTTGCCCGTGGACAGGCTCCGGAAGGGGAAGGCCGCATGATTGGCTCCGCTCGGATAGGCGTAGCTGCTTATGAACACCGGATTGGAGGGCGTCCCACCCTTGATACCGTTGCCTACATCCACCAGGACTACACCGTCGGACCAGTTGGACGAATACGCCACTCCGTCTTCGACCCACACGTCATGGATCGAATGTCCGGGCGTGTCAAGCTCGAACCGGCCCACCCGGTGTGGGTTGGCGGGGTCTTCGATGTTGATGATGTCGTAACGCTGGCCCGCGCTGAGCGCGTAGACGTGGCCCGCGTGAATGAACACGTTGTGCACCCCGCCGGTCAGCTCGTCGTCATACTCGCCCACGATCTCAACCGCGCGCGGGTCGGACACATCCAGAATCACGAGCCCGTTGCGCCGGTTCGAGGCGCCCTCACGGCTGATGACCGCGGTCCGGCCGTCCTCGGACACCTTCACGTCGTTCACGGTGCGGGCGTCTACCTGAACACTGTCCACCTTCACGATCGCCGTGGGATCGGTAACGTCCCAGAAATAAGCCTTGCCTTCGGCCCCCCAGGTGCCTGTCACAGCGTAATCACGGCCGTCCACACCCTCCCACACCCACAAGTCTGATGTGTGGACTTCGCCCACGCGTCCCTGGCCCAGCATTTTCACTGTCTCGGTCGCCTGGCGGTCTTCGATCTGCAGCTCGACACTGCCGGTGGCGCCGCCGGAACTGGCGAACACGGTGTACATGCCCGGCTTCTCCGCCACGAACCTACCGGCCTGGCTGACCTGAGCGCTGGCCGGCGGGGCGATCAGCGTATCGATGGGTTCGGCCTGCACCGCGAAGGAGATCGGAGCCTCTTCCACCGCAGTGCCGTCACCATCCAGCGCCACGGCCTCGATCGTGAGCACGTCTCCCGTACGGGCCCTGTCCTGCGCGGCGCTGACGCTAACCGAGCGCACCGGGCTCGTCTCCACCTCGACGGACACCGCCCCTTCAACTCCGCCGGCCTCCGCTGAAAGTGTGACCGTGCCGGCCTGAAGAGCTCTCAGTCTTCCGGTTACGCTGGGAGCCAGGACGGATCGGTCAGAGCTGAGAACCGCCGGCTCCAGGTCCGGCCGCGCCATGTCGTCCGCCGACAGCGCAGAGGCGACCACGGTGTACGTGTTTCCGGTATACATGCGATTGGGGATGCCAGCAAAATCGATGCGCTCGACGGCAGGCCAGGCGACGGTCACGTCCACATTGACGCGAACACGGGTCGGCCGGCCGTCTTCGCCCAGCGCCAAGGCGATGACGCGAGCCTCTCCACCCGAGACGGCCTCCACCTCGCCACTCGTGCGATTGGCCGCCGCAACTCGGCGGCTGGTGGAGAAGAAGACGATATCTCCATCTACTTCATTGCCGTCCGCGTCACGCAGGGTCCCTTTCAGGGTGGCCTTGTCGCCCACATTCAGCTCGAGCGAGGCCGGCTCGATCTCCAGCACCAGTTCCTGGGCTCCGGCAGCTGGCGCGGTGAAGAGGGCGAGCGCTGCGGCCCCGGCCGCAAATGTTGCAACACGTCCGGATTGTAGTAGATTTCCGATCTGCATTTCTGTTTCTCCTGCGAGCAAATACCGAACTCGGTGCGGAATCCTTATTGGAATCCCCATTATAGAGTTTCCTCAGGCTTGCCGCAGTGCCGAAGCGGGCAAGGCTGAACGGTCGCAGAACAATACGGAAACAGCACGAAATAGTTGCGGAGGGGTGCGGAGCCGCGGGCCGATCAGTCGGTCTGAGGAAAGTCCGGGCTCCGAAGGGCACGGTGCCGGGTAACGCCCGGGCGCTGCAAAGCGACGGAAAGTGTCACAGAGAATAGACCGCCGATGGCGGCCTCAGGGCCGCACAGGTAAGGGTGAAACGGTGGGGTAAGAGCCTACCGCGTGGCTGGAGACAGGCACGGCACGACAAACCCCACCGGGAGCAAGGCCAAACAGGAGCGAGCGACGGCCCGTCGCGTGTGAGCTCCGGGTAGGCCGCTTGAGGCGCGCAGGCAACTGCCGTCCCAGATAGATGGCTCCGGCGGGCCTGGCCCGCACAGAACCCGGCTTACAGCCCCTCCGCATCCTTCCAGAACGTTTGCCGACACTGCCGTGTTACCTGCGGGAGTCCAACGCAAACAACTGGAGTGCCAAATAATGTTCGACAGTCTGCTCATCGACCTGCGGTTCACCCTCAGGTCCCTCCGGCGCAGTCCGGTGTTCACCGGTTTCGCCATTGCCACGCTGGCGCTCGGCATAGGCGCGACCACATCGATCTTCAGCGTCCTCAGCGGTGTGCTGATGGAGCCGCTGCCCTACGCCGAGCCGGACCGTCTAGTAGCGGTCTGGAATCGCATCGATGACGCGTCACGGGTCGGTGTGTCCGGGCCGGACTTCGTGGACTACTCGGAGCAGGCCGATCTGTTCGAAGGCATGACCAACATCTGGGCCACGAGCACCAACCTGTACGGCGACGGGGAAGCGGAAGGGATAGTGATGTCGTGGGTGGCCCCCGAGTTCCTGAGTGTGATGGGAGTGACCCCCGCGCTGGGCCGCGCCTTCCGGCCCGAAGACAAGATCCGGGTTGACCTGTCTATCTTTGACGCAGAAGGTGGCGCCGAACCTCCTCCGCTATCCCTGATGATCAGCCACGGTCTGTGGCAGCGGCGCTACGGAGGCGAGTCAGACGTTATCGGCCGGACACTTAATCTGAACGGTCAAAGCGGCGTGGTCATCGGAGTGATGCCCGAAAGGTTCAGGCTCCATCTGGCGCCCGACGCGGGAATCCCGACCAATGCCGACGTATGGACTCTTATGCCGGTCGACCTGCGGGCCGACATGCCTCGGGCCCCCGGCGGGCTGATCCGCATCGTGGGGCGGCTGAAGCCAGACGTGACGGTCGAGCAGGCCCAGGCGCAGATGACGACGATCGCGGCGCGCCAGCGGAGCCTGTACGCCGCGCACGATGCCGCCGGACTGGAAATCGACGTCGTGCCGCTCGCTCTCGAGGCGGTGGGCCACGTCAGGGCTATCCTGTTCATGCTGCTGGGGGCGGTCGGCTTCGTTCTGCTCATCGCCTGCGCCAACGTCGGGAACCTCCTTCTGGTCCGGGCCGGCCAGCGCGAACGAGAGATCGCTATCAGAACAGCCATCGGGGGCGGCCGAAGGCGAATCGTCATGCAGATGCTGCTGGAAAGTGTGCTGCTTGGCCTGGTTGGAGGTGGTCTCGGCCTCTACCTGGCCGACTTGGGCGTCGAATTGATGGTCGCCATGGGTCCTGAGAACCTGCCGCGATTGGAGAACGTTGGAACGGATCTGACGGTGCTTGGTTTCACGCTGCTTGTCACGCTCGGGGCCGTCCTTCTGTTCGCGCTCGCTCCGCTGTGGATATCCACCAAGGCCAATCTGGCATCCCTGCTCAAGGTTCGTGAGCGTTCGGCGACCCGGCAGCGCCAGCGGCTGAGGGGCGGCCTCATCATCGCCGAAGTCGCTCTATCGGTAGTTCTGTTGGTAGGGGCCGGCCTGATGCTTCGGAGCTTCCAGGCCCTCGGCTCGGATGACAAGGGATTCCAGGAAGATGGCGTCCTCACGTTTCAGTACGCGCTCCCTGTGTTCGCCTATCGTCAAGACGGTTCACGGACCGAGTTCTTCCGAGATATGTCGGCCCGGCTCCGAGATCTGCCGGGCGTGCTCTCGGTAGGGGCGGTCGACCCGATACCGTTTTCCGGCGACGGCTCGCCGGTGGGGTCGTTCGCGCTGGATG
>JBDLJJ010000156.1:0-5384 GCA_039714435.1 Gemmatimonadota bacterium | reverse complement strand
ACGTTTCTAGCTGAGGTTCTCGACCTCCCAGAACGTTGACACGACCACCCGTGTCCAGGCCTGAAGAAACTGATCGGTGAGTAGCGACTACCCCAAACTGCTACGGAAACTGCATCGGCGCGGGCCGGTGTGTATCGGCGTGTACACACGTCGCGGCTTCGATTCTGGCGTGTATCGGCACTAATCGGCGCCACCCGGCGTCAGCGCAGCCGCGCAAGCCATGCCTGAGGAACATTTCAATGGCCTCGCGATGACCCTAGTATCACCCATGGACGAAAGCCTCAGTGCCCAGATCGAGTTTCTGGTCCGCAGGGAATCGGCACGGCTCATCTCCGTTCTCACCAGGATCCTGGGGCCTCAGAACCTGGAGTTAGCCGAAGACGTTTTGCAGGAATCGTTCATGTCGGCCATGGAGGTTTGGTCGACTCAAGGTATTCCTGACAATCCTCCGGGATGGCTCCTGACAACGGCACGCAACCGGGCGATTGACGCCATTCGCCGAGAGCGGACGCGTGCGACCTTCGCCCCGGACCTGGCCTTGTTCTTGGAGGGCGAGTGGACGCTGACTCGCGCTGTGGATCACGCTTTCGAAGAAGATTGGGCGAGAGATGATCAGCTTCGTATGATTTTCATGTGTTGCCACCCTCGGCTAGCACCCGAGAATCGGCTCCCACTGATTCTCAAGACTATGTGCGGTCTAAGCGTCCCGGCGATAGCCCGTGCCCTGCTGACTACTGAATCGACCATCAACAAGAGGCTCTATCGGACAAGGAGGGCGCTAAAAGGTGTAGAGTTCCTGCTTCCGTCACCGGAAGAGTTGCCGGGCGCGCTCGAAACGGTACACACGGTTCTCTATCTGTTGTTCAACGAGGGGTCTTTCTCGACGACCGAAGTTCCGATTCTTCGCGAGATGTGCCGAGATGCGATCTCCCTGACACAATTGCTGGTCGACGAGCCGCAGATGTCGAACGGGAACACAGTAGCCTTGTTGGCTTTGATGTGTTTCGCAGCTGCTCGGTTCGACTCGCGAGTAGACGAGTCCGGCCAACCGATTCCCCTCGACGAGCAGAATCGAACGCTCTGGGACCAAGCGTTGATCAGGCGAGGATTGGGGCTCCTGAACCGATCAAGTCAACGCGCTGCCGGGCTGGCCAGTCGGTACCATCTCGAAGCGGCGATCGCCGCGCGTCACTGCGGTGCCAAGACATTCGGTGCGACCGATTGGCATTCGATCTGCAACCTGTATGATAGACTCCTCGAAGTGTATCCGTCGCCGCTGACACGGTTGAACCGGGCCGTTGCGATCTCATACCGCGGCGCACCAGAGGATGCCATCCCAATAGTCGAACAACTACGGGGTACCGACCAGCTGCCGCACAGCAATGTCGTGGCGGCAGTGCTGGCGAATCTGTACGCGAGAGCCGGGGACGGAGAAACCGCAAGCCGGTTCCGGGAAGTGGCGCTCGCGCAGGCCAACAGCCCACACGAGCGCCGCATGATCCGGTAACCGCTTACATCTGAATGATGGCCCGAACATCGATGGTCGACCCTGGTGCAGCCAGGTGCGGAGAGCCTTTCGCCAACTCTGCCGCAGCTTCTAGAGAGTCGGCGGCAATGATCGAGAACCCACCGATCAACTCCTTGACCTCTGCCATTGCAGAGTCTGTGGCGATGCTTTGGCCGTTCGTCGACACCACAGCGCCGCCCGGAGCAAGTGCCGAACCCGGGTTACGAAGGTTCCCAGACGACTCGAGTTCCTGAAACCAGGCCTCCCACTGTTGCATCGTTTCTTGCATCTGCTCGGGCGTCAGATTCTCCATGAAGTGGGGATCGCCGCCTTTGTACACCAAGAGAAAGTCAGTCATTTCGAAGTCTCCTTACATGCGCTGTGAGTTGTCTACTAAGAAGTAACCTGATGACGGGCGAGTTGTACGAATTAGGACAGCTACGATCATGAGGTACCGTCGTAGGCCAAGCTGCATGGGCAAGTTCTGAGTGGGATACAGCTCAATACGCGGCCGGTAGATTTCCCGACCGCGCGCAAGGTAACTCTCCCGACAGATCCACGTCCTGGTCCAGGCTAGCTTCCCAGTCAGAAGGACTGACAGCAATGAGGAGGCAGGCCATGCCAGCCCTGCGAGTTAGTGCGTCGTCCTGGGCAGTACGCGGGAAGCTCCAAGCGGCGACGGGCTGCGTATGAACGGTTCCGTAAGATCTGTCGCGGTCATAAGGACTGGGTGGGGCGAAGCACACCGAGAGCACGTGTATGGCAGCCGCAAGCCCGCCCTTTGGTGGATCTTCGCCGGACGAAAGCGCGTGCGCCTCCCAATCAATGTCTTCATCATTGAACACTCCGACGGTCTGATCCTCTTCGATACTGGTCAGGATAGAGCGGTAATTACGGATCCAGACTATTGGCCAGATCGGATCACCCGCTTGTTCATGCGTCATATCTTCAGGTTCCATATCGGTGTCGAGGATACACTGACCAAGCAGCTGGAGCTCGCTGGCTATGCGGTGAGCGACGTGCGGAAGGCTGTCATCTCTCACCTGCACGCGGACCACGTCGGCGGCATCCGTGAAATCCCCCAGGCCGACCTGGTGGTGAGCAGTGAGGCTTGGCGGCACATGTTGGGACCCCACCCCGAGCGGGAAATGGTCCTACGGAGAGACATCGAGATTCCCGGAGCGAAGTGGCATAAGATCACGTTTACGCCAACTGACGACCCGTCTCTTGCACCGTTCACGCATGCGTACGACCTCAACGGTGATGGCTCGATGATGCTCCTACCGACCCCAGGCCACCTTGCAGGCTCACTGTCCATGCTTGTGAGACGCGACGCGGCACCGCCACTGCTCCTTGTGGGTGACCTGTGTTACTCAACAGACATGCTGCTGGAGGACCAGTTTCCAGCGACCGGTGACGAGGAGCAGCTACGAGAAACGTACGCTAAGGTGCGCGCCCTGAAGGAGAGAATCCCCGAGCTTATTATCCTGCCTGCCCACGACCCGGGAGCAGCTTACGCCCTGCGTTTAGCAGCGCCGGGGAAGGAATGAGTGGACTCCGAGATTACCTCCGGAGCTTGTATAGACTGGGTCACGCAATGGGCACTCACTGAGGCGGGAGGGAGTTCGGAATGCAAAAAGAGAAGCGTCCGGTAGCGTTCTGGGTTATATCCGTGTTTCTCGTGCTGTCCGTGGTCGTGCTCCTACTGGGGCAGACAACCGCTCTCTTTGCGTACGATTTCGCCGTCCGGCTTGGCTTACAGGAGACCGTTGCAGAAGTCACCGAGTTTGGTGTCGAAATGAACCGTGCCTTCGGAGCTGGCGATACCGCGATTTATATCCCCCTAATCGTGGTCTCCTTGGTCGGGCTGGTCTTGAGGAAGCGGTGGGCCCTTCTTTCCACGGCCGCCGTAATGGGGATTTCAGCTTACTGGTCGGTGACTATGGCCTTCTTGCTTCTGTTCGTGAGAGGTGTGCCCGGGTATCAGTTGGTACCCGGCCTCGAGTATTGGATCTTCCTGGGAGCCTATATGGTCTTCGGCATCTGGGGGATTTTCTATCTGACACTCCGAAGCGACAAGCTCATTCACCAGGGTGGAACGGCGCCGTAGATCAAGATTTCTTGGCCGGCCTTTAGGTGGAACCTTTTCAGCTACGCCGCACTGGCGACAAAGGAGAGTCCCAAACTGCAACGGAAACTGCATCGGCGCAGGCCGGTGTGTGTGCCTACTATGGTTCGGTGATTGTGACTCGCTGGTTCGGGTTCAATCCTTCGACCCGTGAGCGCTCTCCCGACGGCCAAGCAACCATGACCTCAGCGACGGTCGTTGCATCGCCTAATCCAAAGTGCTGCACTAGGCTACTCTGGCTACGGAAGCCAGTCTGACTGCTGATCTCGCGGATTTGCGTTCGTGAGACGCCTTCAACGTCGGCCACGACGGAAACCCGCGCTCCGATTCCGGCGCGGTTTGACTCCGTTCCCACCAGTTCCACCTGAAGCCAGTTGCTCCCCATGCCTTCGTTCACGAACAAGCTATTGAGCTCGCCCGGCCCCGGGTTGTCTGGCCAGTTGCCGATGTACACGTCGACATCGCCATCCCCATCGAAATCTCCCGATGCCATCGTCGCGGCATGGCCGATAAGCCGGCCGACGTCCCCGGCCCGCGTACGCTCCAGGTATCCGTGCCCATCGTTCAGATACAGATCCGGGCCGGACCCCCAATTGGCAATCAGTAGATCGAGGTCGCCGTCGCTGTCGTAGTCCTCCCAGTTGGTGCTCTGGCTGTGTCCACCATCCACTGTGATCGGAACTTCGGTTACAGGTTCGAGTTCGCCGGTACCGTCGTTTCGATACAGCAGATTGGCGCGGCCGTAAAGGTTCGCCACATACAGATCGAGGTCGCCATCGTTGTCATAGTCCATCCAGTTTGCCGAACTCGAAGGCTGGCGGTCCTCGGCGACTGCGTTGTCCGTTAACTTCGTAAAGGTCCAATCGCCCTCGTTCCGATAAAGCGCGTTCCTGTTTGTCGCGGGGTTGAAGCCATTATTTGCCACGAAGAGATCCGAATCTCCGTCGTTGTCATAGTCCGCCCACGCAATGCCGCATGAGGCGGCTTCATCAGATACGATCGCCCCGTCCGTTATCTTCTCGAAGCGGTCATTTCCCAGGTTGCGGTAAAGAAAATTGGCTCCGGTGTGGCTCAGGCCGCCATTCGCGACGAACAGATCCAGAGCCCCGTCCCGGTCGACGTCGATCCACGCGGCGGCGTAGGAATGCCCGCCATCCGCGGCGACGGCGCCCTCCATTACCCGGGTGAATGACCCACCGCCATCGTTGCGGTACAGAAAGTTCACCTGGTCCTCCTGGTTCGCCACAAAGAGATCCAGGTCGCCATCGTTGTCGTAGTCTCCCCAGGTGTGCCCGGACGAATATCCTTCGTCCGTCGTAACGGGCCCCGCGTCTGCGAGAGTTAGTCCTCCGTTTCCATCATTTCGGTATATACGGTTGGCCTGCGGGGTGGGTTCGGCGGCGCTCACATCGTAGCCGTTGGTCACGGTTAGATCGAGGTCGCCGTCTCCATCGTAGTCGGCCCAGCTGACACCGCCCGTGCTGGCAGCGTCCCTGACCACCCCGCCGGTCGTTGCCAGCGAGAAATGGAGCTCGTCGGCCACCGACCGCTGCATCTCCTCTTGCGAGGCGCACCCGATTAGAAATACCGATACAAAGAGGGGACCCATCCCGGCTGATAACGCCCGCATTGTAGACCTTCCTTCAGCATAGTTCCGTGTCTCACCGCCAACGGAGTGTGGTCTTCAGCGTCTTCCAGCAGGCGTCGAGCCAGACCGTCCACGGCGTGAACCATACTACACTCTGCAGC
>JBDLJJ010000155.1:0-5392 GCA_039714435.1 Gemmatimonadota bacterium | reverse complement strand
AAAGTTCTGGCGCGCACGCTCCGTCTGTGCGCCGTACAGCATGTCGGACGGGATCTGAACCGGTCCCATCGAATCCTTTTCTTCCCGAAACTCAGACATGGGCAGTCCGATCTGGGTTAAGTCAGAACTCCATCTGGTCGCCGGCTGCGACCTGATTGTTGGCAAACCAATCCTGATTCATCTCGAGCGCGTACATGGCGGGACCAGCCGAAGCGTGCATCGAATCGGTGTGCGGATTCATCTGCTCCACGTTGAGAATTACGCGGTTCTTGTCCATGTAGGCTATATCCAGCGCCACGTTTGTATTTCGCATCCAGAAATTGCGAATTCCCTCATCGGAGTACACGAACAACATCCCGTGATCCGCGGGCAGGCAGGTTCGGTGCATCAGCCCCACCTCGCGCAGGCGGGGCGAATCTGCTAGCTCTGCCGTGGCGCTGGCCGGACCCACTGTGAGCGGAATAACGCGCACGACTTCGCCGGTAGACGGATTGACCTTGGGAACGGGGCAACTCCCCGCGTCTGGCGTGTCTACGGCGGCGGCCGGCTGCGCCGTGGCCGCCGAGCTGGAAGACTCGCTGGACGCCTCTCCGGGCCGACCCTGACACCCGGCTAGCACTAGCGCCGCGAAGAATCCAGCACGTACGGTATTTCTCACGTTGTTCATCTACTCTCTTTCTTTCCTGCTACTCACGGGAGCCCGCTTGGACCAAAGGTTGCACTACCGTTGTTTCCATAGGTGGGCAAGATGTTCCAAGCCAACTCAGACGCAAGGTGGCCGGATACCGGCCGGGAGGTTTGCGGATGGTACAGCCCAATGTGCGAATGTCGTTTGGACGAGCCGAGGCAGCTTGGCTCCTGAGCGCTCTCAGGGAGTTCGATCTGCAGGGAGCCCGCAGTCATGAAGAGCAGTTGAGCGATAGGGGAATCGACGCTTTACTGGATGACCCCAGGGTCCTGCGCTGCATTCTGGAGGGGCCGCCGGCCGGTGTGAGCCTGGTTCCACCTCGTCTCGCCCTGTACGTGCTGCTGCGGCACGCTTTGCGGGAGGCCGACGTTCAGGATCGCATGCTGGCCGACTATCTGACGGCGCTTCTTCTCGACTTCGGAACCGGCAACCGAGCCTACCTGGCGCCTGGAGCAGAAGGAAAGGAGTATCGCTACCTGGTCGACATTCTGGCCGAGATCGATAACTCTGCTGACTCCCGAGCCTTCCAGCTTCGCGTCCACCTGGGCAACTATTCTTTGTGGCTGAGCGGGCTGTTTCCCGACTACATCGTGGCCCGCCGGCACAGGCGCGGTGGACCTGGACTGGCCTATTACGAGAGCGTCGGGCGCAGCGCCTACGCGTCCGCCGCCCAGTCGCCGCAGATCCGCAATGATGTAATGGAGAAAGTCTACAGCGGGGCGGCTGACGCATTCGTCTCCATTCGACAGGCGCTGAACCTGTTCTCTGATCGCCATCTGACGCCGCGTGCCTCCTCTCCGGACGACCGCCTGCTGCGCCAGATTTCGACTCGGTTTCGCGCCGCCGAAGGTTGACAGCGCTGTTAATCTCAAGCGGTTGAGAATGAGACAGCGCCGAGCGATTCGGCGCCCGAACCGAAACACGACATGGAAGCTGTTTTGTGACGCCTGAGCCCCGACCGGTGACCGTACTGACCAGCCCTCCGCTTGGCTGTGCGGCTGTGATGATGGAAGTGCTTCGCGGCCAGCTGCGTGAGCGTGGTGTCCCGTTCACCCACCAGCGGGAGGCGATCGCGCAGGTCTTGTTCGAATCGACCGACCATCTGTCCGCGGATGAAATGGCGCTCGCCCTTCAGGCCCGCGGCGAACAGCCCGGCAAGGCTACGATCTACCGCACGCTCGGCCTTCTGGTCGAAGTAGGCCTGGCTACCGAGCACGACTTCGACGAAGGGTTCAAGCGCTACCAGATGCAGGCGGGGGTCGCTCACCACGACCACCTTATCTGCACGTCCTGCGGTACCGTTACCGAGTTTCAGCACCCGGGGCTGGAGAGTCTTCAGGAAGAAATCTCCGGTGAGCACGGGTTCGAGGCCATCAGCCGGCAGCTCAAGATTTACGGGGTGTGCTCCGCTTGTGCGGGGGACACCACCTTGTGAGCGAGGATGGAATAGAGTCCCGACAGAGACTGTGCCGGCTGTTCGCTGAGCGCTCGTTTAGAGAGGGTGATTTTGTTCTGGCCTCCGGCAAGCGCAGCCGCTTTTACGTGGACTGCCGCACCACGACAATGCACGCCGAAGGTCAGGCTCTGGTCGGCGCCGTAGGTCTGGACGCCATATTGGCTGCCGATCTCAGTCCGGATGCTGTGGGCGGGCTGACGATGGGCGCAGACCCGATCTCCTATGCCATCGCTGGCGAGAGCTGGAGACGTGGCCAGCCCATTAACGCTTTCTCGGTTCGGAAGCAGGCCAAAGAGCACGGCCGCGGCCGACGGATCGAAGGCTGCCTGGAGCCCGACCAGAGCGTCGTGGTGATCGAAGACGTCATCACGTCGGGGGGCTCGGCCCTGGAGGCGTGTGCGGCCCTGCGTGAGGCTGGAGCGGAGATTCTGGCGGTCCTTGCCGCCATCGACCGACAGGAGGGCGGCCGGGAGCGTATAGAGGCCGAAGGACTGACGGTCCACTCGCTGTACACCACCGAGGATCTGCGCGCGTGCTGAAAAGCGTCCTCCTCTATCTCAGCGAGCATGAGGAGACGAAGAATCTTCTGCTGCACCTCCCGCTCGGACGGCGTGCCGCGATGCGGTTTGTGGCGGGAGATTCGCAGGAGGAAGCGCTGGAGGCGGCGCAGGCGCTGAACGGCAGTGGTTTCCGTGTCACCCTGGATCTTCTCGGCGAGAGTGTAGCTGACCGGGACGAGGCGACGGCCGCCACGGACGAGTACGAGGCCAGCCTGGATGCCATCCACCGCAGCCCGGCCGAGACGACGATCTCGCTCAAGCTCACTCAGCTCGGACTCGACATTGACGAGGAGTTCTGTTTTCAGAACCTCCTGCGAGTCGTTCAGCGCGCGGAAGAGATCGGTAATTTCGTGCGTATCGACATGGAGGGCGCCGCCTACACAGAGGCGACCCTGAGGATCTTCAGGCGGGCTTATGAGCGCCACAAGAACGTGGGCACGGTAATCCAGGCCTACCTGCATCGATCCGAAGCGGACATCGCGGACATGGTGCGCCTGGGAGCTCCGATCCGCCTGTGCAAAGGGGCTTACAAGGAGCCTCCGGAGATTGCGTTCCAATCCAAGGCGGAAGTCGATGCCAGCTACGTTCGTCTGATGAAAATGCTGTTGGGCGGCGGGAATCCGACCGGGATCGCGACACACGATGAGCGGATGATCAACGCGACGCTGGATTTCGCGGCCAAGCAGGGCATTCGGTCCGAAACGTTCGAGCTTCAGATGCTGTACGGAGTGCGTAGGGACTACCAGCGGCGGCTCAGAGACCAGGGCCACGCGATGCGGATCTATGTACCTTACGGCTCGCAGTGGTATTCTTATTTCATGAGGCGCATGGCGGAGCGTCCGGCCAACCTGGCGTTCATCATGCGGGCCATGATCGGAGGATAGACTTGATTGTCATGACCGAAGGCGCTCGGAAGCGGGCGCTCGACTTCCTCGCGGAAGAGGGACAGGATTTGTCCGTCCGCATTTCCGTGCTCGACTCCAGCCCGCTGGCTCCACGCTTCGAGTTGTCGATCATCGAGCGGTGGGAGCAGGATCCGGACGATCGGGTCGTCGAGCTCGACGGCGTCGAGTTGGTCATTCCGGCCGACAGCGCGGGTCTGCTCCAGGGAGCATCCATCGACTGGGTCGAATCTGAAGCAGGAAGTGGCTTCCATGTGGAAAGTCCGCAGATCGTCCCGATTGGCTCGGCCGCGCCGACCGGTCCGGTGGTGGGGCGCATTCGGCAGGTCCTGGAGCATCAAATCAACCCTGCCATCGCGTCCCATGGAGGAAGCATTTCGCTTGTCGACGTACGTGAAGACGTGGCGTATGTGCGGATGCAGGGTGGCTGCCAGGGCTGCGGGATGGCCGGCATGACACTCACCCAGGGAGTCCGCAGGATGCTTCTGGAGTCAGTGCCGGAGCTGACCGACGTTCAGGACGTAACCGATCACGCCTCCGGCGCCAATCCCTACTACGCGGGTCACTAGTCCCGCTTCTTCACCACGGCGTGCAGGAGCATCCCGACGACCGACATCACGATCGCACCCAGAACCGCGGCTGTGAAATTCTCCAGTTCGAAACCCGGTGTGAGCCGAGCCGCCAGGGCGAACATGGCTCCGTTCAGCACCAGGTAGAAAAGCCCCAGCGTGAGCACGGTGAGCGGAAACGAGATGAACGTCGCCACCGGTCTTACGATGGCGTTGACCAGGCCAATGACGAGCGCCGCGACGAGCAGCGTCTCGAAATCTCCCACGTGGATGCCAGGAACTATGCTCTCCGTGACGTAGAGCGCTACCGCGTTGACGAGCCAGCGAACAAGCAGTCGCATCAGACTCCGTTAACCTGTCCGGCCCTGATCAGAAGGCCGGGCTGAACGCGAAGTCCCAGAACCATCCCTTATCCGGTCGATCGTTGGGGTGAACGAAATCCACCTCGGCGATCGCCAGGCCGAGCAGATTGAACCGCATGCCGACTCCGTAGCTGCTTACCGTGTTGCGGTCTCCGCCGAACACGTCCGGAGTCTCTCCGCGGTCCCAGGCCACCCCCGCATCAAAGAACGCGATAGCTTCGATGGGCGGTACCGCGCCGGACGGAATGAGGCCGAATCCGCCCAGCAGGGGCAGCCGGACTTCGGCGTTGAACAATGCCAGGCGGCTCCCGAACAGCTGGTCGAATACCGGGCAGCCACCTGTCGTAGCGAAGGTGTCACCGCACTCGGAGATATCGAACGAGTTGTCGTCGTATCCACGTACGAGGCTGGGGAAGCCCACGTAAAGTGGCCGCAGCCGCGGATCTTCGCCGTCCGCGCCGTAGCGGCCGAAGGTCATCCCGCGGAAGGCCAGGGTCACCGGCCTGGTGGGCATGAAATACTTCCGAAAATCACCCAGGAGATTCACGAAGTTGAGAGTGCCAAAATTGGGTGACGCCTCCAGCCGGTACCGTTGCCCCAGGATCGGGCCCGTGCCGCCGAACAGAGCGTTGTCGTACACGAGTGCCGCCGAACCCGTGGCGAGGTTGATGGACGGCAGTGTGTCCGAGGGGAGATCGAACGTTTCCCTCGATATCAGCTGACCGCTAAGGTCGAAAATTCGCTGCTCCACCTCGGCCGCGAAATCGATATTCCTCAGTCCGGCGGTGAACTCGACCCTCTGTGCCTTGCTGAATGGATACGCCACGATCCCTGTAAGCTGGCGGTTTATCTGGA
>JBDLJJ010000154.1:0-5514 GCA_039714435.1 Gemmatimonadota bacterium | reverse complement strand
GGAGTTCAGCGGCGCCGAAAGCACCTATGAGACTCAAGTCCAGGTCGCGCAGGCCGGACCAGTTGAGATCCAGATGATCGCCATGGATCCCGGCAAGGTCAACTTCGGCATGGCCACGCGAAGTCTTACTGTCAGCCGCTCCCGGTGAGGGCGGCGGGCGGCAGGAGAACCGGCGCTAACCGAGAACCAGGACAGCGATGCCGATGAGCACCAGCCCGTGCAGGAGCTGGTCCAGACCCAGTGCCCACCAGAAGAGATTCGAGTTCGGGTCGGCGAGAGCCGGCACGTCAGCGCCGAGGCGGGCGCGGGTGGCATCGAGAGCAAAGTGCACCGCCAGCTCGAGGCCCGCCGCCAGCGCCAGAACCGAAGCTGAGGGGCGGATCACGATCAGCACCGCGAGCCCGACCAGGAGGCCGTGTACCGCCGCGTGCGCGGCGATCGGGCCGACGGGGCCTCCATTGGCCTTGGCCCGCTGCATGCGCGCCGTCGCCAGGGGAGTGAAGTCGCCCAGGTAGTGCGCTACCATCAGCGCTCCCAGAAGGATAGCCGCAGACGTGCTCATCCGGCAGCCTCCGGCGCCATGATTTCGGGGTTCGGGTCGACGTTCTCCAGGAAAGAGCGCCGAGACTCCTCGTCATCGATCCAACTCGCGGTCTCCCGAATGATCTCGCGGGCTCGTTCTCGCGTCGCCCTGGCCTCCTTCAGGCGGCCGAGCGCGGCCAGCACCCGGGACCGGGTGTAGTACACAACCTCGTCGGGTCCCTGAATGTCGCCGTGCAGCTCCAGCAGCTTCAGCGCACGCTCCGAATCCTGGTCGGCCGAGTCCGTATCGTCCGCTTCCAGGGCCAGCTCCGCGAGCCGGCTCAGCCCCAGCACTTCGATATCGATCAGACCGCTGCTCGAAGCGACGTCCCGAGCCCGCTGCGCCGCGTCGCTCGCGGGACGGCCCGATTCCAGCTCTCCGAGCGCCAGCCAGGCGCGAGCCTCGAGCGTAGAGCGGTGCAGGGCTGGAGCTACCTCAACCAGTCCGTATAGAAGCGCCTTGGCCTCTTCCACCCGGCCCGCCGCCCCGATCGCGATCGCCCGAGCCAGGGAGGCGGCGGCCAGCGCGCTGCGGGAGGAGCATCCCCTGGCCATGTCCTCGGCATGGCGCGCTGTTTCTTCCGCTTCTTTGTAGCGGCCGAGCCAGCGAAACGCCGAAGCGCGGTTGGCGAGCGCCAGCGCCTGGCCCGGGCGGTTGTTGATCTCGGCGTATATGCCCAGCGCCTGGTCGAAGTAGTCGAGAGCGCGGGTGAAGTTGCCGAAGTCGACTTCGGCCAGACCCAGACTGCGGAGAATCTCGGCCTCGCCCAACCGGTCGCCGGCCCGTCGTTCGAGCGGCAGTGCGGCGCGATAGTAGTCGAGCGCCTCCTCGTACGAGCCCCACAGGTGAGCCACCCGTCCGAGCAGCGCCAGCACATCGGCTTCCGCGGATTCGTCACCCAGCTGGCGGAACGGATCGAGCGCCATTTCGCCGACGGCACGCGCCTCGTCCAGCTTGCCGATGTCGAGCAGCCGCCGGGCCCGCCGAAAAGTCGCCACGGTCCTGATCGCGACATGATCCTCGGACTCAGCGAGGACTGCGAGCTGGTCGATGGCCGCCAGGCGCTGCGCGTCATTGCCGATTGCGGTCGCTACTTCCTCTGCCAGGCAGTAGAGCCGAACCTTGTCTTCCAGCTCTTCCGCGACGGCGAGCGCCCTGTCGATCAGGCCCTCTGCATCAAGAAGAGCCCCCCGCTCCCACGCATCGGCGATGGCCCGGTCCAGGTAGGGAAGCGCCCGGGCGGGTTCGTTAGAGCGCTCAAAGTGATACGCGACCCAGCCGTCGTATTCCGCCACCTGGCCGGCCAGGTGGCCGCCGAGCCAGGCCGCGACCGTACCGTGAAGCTCCGAGCGCACACCGCGCAGAAGTCCGGCGTACGCCACCTCCTGCAAGAGGAGGTGCTCGAAGGAGTACTCGGTGTCTCCGGCCACTACCGACTCCGGCTGAACTCGCACCAGCGCCGCTTTCATCAGGTCGTCCAGCTCCCGTTCCACGGGTCTATTGCCGAGGGCCTCCCCCACGGCACCGGTCCAGAAACGGCGGCCCACGATCGCCGCGTACTGGAGTACCTTCTTGGCGGCCGGTCCGAGACCGTCGATCCGGGTCGTGATCACGCTGTCGATGGAATCCGGGATCGTGAACTCGCGGTAGTCTTCCGCGGCCCGCCATACGTCGCCCTCCTGTGCGACCACGTTGCCGGTGGTCAGCGCCTTAATGATCTCTTCGACGAAGAGCGGATTGCCCCCGGAGCGGTCATGGATCAGCGCGAGAAGCTCAGCCGGCAGCTCATGTTGGCTTAGAATCGCGCCGATCATGTCCGTCGTCTCGGCCAGGCTGAGAGAGGGTAGCTCGATGCGGACGGCGATGCTGTCGATGAGGTCCGCCACAGCCTGCTCGGCTGGCAGAGCGGGCCGTGAGACGAGCACGAGCAAGAACGGTCCGCGCAGCGCCAGATCGGGTATCGAGCGAAGGAAGTCGAGTGTAGTGCGGTCCGCCCAGTGCAGGTCCTCGAGCACGAGGAGTGTCGGCCCAACCACGCCCTGCTCCAGAGCCCTCGCCACGGCGCCAACCATCCTGTCACGGCGCTCCTCCGGCGGCAGGCCTTCGAGTCGATCGAGGTCGGACACTGGACTGCCGAGGACCGCCCCCAGCCCGGCCAGTTCGTCCTCCGGCCACGATTCGGAGGCCCCTTCTGCTATCGCCGCCACCGCTTCCGGGGCCGACCGCTCGCTGCCGACGTGGTGCAGACTGCGTATCAGCTCGGCGACCGGCTCCCACGGCGTGGAGCTGGCGTACGGATGCGAACGGCCACGAATCACTGCCCTGTCGGCCAGCTCCTCCGCGGCCGCAAGCTCCTCAACCAAACGTGATTTTCCGATCCCGGCCGCGCCTAGCAGCAGGCAGACCTGGGGATCTCCAGCGGCGGACTGGCGCCAGCGCTCGCGGAGCCGTTCTAGCTCAGCTTCACGGCCCACCAGTGGTACCCGGACACCGGCGAAGCCGCGCACCTCTCCGCGGACCTCGCTCACGCCGGTCACCCGCCGGGCCGTCACCAACTCGCTGCGGCCTTTGACCTGGAGAATTTGCTCATCGCCGAACTCGAACAAATGCCGGGTCTGCTGGTGGGTGGCCTCGCCCACAAGCACGTCGCCGGGCTCGCAAATGCCCTGCAGGCGCGCCGCCACGTTCACCGTATCACCCACCGCCGTGTAGTCCCAGGCGTTGCCACTCGAGAACATGCCGGTGACCACCGGCCCCGTGTTCACCCCGATGCTAAGCCGGGGACGGTAGCCACCGATCCCCGCCGCCGCCGCGTGGGCGATTATCGCTTCCTGGTCGAAGGCAGCGTGCATGTCGAGCGCCGCGCGAACGGCTCGCTCCGGCTCATTTTCGTAAGCGGTGGGTGCGCCGAACAGGGCCATCACGCAGTCGCCGATGAACTTGTCTACGAAACCGCCCCATCGGATCACAGCTTCACACAGGGGATCCAGCCAGGTCGTAATGAGTGAATGCACCTGCTCCGCGTCCAACTGTTCTGTGAGCCTGGTGAAGCCCGACAGATCGGCGAACAGGACCGTGATAATCCGGCGCTCGGCCACCGATGCGATCAGGTGCGCGCCGCAGTGATGGCAGAAACGCCCGCTGGCCGAATTCTCCGTGGCACAGGCCGGGCAACTGACGCCGGGGATCGCAGCGGTGGGGTCAGTCTGCATGACCGCTCTCGTCCGCCCGTCGCGTGGGGTGAGTACAAAAGAAAGCGCGCGGAGCGATTATGTTCGCTCCGCGCGCCCGTACTGCTAACAGCGTGTGGCGCTTAGTTGGCTTTGCGGGCCACTTTACGTGCCGACAGCTTTCTCGGCATCGTGCGCTCTTCCAACTCTTCGGCGCTGAGCTCGATAGCGCTTGCCTCGACTCCCGTGGCACCCTTGATCTGGTTCTTCTGCTCTTCGGTAAGCTCGATCCGGACCGGCTCGTTGCTCTCTGACACGGTGTGCCTCCCTGAGTGTTCGTGGGCGTGGCCGAGCGACCGGCCACTATCTCCGCGGGGGCCTCTCCCCGTTTCGATACGTGGAAGTATACACGAAGCAAGGCGGGCGGTGTTAGGACGACCATCACGTTCTCGAAGTGCGATTCAGGCGGCTCGAGCAGTGATGATTACCCGGACCAGGCGGTGACTCTGCCCCACTCAAGTCGTGAGACGTGCGCTCCCGGATTTGTGTGACGTTCGTCACACCCGATCGCCGCCTTCTTGGTCTGCATACGGGCTCCGGATCGAGCGTGCGACCCCGTTCCATCAGTCTTCCCGCAGTACTAAGGAAGACAAAGGGACGCGAATGATACGGCCTTCATCCGCCTCGAGCAGCTCGCTGTCCAGGAGTTCCGCCAGCAGACGGGTCACCACCTCGCGACTCGATCCGATCCGGTTCGCCAGCTCCTGGTGAGTGGGCCGGGTGAAGGTGACCTTCGTGCTCCCAGGCTCCTGTTCGCCCTCGGCGTCTGCGATTTCCATCAGCGTGAACAGCAGCCTGTCCTTGGCGCTCAGCAGGGCGTGGGAGCCGATCTTCCGGTTCAGCTCACGAACTCGCCGGTTCAGCTCGCGGACGAGGGCGGCCCGCGGCCCAGGCGAGCTGTCCGCCCAGCTTGTGAACGCCTTACCGTTGAACTTGGCGATTGCCGCCGGCTCGATTGTCACGGCGCTGGCAAGCTGGTCGCCGCCATCCAGCGCCGAACTGAGCCCGAACATCCCACCCGGGCCGAGAAGCGAGACGATCACCTCTCGCCCTTCATCGTTGGTGAGGATGATCTTCACCCGACCGCTGACGACCAGAAAGACGGCTGCGGCGGGATCGCCCCGGTAAGAGAGGATGTTGTTCTTCGGATAGTCGTGGCACAGGGCCAGCCCGGCCAGCTCCTGGAGTTCCTCGTCTCCGATTCCCTCGAAGAACTCGAACCCCCGCAAGGTGTCCGCAAGATCGTCGGGCTGCCGTCTCCTACTCAGAGCCATAGATCGAACCGAACTGTTTGGCGCCAGGCGCGGGCGATCGCGTGCGCCATCGTAGCCCGCCGCGTCACGATCTTGGCGATCCCGCTCATTCCCGGCACTGGTTGCCACTCACCCGAGGGAAGATACACGATTGTCTCGACCGTGCCCTCTTCTGCGGCGGGCGCCACAGAGGCCACTGTAGATCGGAACTCCAGATCTGGCCTGGTCAGCAGCCGTAGCCCCACTGGCTGACCGACCTCCAACTCCCCGGCGCGCTTGAGCGGTACCCGTATGCGTGCCAGACGGCCGTCGAGCGATGAAATCGTGGCCAGCACGTCTCCTTCAAGCAGGCGATCGCCCACTCGCTCCCGCAGCCTGTAACCGAGCACGACCCCTTCGCTCGGCGCACGCACGACGAGCCGCTCGCGCCGGGCGCGCAGGACATCCA
>JBDLJJ010000153.1:0-5539 GCA_039714435.1 Gemmatimonadota bacterium | reverse complement strand
AGTGCTCGCAAGTCCCTATCTATTAGGGTTTCTGGCCGCTTGACGCCCCATCCCGAAGCAGGCTATGTTCGGCGCCTCAAGTGAACAAATTCACAAGACAACCGGCATAGTGATGGGACAGGCGTACCTAGGAATCGCGATAGTCCTGATCGTCGGAATCCTGAATGCAGCCGCGCTGCTGGGCCTGTCGCATCTGGCCAGCGTGTACCGGCCGACGCCCGCCAAGGCAAGGGCGTACGAGTCGGGCATGGATCCGCTGGGAGACACGCGAGAGCGGTATTCGATCAAGTTCTATATCGTCGCGATGCTGTTCATCGTGTTCGATATCGAGACGATCTTCTTCATCCCGTGGGCTGTCGTGTACCGCTCCCTGGGCTTGTTCGGTCTTATCGAGATGCTCGTGTTCATGGCTGTTCTGGCCGCGGGCCTGGCGTATGCCTGGCGCAAAGGAGCGCTCCAATGGGACTGAGTTGTTGAGCGATTCGCGAAACCTCCCCATCGTCGATCCCGCGGATCCGGGGCAGACAGACACCGGCGTCCCCCATTCGTGGCTCACGACGCGTCTGGACCACGTTATCAACTGGGCGCGGCGAAACTCGATCTGGCCCATGCCGTTCGGAACGGCGTGCTGCGGAATCGAGATGATGGCCTCGGCGGCATCCAAATACGACATCGCCAGGTTCGGCATGGAACGCATGTCGTTCAGCCCCCGGCAGGCCGATCTGATGATTGTCGCCGGCCGCGTTACGTACAAGTTGGCCCCCGTTCTACGCCGCGTGTGGGATCAGATGCCGCAGCCCAAGTGGTGCGTGTCGATGGGCGCCTGCGCCAGCTCGGGCGGAATGTTCGACAACTACACGATCGTCCAGGGCATCGATACGATCATACCTGTCGACGTATACGTACCCGGCTGTCCGCCCCGTCCGGAAGGTCTGATCTACGGTCTGCTCATGATCCAGGAGAAGATCACGGGTGAGTCGCTGGCCATGCCGGGGCTGCGTGCCGAGAGCCCGGAGGCTGTGGGCGCCCCGAACCTGCCGCCCGAGACTATCGAATTGGTCACCCAGCCATTCGGAAACTCCACCATCCAGAACAGGGTCAGCGGAATCGAGCCCAGCGACGCTGTGCAGCGGCCGCGTGACCGGCGTGAGCGCAAGCTGGAGCACGGCGGCTAGCGAATGCCCACTCAGGAGGCGCCTACGCCCGACCTGGTATTGGCTGCCCCTCTTCGCGAGGAGGGGGCCGATAGCGAGCCATCCGTCGTCGCTGTCCGGGAAGAATTCGGCGACAAGATTCGGGACGTACGGTTGGACGCCGACGGTTGCCCGGTCATCGAGGTGGACCCGGATTCGCTGTTCGAGGTGCTGTCCTATCTGAAGACGGATGGTGGGCAGGCGTATGACCTGCTGCTTGACGTGATGGGGGTGGACCACGGTGGCCAGCGGCCCATTCAGGTGTGGTATCCGCTGTGGTCGATGAAACACGGACGCCGACTCCGAGTCGTAACCCAACTTCCGCTGGACAATCTCAAGGTCTCGAGCCTGGCCAGCTTGTGGGAGACCGCCAACTGGCTAGAGCGTGAAACGTTCGACATGTTCGGCATCACGTTCGAGGGTCACCCGGACCTGCGCCGCATCCTCATGCCCGAGAACTACGACGAGGGATTCCCGCTCCGTAAAGAGTTTCCCCTGCGGGGCAGGTTCAGCCGGTCTGAGCAGACGCGCCGGGCCATGAATCGGAGCCGGGAAGACGTCTATGCCCGTGAAGAACTCCGCATGGCGGGTGAGTTGAAGCCCGAACTTCCGCCGGCAGTCAGGCCCGAGGAGGCTGCCCGAGGGCATGGCCTCGACGGCGAGCACATGGTGATCAATCTCGGCCCGCAGCATCCGGCCACGCACGGAGTGCTGCGTCTCGTCCTGGAACTGGACGGAGAGATGGTTCTGCGCTGTATCCCTCACCTGGGCTACCTGCATACTGGCTTCGAGAAAACGTGCGAATACCGGGAATGGAACCAGGTCGTGCCGTACACCGATCGCATGGACTATTTGGCTCCGATGCTCTACAACATCGGATACGCCCAGGCGGTCGAGAGTCTGCTGGGCGTGCAGATCACGCCCCGCTGCCAGGTCGTCCGTGTTCTGCTCAGCGAACTGAACCGCATCCAGGGCCACTTGCTGTGGCTGGGGACGACGGGCATCGACCTGGGAGCCTTCACCGTTTTCCTGTACACGTTCGAAGAACGCGAGCGCGTGTACAACCTGCACGAGGCGTACTCCGGGGCCCGGCTCACCACCTCGGTTACGCGCATCGGCGGAATGATGGCGGACTTGCCAGCGGGCTGGGTTGACGCCATGCGCGATTTCGCCAACACACTGCCGGATACGCTGGACGAGGTGGAGCGGCTGCTGTCCAAGAACTCGATCTGGCTCGGGCGGACAGTCGATGTCGGAATTATCGACGGCGAAACGGCGATCAATTATGGCCTGACCGGCCCCAATCTCAGGGCTTCCGGCGTCGCCTATGACGTAAGAAAGGCTCGCCCCTACTTGGGCTACGATGAGTACGATTTCGATCTCCCGGTCGGAGCGCACGGGGACACTTACGATCGCTACATGGTCCGGGTCGAGGAGATGCGGCAGAGTGTCCGCATCATACAGCAGGCGCTCGACCGGCTGCCGGGTGGACCGATCAATGTCGACGATCCGTCGATTATCCTGCCGCCCAAGAGTGCCTCCATGTCGAGTATCGATTCGATGATCGCGCACTTTAAGCTGGTCATGGAGGGGTTGAGGGTCCCGGCGGGGGAGGTCTGGTCTTCGATCGAAGCGTCAAAGGGCGAGCTCGGCTTCGGGCTCGTCTCGGACGGGGGATCGAAGCCGGTGCGCTGCCGTTTCCGCGGCCCGTCGTTCGTCAATCTGGGAGCCCTGGCCCGGATGGCCGAAGGATCGATCCTGGCCGATCTGATCGCGGTCAACGCGAGCCTGGACATCGTTCTGGGCGAGATCGACCGGTGAGGGCCGACTGATGGGGAAGCGGATACATCCGGCGGTAGCCGGTGCGCAGCCGTTCCAGACAGCGGACCTGAGGCCCACGGAGATCCTGTTCGAGGACGACGAGGGCCGGGAGCGCGTGGAGAGCGCGATCAGCCGCTACCCGGAAAAGAAGGCCGCGCTGCTTCCGCTTCTGAACTACGCGCAGGAGAGAAATGGGTGGGTGTCATCAGCCGCGATGGAGGAAATCGCCGCGCAGCTGGACATCACGCCCGCCTACGTCCACTCCGTGGCCAGCTTCTACACGATGTACAACAAGCATCCGGTGGGGCGGCACCTCATTCAGGTGTGTACGAACATCGCCTGTCACCTGAACGGGGCCGACGCGGTAATGAGCCGTTTTCTGGAGGAGGCCGGAACGGGTCCGGGGGAAACATCAGAGGACGGCCGCTTCACCGTGATGGAAGCGGAGTGTCTCGGCGCCTGCGGATTCGCCACGGCGGTTCAGATCAATGACGAGTACTTCGAAAACGTGACTCCGGACTCGGTTCCGGACGTTCTGGACCGGCTGAGTTAGGGCGACATGGGATATCCGCACAGCCACGATCTCGAGATAGGGACGATTCTGTCGCGCCACTTTGGCGATCCAGAGGCGCGCAAGCTCGATGTGTGGACCGGGAAAGGCGGATACGAAGCGCTCCGCAAGGCTGTGACCATGACGCCGGACGAGATCACGGAAGTGGTCAAGGATTCAGGGCTCAGAGGCCGCGGTGGAGCAGGGTTTCCGACCGGGCTCAAATGGAGCTTCATGCCCCAGGACGACGGTAAGGCTCACTACCTGTGCTGCAACGCCGACGAGAGCGAGCCGGGTGCGTTCAAGGACCGCGAGATCATCCGCTGGTGTCCGCACCTACTGATCGAAGGCTGCCTGATCGCGGCCCGGGCGATTCGGGCCGAGCACGTCTACATCTATGTGCGCGGAGAGTATTTCCCCTACACCAGAATACTGAACGGCGCCGTGGTGGAAGCCTACGAGGCGGGCCTGATCGGCGAGAACATTCTGGACAGCGGCTGGTCGTGCGACGTCACCGTTCACCTCGGGGCGGGTGCCTATATCGCCGGCGAAGAAACCGGACTGATGAGCTCTCTGGTGGGTGGGCGGGCCGAGCCCCGCATCAAGCCGCCGTTCCCGGCGCAATCGGGCGTGTTCGGAAAGCCCACCACGGTCAACAACGTCGAAACGCTGGCCGCGGTGCCGATGATCATCACCGAAGGCGCGGCCTGGTACCAGCAGTGGGGAACCGCGAAGAGCCCGGGAACCAAGCTCTGGTGCTGCTCAGGCCACCTGAACAGGCCGGGTACCTACGAGCTGGCGTTAGGCATGCCGCTTCGGGACGTGATCTTCGATGTCTGCGGAGGCATACCGGGCGACAAGCGGCTCAAGGCTGTCATCCCCGGAGGCTGTTCCACGGCGCTGCTCACTGAAGACGAGCTGGACATACCCTGTACGTACGAAGGGCTGCAGGAAGCCGGAAGCTCGCTGGGCACGGCGTCGCCCATCGTGATGGACGAAGACACGCGTATCGTTCCCGCGATTCGGCGCATCGCCCAGTTTTATGCCCACGAGTCGTGCGGCCAGTGCGTGCAGTGCCGCGAGGGAACCTCCTGGATAGTGAAGATTCTGCAGCGCATCGAGGCGGGCGACGGCAAGCTGGCGGACATCGACACGCTATACGATCTGTGCGAACAGATGACCGGACGGACGATCTGCGTTCTGGCGGACAGTGTGGTATTCCCGCTCCGTTCTTCGCTGGACAAGTTCCGTGGCGAGTATGAGGCGCTCATGACCGGAAGGCGGGCATGAGCGAACAGAGATCGGACCTCGTCAACCTGACCGTGGACGGCGTGCCTGTGACGGCTCCGGCGGGCACTCGGCTTATCGAGGCCGCTGAGCGCGCGGGCGTAGTCGTCCCGCATTACTGCTATCATCCCGGTATTCCGACCAGCCCGGCACAGTGCAGGGTGTGTCTGGTCGAGATTGAGGGACAGGGCAAGCTGCAGCCGTCCTGCGTCATGACGGTGCAGGAGGGAATGGTCGTCCACACCCAGAGTGAAACGGCCAGCCAGGCGCGCAAGTCAGTGATCGAGTTCCTGCTGCTCAATCACCCCCTGGACTGCCCGATCTGTGACGCGGCGGGCCAGTGCATGTTGCAGGACTACGCATCGGACACAGGTCAACTGCAGAGCCGGTTTGAGGACGCCAAGCAGGTTTTGGGTCGCGACCGGGTAGCAGAGGACATTCTGTATTTCGCGGATCGCTGCATCATATGCACGCGCTGCGTCCGCTTCATGCGAGATGTAGCGGGAGACGATTCACTCATCGTCGCTCAGCGTGGGCACAAGGCCTATATCGACACGTTTCCGGGCAAGCAGCTCGAGAACGAATTTCGCGGCAACATCGTAGACGTCTGTCCGGTGGGCGCCCTGGTGCACGAGGAATTCCTGTTCAAGGCCCGCGCCTGGGATATGGATTCGACTCCCAGCGTGTG
>JBDLJJ010000152.1:0-5616 GCA_039714435.1 Gemmatimonadota bacterium | reverse complement strand
CCTGACGATCGTGCGTGCCGCCGGCGGCATGTCGCCTGACTGGCCCAGTGCCGTCTCTGGCGCGGTGGCGCCATGCTTCGGCAAAAGACCCAGGAGTGCCGCGAGCCGCTGCAACTCGCGGCGGGCTTCGCCCAGACTTCGGGCCAGCAACGGTACCTGCTCCGCGTCGAGCCGTCCGCGAAACTGATCCCAGACAGTGATCAGCCGCCGCATGCGCGACTCCAGCCGGCGCAATTGCACTAGCGCAGCAGCAGCTGCTTTGCCGTCTCCTTGAGTCATTCTGCCCGCTCGTTTGCCCTCATGAGGGTACAAGATATAGCCGCGGTATGTGAATAGTGCCGACCGCCGGCCCCTGCGCATCGGATCTCATCGTGCAGCATTCGTGCCGAGCGCCGGGTCGACGCTGAAACGGCGGCCGGTTGACGGTGGTCGGGTCGGGGGTACCTTGGCGCAGCGCTACACGGAACCAGCGACACAACGAGGGCCGCTCAGCGGCAGCCGAGACGAAAGCGGTACGAGTGCTGAGGATCACTTTCTTGGGGACGGCATCGTCTCGACCCACAGTAAGACGAAACGTATCGAGCCTGGCCTTGCAGCGTTCGGGCAGTCTGTTTCTGTTCGACTGCGGGGAGGGGACGCAGCGGCAGATGATGCGGTACGGGGTGGGTTTTTCGGTCGAGCAGATCTTCATCACGCACTTGCACGCTGATCACTATCTGGGTCTGCCCGGGCTATTCCGCACGATGAGCCTTCAAGCCAGGGAAGCCCCTATCGTAGTGTGGGGACCAGTCGGATCCTCGGGTACCCTGCGAGACGCCGTCGAACTCGGCGGCGACCGGATGCGATTTCCCGTCAGCATTCGCGAACTGCCGGCAGGCGAGAGCATTCGGTATGACGGGTTTTCGATCAGGGCCTACGCGACAGATCACCGGGCCGAGTCCATCGGCTTCGCGCTCAAGGAGGACTCACGTCTGGGCCGGTTCGATGTGGAGAAGGCCCGATTATTAGGTGTACCCGAGGGACCCATGTTCGGCCGCCTGCACGGCGGAGAGGCGGTGGAGGGAGCCGGAGGCCGAATCGTAACTCCGGAGGAAGTCGTCAGCGCGCCGCGGCGGGGCCGGACGGTCGTCTATACGGGAGACACGAGGCCGACCGAGCAGACGGTCGCCGAGGCCAACCAGGCCGACCTGTTGATTCACGAGGCGACGTTCGCTGAGGAAGAGGCGGCTCGCGCCAGGGAGACGAAGCACTCTACAGCGAGAGAGGCGGCCCAGATAGCGGCCAGAGCGGGAGTGCGCCGCCTTGTGCTGACGCACTTCAGCGCCCGGTATTCAGAGCAGGGGCAGCGCTTGGCCGCCGAGGCGGCTGATGTATATGCGGGCGCTGAGGCAGCGACCGACGGAATGAAGATCGAGGTGGAGTTCCCGCAGCCCCCGACGGTCGCTTGACCATGATCGAATTGACCGTCCCGGGCGACAAGTCGATTTCACACCGGGCTCTGATTCTTGCTTGCATGGCTGAGGGTGAGTCGCGAATCGAAGGGCTGCTTGTCTCGGCGGACACAGAGGCGACGGCCAGCTGCCTGAGGGCGATCGGGGCCCAAATCCCGGCCCTGGGCGACCAGCCGCTGGTTATTCGCGGCCCGGTGTCGTGGACGTCGAACGGGCAGGTGCTCGACTGCGCTAACAGTGGCACGGCCGCCCGGCTTCTGACGGGATTTGCCGTCGGCCTTGGGCTCGGCGTCACCCTGGACGGGGATTCAAGCTTGCGAGGCCGGCCCATGGACCGGGTCGTATACCCGCTCCAGGCCATGGGTGGCCAGATTACGTATTCCGGCTTCAGGGACCGGCTTCCCGTGACGGTCCGGGCGCGAGCCAGTGGTGACCTTCGCGTCCTACGGCATCGAGGCCGGGTGGCAAGCGCTCAGGTAAAATCGAGTCTTCTGTTGGCCGGCCTGGCCAGCCGGACCCGCGTCGAGGTCTGGGAGCCTGTGTTGTCGCGCGATCACACGGAGACTCTCTTTGCCGAGCACGGGGCTCCGATCGTGAAGTCCCAGGCGGACGGAGGTCACTGGGCCAGGTTTGACCCTGACGGATGGAATGGCCGGCTGCGCCCGCTGTCATTTCGGGTGCCCGGAGACATTTCCAGTGCCGCCTATTTGCTGGCGGCGTCCCTGTGCGGCACCCGGGCGGTGAGGCTTCAGGGAATGGGACTGAATCCGACCCGGCTCGGACTGCTGACGGTTCTGGGCGCCATGGGGGCCAGGATCCAGAGCGAAGTGACTGGTTCGGCTGGCGGCGAGTCCGTGGGGCGGTTGATCGCGCAGCCGTCGGCCCTGCGTCCGTTTCGCATCCGTGAAGAACTCGTTCCGAGTCTGATCGACGAGATTCCGCTCCTATGCGCGTTGGCCGTCAGGGCAGACGGCGTATCGCACGTGGAGGGCGCTGGAGAGTTGCGAGTGAAGGAAAGCGACCGGATCGGTCTCATGGCCGATAATCTGGGCGCCCTGGGCGTGCGCTGCGAAGTGCGGCCGGATGGCCTGTCCGTGCACGGTAGCGGAGATCCCCTCGCGGGACGGGTCAGAACGGCCGGTGACCACAGGATGGCCATGGCGTTCGGAGTGCTGGCCAGTCTTCCAGGTTCGCGAATCGAGATTGATGACAGGGAATGTGTGGCGGTCTCTTATCCCGGCTTCTGGTCAGACCTGGCCAAACTCCTTCCCCGCGCCGAAGCGCCGGTGCGGCCGTGAAGCGCATTACGATCGCGATCGATGGGCCCGCCGCCTCCGGCAAGAGCACGGCGGCCAGGGCTGTCGCGGAGCGGCTCGGCTACACGCACCTGAATTCAGGGCTGCTGTATCGGGCCATCACCTGGACCGCTCTCAGAGACGGCTGGCTGTCCTCCGAATCGGACTTCGACGAGGTGCTGGCGGGTCTGGACATAGTGCTCGTACCGACCCCGCCCACCTTCAGCGTAACTATCGACGGGGCCTGGCTGGGACGGGAGATGCATTCAGCGCAGGTCGCCGCGCGTGTGTCGGCGGTAGCCTCCCGGCCAGCCGTGAGGGAACGAATCCTGGTCCTTCTGCAGGCCGTTGAAAGAGCCGGTGTGGTGTGCGACGGCAGAGACATCGGCACTGTCGTGTTCCCCGATGCGGCGCTGAAGGTGTTTCTCGTGGCGAGCGCGGTCGAGAGGGGGCGGCGCCGCGTCCTGGAGCGGAACGAACAGCCTACGGACGAAAATGTCCGCATGGAAAAGGAGCTGCTGGAGGCTCGGGATGAGATCGATTCTTCCCGCGACATAGCGCCTCTGGTCCGTTCAGCGGATGCCATCCAAATAGACACCACAGTGCTGGGCCCCGAGGAGGTTATCGACGCGATCGTGGCCCTGGTCCAGGAACGCATTCGGACTTGAGTATCTGCGGTTGACGGTCCGGGCTGAAAAGCCTAATTTCTCGCGTCCGAATAGGCCTATAATTGTAACTCCAACCCCGCGTGCGGATCGGATGGTGTTGCGGCAGGGCGAGCGAGCCTCAGGCTCCACCCGGCCGCTTTTGTGTCTGGACACCCCACGATCCCGACGGGAAGCAAAGCAAAGGTACCCCGACGCAATGACCAACGAATCGAACGAATCCACCGCCTCCCCAGTCGCTGATCTCGAAGAGATCGTCGTCACAGATCCTGCCGGGATCGCCGAGCCCACTCCGGAAGAAGCCCCTGCTTCGCAGGAGCTGACCGAAGAAGAACTGGAGAGCCGGGCTCTCGCCATCGGAGTACGGGCCGACCTGCTCGAGATGGATGACTATACACTGGAAGAGTACGAGGAAATGCTCGCCATGTACGAAGAAACCCTCAGCGAGATCGCTGAAGGGGAAATCGTCAAGGCGCGTGTCCTCCGAAAGAACGAGAGTTCCGTCATACTCGACGTGGGCTTCAAGTCGGAAGGCTCAGTCCCACTCGACGAGTTCCGGGATCCGGACACGCTGGAGCCCGGCGACGAAGTCGAAGTCTTTCTCGAGAGTCTCGAAGACCAGGACGGCGTTGTCGTCCTGTCCAAGAAGAAGGCGGACTTCCTCCGTGTGTGGGAGAAGATCAAGGAAGCCTACGACGACGGACAGACTGTACCGGGAATCCTGAAGAGGAAGATCAAGGGAGGCGTTACGGTCGACCTGATGGGCGTGGACGCCTTCCTGCCCGGATCTCAGATTGCCCTGCGCCGAGTTCCGAACGTGGACGATCTGATCGGTCTCGAATACGACTTCAAGATCCTGAAGCTGAACAAGCGCAGGAGAAATATCGTCGTGAGCCGGCGGGTCATTCTGGAGGAGGAGCGGGCGTCCAAGCGGGACGATCTCAAGGACGAGCTGGAGGTTGGCCAGGTTCGGACCGGTGTGGTCAAGAACATTACTGACTTCGGCGCTTTCATCGACCTCGGAGGCATGGACGGCCTGCTTCACATCACCGATATGTCGTGGGGCCGAATCGGACACCCGTCGGAGGTCTGTCAGATCGGCGACGAACTCGAGATCAAGATTCTCGACATCGATTGGGACCGGGAGCGCATTTCTCTGGGCCTGAAGCAGCTCATGGCGTATCCGTGGGAAGATGTCGCCGCCAAATACCCGGTCGGCAGCAGAGTTCGGGGCCGAGTGGTCTCCATCACCAACTACGGTGCTTTCGTAGAGCTGGAGAAGGGCGTCGAAGGGCTCGTCCATATTTCGGAGATGAGCTGGACGCGAAACGTCCGGCACCCGTCACAGCTGGTCGCGATTTCGGACGAGATCGAGTGCGTCGTGCTTCGCGTCGACGAAGAAGAGAAGAAGATTTCTCTGGGGATGAAGCAGGCCGAGGAAGATCCGTGGCTTGCGTTGCCCGCCAAGTATCCGCCGGGCGACAAGATCAAGGGATTCGTTCGCAACCTGACCTCATTCGGTGCGTTCGTGGAAGTCGAGCCGGGAATCGATGGCCTGGTCCACATCTCGGACATGAGTTGGACACGGCGGATTCAGCACCCCTCGGAGGTCGTTCACAAGGGCGACGAAATCGAAGTCGTAGTCCTGAATATCGATCCCGAGCAAAAGAGGATTTCGCTGGGCCTCAAGCAGGTAGAGGATGATCCATGGTACGATCTGGTTCAGCGGTATGAGCCAGGCACCGAAGTAAAGGGCGAGGTCGTCCGCCTGCTGGACAAGGGCTTGGTCGTGGACCTGGGCGGCGACGTGGAAGGTTTCGTCCCGATCGGAGATGCGGACTCCGAAGAGGAGGAAGATCTGTCTCTGGAGTACGGCCCCGGCGATACGCTCGAGATGACAGTGGACGAATCAGACGCCGTGAACCGGCGTATATCTCTGTCCATCACCGGCGAGCACGTGAAGGCTGAGAGGCCGCCACCGGTGGAGGAAAGCGAGCTGGACGTGGCTGACGACGAAGCCGAAGGCGAGCCGGAAGCCGAAGCTGAAGTCGAAGTCGAAGCTGAAGTCGAAGTCGAAGCCGAAGCCGAGGTGGAAATCGAAGCTGAAGCTGAGCCGGAAGCTGAAGCTGAAGTCGAAGCCGAGCCGGAAGCTGAAGCCGAAGCCGAGGTGGAAATCGAAGCTGAAGCTGAGCCGGAAGCTGAAGC
>JBDLJJ010000151.1:0-5713 GCA_039714435.1 Gemmatimonadota bacterium | reverse complement strand
TTGGCCTGCGGCTGGCTGCAGAATCCGAATTCCGAAGGCCGATCCTTCTTCAGGCTCGGCGGGAGACCAGGACAGCCCGGCCGGAAGAATAGGGACTGGTCTGGGCTCGGCTGTGCCACCCAACAGGACCGGCTCAGCTCCATCATCCGTTTCAGACGGAGAGTCCGAGGCGGCGCCTGCGTCCGAAATATCAGACTGCGCCGCCACCGGCTCCGGCACGGTCGCCGCCGCCTGCTCCGGCGTTCCGGGCTCGGCTCCTGGAGCACACCCGGCTACGATGAGGAGCACGATTCCCGCCGTCCCAATTGCCCCAGCCCGGTCGCGCATGCTGGAACAATGGCGGTCGGGAACGAAACCGGCAAGCCAGCTGAAACAGCCCGGATTGCTTGCCCGTATCTATGGCTACGGGTAGCTTTCAGCCTACTCTGCCCGACACATCCAGGGCTGCCGTGTTGCACACATCCAGAGGACCGTAATGCACGTCTTTGCCAAGTGCGGAAACTTCACGACATCGCGAGACCTTCGCGCGATGGGGCTGTATCCATATTTCCAGCGAATCGAAGAGTCCCGCGACACCGAAGTCGTGATCGATGGCCAGACAAAGGTCATGGTGGGGTCGAACAACTACATGGGCTTGACCCATGACCCACGCATCATCAAGGCGGCCAAAGAGGCTCTCGACAGGTACGGAAGCGGCAACACGGGCAGCCGGTTTCTGAACGGAAACCTGGATCTGCATGACAGGCTGGAAGAGGAGCTGGCGGACTTCATCGGAAAAGAAGCCGCTCTCGTGTTCAGCACCGGATATCAGACGAACCTCGGCACGCTTGGCGCCCTCATCGGACGTAACGACACGGTCTTTGTGGATAAGCTCGCCCACGCCTGCATCCAGGACGGAGCCAGGCTCGGCTTCGGAGAGGTGCAGCGCTTTCGGCACGGGGACGAGCAACACCTGGACCGTCTGCTGCAAGCGACGAAGCCGGACCGCGGAAAGCTGATCATCGTAGACGGCGTGTACAGCATGGAGGGTGACATCGCCGACCTGCCGGCGATCAGCGCGCTGGCCAAGAAGCATGACGCCGCTCTGGTCGTCGACGACGCGCACTCGTTAGGAGTGCTCGGTGCGAACGGCGCGGGTACGGCGGAGCACTACGGCATGACAGACGACGTGGACCTGATTACGGGGACCTTCAGCAAGTCCCTGGCCTCGATCGGCGGTTTCGTGGCCGGATCGGCCGAAATAATCGAATACCTGCGCAACAACGCCCGGGCGCTCATCTTCAGCGCCAGCATGCCGCCGGCCTCCGTCGCCACCGTGCTGACGGCGCTGGATATTCTGCGCAAGGAGCCCGAGCGCCGTGAACGCCTGTGGGCCAACATGCGCAAGCTGAGAGACGGTTTCAGAGAGATGGGCTTCGACACGGGCCCCACCGAAACTCCCATAATTCCGATTCTGATCGGTCCCATGAAGACCACCTTCCAGTTGTGGAAGGATCTGTTCGAGGCGGGTGTGTTCACCAATCCCGTAGTGCCGCCCGCCGTGCCCGAGGGTAGCTGCCGCCTGCGCACCAGTTGCATGGCGACCCACACGGACGAGCAGCTCGATTTTGTTCTCGAGACCGTGGGCCGAATCGGCCGCAAGTACGAGATCGTAGGCTCGGTTGATCAAATCGCCTGACCACATACAGGTCGATCCGGTCCGCGATCGCCGCGGACTGCGCGCGTTCCTCCACTTCCCCTACCGAGTCTACGAGAACGACCCGCATTGGGTCGCGCCTCTGCTCATCGACCAGAGGAAACTCCTGGATCCGGCCAGGCATCCGTTCTATGAACACTCGGAGCTACAGACCTTTCTGGCCTACCGGGGCGGCCAGGTGGTGGGCCGCATCGCCGCCATCCACAATCGGAATCATATCCGTCACCACGAAGAGCAGGTCGGATTCTTCGGTTTCTTCGAGGCCATCGATAACCCGGCGGTAGCGGTAGCACTGTTCGACTCCGCCGCGGGTTGGCTCCGTGAGAGAGGTTTGACCGCGATGCGAGGCCCGGTCAATCCGTCCACGAACGATCCCGCCGGCCTGCTCGTGGAGGGGTTCGACGAGTCCCCCTACATCATGATGACTTACAACCCGGCCTACTACGAGAACCTGATACTGGGGGCTGGTTTCGAGGAGTCTACGGCCATGGTCGCCTACATCATCAGGCACAACGAGGCACCGGCTTATATGCCGCGTTTGGCGGCCAAGATCACGGCCCGAACGGGCGTCACGCTGCGGCCCATCAGGATGACAGAGTTCGAGAAGGAGCTGAGACGCATCCGGCACATCTATAACGCCGCCTGGGAGAAGAACTGGGGCTTCGTACCGATGACCGATGCCGAACTGGCGTTCATGGCGCACGAGCTGAAGCCGATCGTCAAGAAGGATCCGGAGCTGGTGATAATGGCGGATTCGGCCGAGGGGGAGCCGGTCGGCTTTTCACTGTCCCTCAAGAACTACAACGTGGCCCTGAAGCCGGCGCGCGGCAGGCTGCTTCCACTTGGCCTGCTTAAAGTGCTCTGGAATACGCGGCGCATCGATATGGTCCGCGTTCTGACCCTGGGGCTGGTGCCGGAGTACCGCGGCAAGGGCATCGACACGCTGCTCTATTACCGTCTGTTTCAGACCTGCGTGGAGAAGGGACTGAAGGGTGGCGAGTTCTCCTGGGTGCTCGAAGACAACCACGCTATCAGAAAGCCTCTCGAGCGGCTGGGCGGCGAAATCTACAAACGCTACAAGCTGTATGATCGTGCGCTCTGAGGCGGGTCGACGCGGCCGCATGAGCCGATTACGGTGCGCCGGTGGCCGGAGGTGCGAATGAACCCGGCTGACCTGAGCGGGCGGAAGGTGCTGCTGACGGGCGCCACGGGCTTTCTGGGAAGTCACATCGCGGAGAGCCTGAGCGCGTCCGGCGCTGTCGTGCGGTTAACGGTGCGGGAGACGAGCAGTCTGCGTTGGCTGCAGACGCTGTCAGCGGAGACCGTCGAGTTGGACCTGGGCCGGCCGGATATGACAGAGGCCGATCTGGACTCGGCCCTGGCGGGAGTATCAGTCGTGGTGCATTCGGCAGGCCTCACCCGCGCCCCCGACGAACAGACGTTCAATCGGGTGAACGTGCTGGCCACAGAGCGGCTGGCCCGGGCCGCCGTGCGCAGCGGAGTCTCCCGCTTCGTGCTCATCAGCAGCCTCGCGGCCCGCGGTCCCGACAGCCGGGCCGAGGCGCCTGCGGCCAGCTCGGATGCGCCGGCCGGTTCGGCTTCGCCCGACGCGCCGGTCAGCGCCTACGGGCGCAGCAAGCTCGCGGGCGAGAAGGCGCTGCGCGCAGCCACGGAGGGGAGCGAGATGGCGGCCGTCGTCCTGCGCCCGGGCGGTATCTACGGTCCGCGGGACACGGATCTTCTGCCCATGTACCAGATGGCCCGCCTCGGGCTTCTGTCAGTGCCCGCCGGTGGCGGGCGGCTGCAGCCTGTGTTCGTGAAGGACGCCGCGCGCGCGGCGCTGGCCGCGGCCCAGGGACACGGCACGGGCGGCACGTTCCCCATCGCGGAGCCCTTCATCTACACGTGGGACGAAGTGGCCGCGGTGCTCTCG
The DNA here is from genome assembly GCA_039714435.1 of Gemmatimonadota bacterium. Taxonomy (GTDB): domain Bacteria; phylum Gemmatimonadota; class Gemmatimonadetes; order Palauibacterales; family Palauibacteraceae; genus JAZDDE01. The sequence continues at coordinate 2,084 of JBDLJJ010000151.1, read as the reverse complement.
GAAGCCGTCGGCCGCAAAGTGAGAGCCGTCCCCGTTCCGCCCGCCCTGATCGAAGCGGCCGGCGCTGCGGCCGACATCGGCGCACGCTTATTCGGACAGAGGCCCAAGTTCGACCGGCGCCGCGCGCGCGACATAGCGCGCCTGCAGTGGACCTGTGATACGACCCTCGCCGCGGAGGAACTCAACTGGGAGGCCGAGGTGCCGGCTTCCGAGGGCATGACCGAAACGGCTGAATGGTACCGAAAGATCGGCTGGCTACGGCCGTGAGGGCGGCTCCGCTGGGCCCGGCCGCTCGAACGGAGCCGCTACGGGCCGAAGGCCTGCTGCCGGCGGACCTCCTGTTGGTGGCCTACCTGGCCACGACCGGAGTGCTGGCCGCAGGGAGCCTGAGCCAGACGGGCATGCTGCTCGCGGCCGCGCACCTCGGCGCTATCGCATTGGTCCTGTGGATAGGCCGGATGCCAGCCCCGCGCCGGCGGGCCCTCCTCTTCGTGCGCCTTCTGTACCCGGTCCTGGTCACTCCCGCTTTGTACACCGAGCTGGCGACGCTCAATCAACTGGCCGTTCCGGGCTACTTCGACGTAGCCGTCCAGGGTTGGGAAGCCGCCATTTTCGGGTCGCAGCTCAGCATGGTGGCCAGTGACTGGTACGGATCTCTATGGTTCTCTGAAATGCTCCACTTCGGATATGTCTCGTATTATCTTCTCGTTCCCGCCGCCGGCGTGTGGGCCGCCACGGCCAGCGGGCCACGCGGCCTGGAGCGCTTCGCCTTCTCGGTCGCGCTGGCTTTCTTCATCTGCTACGCCTGTTTCGCAGTATTTCCGGTCGCCGGCCCGCGCTACGAGTTCGTCCGTATTCAGGGGCCTCTCACCGAGGGGCCGGTATTCGAGCTAGTGCACCGAATCCTGGAAAGCGGCTCCTCCAAGGGCACGGCGTTTCCCAGTTCCCACATAGCGGCGACGCTGGCAGCCTGGCTCGCGGCGGGCCGAGAGAGCCGCCGGGCGTTCGTTGTTCTGGCTCCCCTGGCCACAGCGCTGACGCTGGGAACTGTCTACGGCCGCTTCCATTACGGAATCGACGCGGTCGTCGGGATCGCGGTCGCGGTAGTGGCCTATCGCAGCACTCCCTGGCTCATGGACAGGCTCAGGATCAGGGCGGGCAACCCTGACCCCGCCCCTGTGTATCCAAGCTCATGACAATGGAAGGCTCACAAGGCTCAGGCCGATCGCAGGAGAAGCGGCTGGTTACCCTGGCCAAAGGGGGAGACCGGCGGGCGATGGAAGAGCTCTACCACGCGCATGCGGGGAGAGTGTACACCGTGGTGCGCCGGGTGGTAGGAGACGACCACCTCGCTGAGGACGTGTCCCAGGACGCATGGATTCGCGCCTTCGAGAAACTTCACCTGTTCCGCGGTGACGCGGCGTTCGGAACCTGGATGCACAGGCTGGCGGTCAACGCGGCGCTCAACCGGCTCCGCAAACAAGGCCGCCGAGCCGAGCTGGAGGCGGAAACCGAGATGGAATCGGCTACGCCGCCGGCTGATGAGGCGGTGCTGAACCAGCGATTACTGGCCATGGGCCTGGATCGCCTGTCGCCGGGTTACCGGCAGGTTCTGGTGCTGCACGACGTAGAGGGCCTGACACATGAGGAAATTGGCGACCGGCTGGGAATAGCTTCCGGCACATCGAAGTCGCAGCTGCATAAAGCAAGGGCGCGCATGAGAGTGCTGCTTTCACCGGGAGTGCGCGCGAAGAAGGTAACTGATGAGGCGGAAAATCATGTCTGAACATCTGACACTCGAACAGGTGGCTGCCCTGATCGATGACTCCGAGGGCGCGCAGGATGGCCTCGCACACGTAGAGGAGTGCGAGGTCTGCGCCCGGGAGTTCGAACAGATGAGCCGAATGCGGATGGCGCTGTCGGCGCTTCCCGATTTGGCGCCACCGAGCGGCGAGTGGTCACGCATCGAGCGCATGCTTCCCGGCGCGCCGACGACGGTGCCTATCGACCACGCGAGCGGATCAGGTCGTGACGAATCGCGACGGCCCGGCCGCTCCACATGGACGCGATTGTCTACGGCGGCG
>JBDLJJ010000150.1:0-5783 GCA_039714435.1 Gemmatimonadota bacterium | reverse complement strand
CGCTCCCGGGGCGAAACACTGCGCTCGAGAGCCGCATGTGCCGCGGCGTAGTCCTCGTCCAGATAGGCGCTGAACAGGTTAATCCCCAACACGCCACCGTTGGCTGCCAGCGCTTCGAGCAGGTCGTCGGGCAGGTTTCGCGGATGGCGCGCGACGGAGCGGCACCCGGAATGGGAAACCGTAACCGGCACGTCCACCTGCTCCAGTACCTGGCGCGCAACGGAATCCGAAGAATGGCTGAGATCGATCAGGCAGCCGAGCTCTTGCAGGCGATCCACCACCCTGCGTCCGAAATCGGTGAGGCCGCCGTGGATTTCGTCGGCTTCGGCCGCGCCGGCGGCGTCCGCGCCCGCCGAATCCGCCCAGGTCGTCGGAGCCAGCCAGGTGAGTGTGAGGCAGCGCATTCCCGCCTCGTAAAGCCGGTCGACCGTATCGAGATCACGGCCGATCGCGTAACCACCCTCCACGCCGAGCACGGCCGCTATGTCTCCGTCCGACTGCGCCTCGGACAGATCACCGGCCGTAAGAACCAGGCGCCAGCCCGGGGTGCTCTCGAGGAATTCGCGGGACCTGGTCAGGCCCTCCAGGGTGTGCGACTCGGGATCCGGATGTCCGGGATCGATCCACACCGCGAAGATACCGCCGTCAAAACCACCTTCACGCATTCGGGGCAGATCCAGATGCCCATACTCGCGCCCGGATGTGACGTCCTCACCGGCCAGGTGGCGGAGTAGCATGTCGTTGTGTCCGTCGAAGACGAAGGCATCGTGATGGAACTGGCCAACGCTCACCGGCCGGACACCCAGGAGCTGTCAGCGTCGCAGAAACGAAGTAGCCTGTCCGCCGCCTTCGTGATCCCTATGCGGGGGGTGATTGCGACCTGACCATCGGGGATAGACTCGCCAGCTTCGATCCACAGGGGCGCCGTGGCCAGATCATGGCGCTGCTGGTCGGGTCCTATGGCCAGGGCCTGCGACAGCCGGCCGGGACCGTTTGTGAGCGCGGGCCGGCCGCTGCGGCGCTGCCGCATGAGATCCTGACCCTCGAGGGGCTCGAGGGCCCGCAGCAGAACGCCGTGCGGAACGCCGACCGGTCCGGCCACGGCGTTCAGGCACCAGTGAATCCCATAGTTGAGATGGATATAGGCGGTTCCAGGCGCTCCGAACAGCGGATCATTGCGAGTCGTTCGGCCGGTCCGGGCAAAGGCATGAGAGGCTGCGTCCTCCGCACCCTCGTAGGCCTCTGTCTCAACGATCCGTCCGGAGACCCGCCCCTCGGAGGTCTCACGTATGACCACGCTCCCGAGCAGTGCGCGGGCGACTTCTGCGGCACCGCGGTCATAGAACTCCCGTCCCAGGGCGCGAGCCTGCCGCCGGGCCGCGCCCGCCGTCACTTCAGCTCGTGCGCTCTCGTTCGGCGCGGCGTCCGGCTTCGACTGCCCTCGCTCGGTGCTCGGGCAGCACATCCCTAAGACGCGCCGGATTCTGATCGATAACGTCAAACACGTCCGCTCCGAACGCCGATACGATGCTCTCAGCCGTGCGGCGGCCGACCCCTGGATAATTCTCAGACATGCGGTCGATCAGTTCTCCGGCGTCCGTGGAGGCTGGCGCTGCCGCCGGAGATTCCGCGGGCTCGGCGGTTGGCGCCTCGGCAACAGCCGGCGTCTCTGCTGCCACCGGAGTTTCCGCGGCGACCGGCGTCTCAACTGCGGCCGGAGTCTCAGCAGCGGCCGGAGTCTCAGCAGCAGCCGTCTTAGCGGGCGCGCCAGTTGTCGAAGCTGGCTGCGCTCCGGAGGATCCGCGCCGGAACCGGCCCAGTACCCGCCGGACACCCCTGTCGAGAGCTGTCAGGCCTTCTTCGTCCCGCTCTTCGCTGGGACTGGGCTCTTCCTTGGCCGAGGGTTTCGGCCTCGACCCACGCTCCTCGGTTTCTTGCTTCTCGGATGGAGCAGGCTCGGCTGGCCCGGGCTCGCCATCCAGCGGTCGGACGTGCAAAGCGCCGCCGTCGGTCGAGACGAGGTTCACCTGTCCGTCCTCGCCGGCGCGGCGCAGAAACTCACTGAATTTCCGGAATCCAAGCACACCTTCATCGAACGAGGAGTTCCTCTGAAGCATGCGCCGTTTCACTTCCGAGTCACGCCCCGAGCGGCCCCGGTCAGCCAGATCCTGGGCGGCTTGCCGAAGAAGCTCATAGGCGGCGGGGAGTCCTGACGAGTCGATGACGGTATCGTCCGCCGCTGGCGCTGCGTCCCGTTCGCGGGCGCGGGAAGCTCCGTTGCCGGACCGGCTGCCGGCAGACCGTCCACGATTCGATGAACCACTCCGGCTCCTTCCGCGGCTTGGCCGCCGGCCCGCTTCCGAAGTCCGCTCCGACGAATCGGTGCGTGTCTCGGAGGCCACGCTCGCACCGGATGCAGCGACGTCAGACGCAGCCGTGTCCGACGCGCGCGCAGCGACATCAGGCTTCGCCGGAGCGACCTCGTACTGGCCGTTGGGGGACTTGCGAAGCTCTACTATCCCGCGTGCGGCCGCCTCGGACATGAAACGGTTGAACTTATTGAATCCGATCGTCCGTTCGTTGAAGCTGGGATCGAGCTCCAGCATGACCTGCTTGAAGCGATCGCTGCGCATGACGTCACCGCGCTGCACCATCTTCTTGATCGTGGCCTCAGCAAGCTCCCAGGGGTCGTAACGCTCGGTTACGATTTCGGACGCCTCCCTGAGACCTGCCAGGCTGCTGTAGCTGTAGTACTCGTCACAGTTTTGGACCAGAAGGTCGCTGCTGGACTCCTGAATCCCGACGCCGATGACGTACTTGCCGTACTCCCGGAGCTTCAGCACGAGACTGGAGAAGTCAGAGTCACCCGAAAGCAGGATGAACGTCCCGATGTCGGGACGCGTAAAAACAATCTCCAGGGCGTCGATGGCGAGCCGGATATCGGTGGCGTTCTTCTTTGTAGACCCGTACGCAGGCGCGAAAATCAGGTCGATCGAGGCTTCCGACAGCGGCACGATGTACTGGGGATAGCGCCGCCAATCCGCATAGGCTCGCTGCACGGAGACTTTGCCCCGAATGATGTCCGAGTCGAGCAGCTTGCGAAGCTCCTGCCCGAGATCGGACCGGATGCCCATGGTGACGTTGTCGAAGTCGATCAAAAGAGCTGCGTTGGCCAGCACATTGTGTGCGAGGCTGGCCGGTGTGCTGACCACACCAGTTGTAATATCGTTCATATTCCTCTCGTTAGGTGCACGTTGCCGTGCGCATCGCCGCGCTTGGCGCGGCGGAGAGGCCCATCGATCTCGCCCCGGCAATCGCCGGGGAGACGGTGCGACGAGTCTCTCAGTGGGTAGTCTGCGGCGGCGCTTCGGCGCCGCCCTCGGTGCCGGGTCTTTCAGACCCATCAGAGCGAACCAGGCTCAGGAGCGCGGTTCGATCTACTTCGCCGCTCGGCAGTTTCGGAAGCTCGTCCGTAAACGTGACGAGGTCCGGGACCTTGAACACCGCGAGCGCCGAGCAGCATAACTCGCGAAGTTCACCCTCGGTTATCAGTGCCCCTTCTACAGGAACGACAAAGGCGCCCACCAACTCGCCGAGGACTTCGTTGGGCACGCCCAAGACGACCGCTTCCTCCACGGCCGGCAGCGAACGGAGGTGATCCTCCACTTCGCGCGGGTGGACGTTAAATCCACCCCGAATGATCATATCACTCTGGCGTCCAACGATCCGAAGGTAACCCTCTTCGTCGAGTAAACCTAGGTCGCCCGTCCTCAGGTATCCGTCCGCCATAGCGGCTCTGGTCGCACCGGGCTGCCGATAATAGCCAAGCATGACGTTGTATCCTCCGACCGCCACCTCACCCGTAGCCCCGGCTGGCAGGGCTCGCTCATCCCCGTCCAGGATCATAAGCTCGATACCCGGCAAAGGCCTGCCTACGCTCTCACTACGATCGATCTCGTCATCGGCCGGAGTCGTAATCGTGACGGTCGGTGAGGTTTCCGTGAGCCCGTAGGCGATTTCCAGGCCCGGAATGAACTCGGCCCGCAGCGATCGAATCAGAGCGGGAGCCACCGGCGCTCCGGCTATGATGCCGGCCCGAAGCGACGGCCAGCCGGGCGCTGCATCTCCAGCCGCTCGGAGCGCACGTTGCAGAAGGACGAACATCGTAGGCACCCCATGCAAGACCGTGACTTCATGCTCGGCCATAAGGCGCAGCGCTTCTGCCGGCTCAAAGCGATCTTGAAGGACGAGTCGCGAACCTGTTTGCAGGCACGTCAGCAGGGCCGCACCGAGTCCGAAGATATTGAACAGGGGGACGGCGCAGAGCGTAACATCCGCCTCCGTCATTTCGAGGACTTCGGCGGTGGCCGAGGCGGTGCGCAGAAGATTCTCGTGAGACAGCATCACGCCTTTCTGCTTTTCCGATGTTCCCGATGTATAGAGCACCGCGAACACGTCCGTGTGCGGATCCACCTCGGCACGGCTCACCTCACCCGCCCTGCCGCTCGACAGCACGTCCTCGAACTGGAACACGCGGTCGTCATACCAGAGATCCTCCTCACCGACGGTGACGAGGTACTGCAAACTCGGAAGCTCTGAGAACAGTGCCTCAAATACTTCCAGGTAGTCGATACCGCCGTAGCGCTCGGCAACGATGGCCACCGTAGCTTCGGTGTTGCGGAGCACAAAGCGGAGTTCGCGCGGCGAATACCCGGGGTTGAGCGGAACGATAACGGCGCCAATCTCCGCCGCGGCGAAGACCGCCAGGACGAACTCCGGCCAGTTCGGCATGTCGAGAGCCACCCGGTCGCCCGTCTCCACTCCAAGAGCGACGAGACCGGCCGCCAGGGCGTGACTGTCCGCTGCAGCCTCCGCAAAGGACCACGTACGGTCATCGGCCACCAGGAAGAGCGCATCGGGAGTGCTCGTGGCGCGGTGGGCCAGACAGTCCGATACGGAGCGCGCGTTTGTTCTCACGCTGTGGAATCTGCCTCAGAAGTGAGCCCGCGTAAAGCGTCGCCAAGCAATCTTGTACACTCCTCGGCGCCGAGTGAGTGAGTGTACTCTCCATCCGCGTCCGTTGCCACGCTGCCGATGCTATCCAGGAACACCCAGCGCACACTTCCCTGCCTCGCCTTTTTGTCGGACTCCGCCAGCCGCAGAAGCTCCTCGGCGGTATGCTCCGCCGCGGCTTCGCATCCTATGTCCAGGCTGTCTAGAAGGCGATTCAGACGCTCTGCTGTTCCGGCTGTGGAGGTTCCCGCAGACTCTCCCATCAGGCTTTCCAGCCGCATTCCAATCGCCACAGCCTCACCGTGCAGAAGACCGTACTCCGATGCCGCTTCCAGGGCGTGTCCGGCGGTGTGCCCGAAGTTCAGGATGGCCCGCCGTCCCTGCTCCAGCGGATCATCCTCCACGACGGCTGCCTTGATCGTCACGGCCCAGGTGATCAACTCGCCCAGGGTTTCTGTGGCCCCGTCTCGGAGAGCGCTTGAATTCTCCTCTATCCACCCGAACAGCTCTTCATCTGCCACGGCGGCTGCCTTCACCGCTTCGGCTAGTCCGGCCAGGCGCTGATGACGCGGCAGGGTCGCAAGCAGCTCTGGGTCGATCAGCACGAAGGCCGGGTGATGAAACACGCCGATGCTGTTCTTTGCGGCGTGCGTGTCAATACCAGTCTTCCCCCCGACCGAGCTGTCCAGCATGGCCAGCAGCGAAGTGGGCACCTGAACGACCGGAACCCCCCGCATGTAGGTCGCCGCCACGAATCCGCCCAGATCTCC
>JBDLJJ010000149.1:0-5886 GCA_039714435.1 Gemmatimonadota bacterium | reverse complement strand
GACGTGCCGGCTCTCGCCGACCCGAACTCGAATCTCTTCTGGTGGGCACTGGGCCTGGACCAGCTCCTGCACGGGCTGGTGCTCATCGGGATCGCGGTCCTGGTGCTCGGTTAGCGCCGGTTCTCCTGCCGCCTGCCGCCCCTCACCGGGATCGGCTGACAGTAAGACTTCGCGTGGCCATGCCGAAGTTGACCTTGCCGGGATCCATGGCGATCATCTGGATCTCAACTGGTCCGGCCTCCGCGACCTGGACTTGAGTCTCATAGGTGCTTTCGGCGCCGCTGAACTCCATGGGCCATTCGGCTACGACACTTCCACCCCTGACGGCTCTGGCGACGATCTCGTAGTCACTCGCGTCCCACAGCCCTCCTGGCTCGGTAGGACAGCCGCACAGCATCGTCACAGTCCCCCGCACCTCGAACTGCTCGCCAGCTAGCACACGTACTCCGGCGGCTGGTGACTCCATGTCGACAGTGAAGCCCAGCAACTCAAGAATGACGCCGTCTCCTAGAATGTCCTTTCCTGGCACAACCAGGAGGCTCCTGCTGGTCGTCTGCATCGCGTGAGGCATGGCCAGCGGGCCCTCGCCAGTGACAAGGACGCGAGTGGGCCGGTCCAGCTTCAGCTCGGCCAAGAATCCCGCCGCGCCCTCCGTATCAAATACGCGCGCTCCCCGCTCTCTGGCTCCCATGATCAATCGGGTATCGCCCGTAGAGCCTTCCTGCAAACCCTCGGCGAGTATCTCGTCTGTCGATGCATCCCGAACGGTGATCCTGGCTCCCTGTACGTTGGAGCCGAGGATCTTTCCGTCGTTGGCCGTAACCCGAACCAGCACGCGTGTCGTCGGCACGGCCTCTGGAGTGGGGCCCCTCTGGGCCGCCAGAACTGCGCCAATCAACGCTGGCACCGCTAGAAGCGTGAAAGCGCTCGTTTTCTGAATGAATCTACCCTTCCTCACCATGCTGCAACCTCCCTTTTACCCGCTTGCGTATGCGTCATGCGCTGCCGTATACTGGATACTGTATACGATTATGGAGAGGAGAGCACTTTGTCAACCCAGATCAAACGGCAGCCCCTTGCCGTCCAGACCCGTGCCCTTGTAGCGAAGCAGATCATCGTCGGCAAACTCGCTCCGGGTTCTCGGCTCAATGAAACGACCCTGGCTCAGGAGCTGGGAGTGTCGCGAACCCCCGTTCGCCAGGCTCTTACGGGGCTGGAAAGAGATGGGCTCGTGATCGCGGAACCGGATAGAGGCTTCTTTGTCGCCTCGCTGGATCGCGAAGAAGCGCTCGAACTCTATCCAATCCTCGCGACCCTGGAACCGTTTGCGCTCAGGGTCAACGGCACGCTCATGCCCAAACGACTAGCCAAACTGCGGGAGATAAACGGGGAACTACGAAGTATCGCCGGCGACCCGGCCAAGGCTGTGGAACTCAACTTCGCCTGGCACGAGCGACTCATCCTGCCGTGCGAGAATGGCCGCCTGGGGCAGCTCGTCCAATCGCTATGGGATCGGGTGCGTCGATACGAGCACGCGTTCTACGCCCCGGGAAGAGTTCGCCTGGAAACCTCAGCCGATCTCCACTCCGAGATTCTCGAAGCCCTGGAGGGAGGGGCCATCCAGCATGCGTCGAGCATTCTCGAGCGGCATTGGCTTACTGACCTGGACCAGATCGTCCCGGCCGCCGACGATTCCACTGAGTAAGCAAGTAGTCGAGTGCCGGTGTCGGTGAGTTGCAGCCTGGTCACTCGGCACAACTTTTCTGGGAGTATGATCGGTTTGGGGGGATTACCACGGGCACGGTGCAACTAACCGATGCTGGTCTTGTCTTCGAATACGAATACAGCGTCGAAGGGGGGAGCCTTTTACTGCAGGATGTCTGGACCAGGGTCTCGGAAGATCTGTACGAATTCCGCGTCCGCGAAATCGGAGACGACGGCGTCATCACTACCCATCTGGAGACGACCTTTGAGCGGGTAGATGAGTTGAGGTCGGCCGGGGAATAACTAGAGGAGGCCCAGAAGAAGCGCCCCTAACCCGAGCAGCGATCCCACCGCACCTACGAAATGGCCCGGAAAGAGGAACAGATCCCATATCCGTGAAGTCGGCGTGAGCGCCCGGTGTCCCGTCACAGCACCCAGCAGGAACGCCCACGCGAATCCGTAGCCCGACACGATGAGGTTCCACGCCACGAAACGTCCCCACGCATCAGTCAGGCCTACCACTGGCAGGGCCAGCGCAACCATGACCATGACCACCCCGTCCGCCACCAACAGTGCGTGCGCAACCCTCCAGGCACGGACAGCATCGGGTTCCCATTCTCGAATGACCACAATCCAGTAGGGGATTCCCGTCAGCGCCCCGAGGAACAGGACGATGACGCCGTGCAGCAGCAAAAGGCTGGTCGAATCCCGCGTCATCGCTCTAAACCGGCACCGGGATCGAGACCCTCGTCCGTGGTCAGCTCGAGCATGGCGCCGTACATGCCGAGTGTAATTCGCGCCAGCGCACGGAAGTCCAACTTTTCGAGCGTGTCTTTACTTGACCGGTGGTATGGAGACCGGAATGGCCCCGTATCGGTAACCTGGATTGCCGGGTACCCATAGTCCCAGAACGAGCCGTGATCCGACCAGCGCGCGCCCTTCACCCAACGCGGAACCGCGGCGGCCTCGATCGGGAAATAGCTCGCCTTCTTGAATCCTCGGGTGGCCTCAACCACGCGTGCCCGCGTTCGCAGATCGCCGATGAAGGCCAGGAAGTTGCCCCGGTCGGGGTAGAAGAGTGCGAACGGCCACGGCAGGTTTTGGGTCCCCGGCTCCTGCTTATAGTACCCGATCGCGTCCATCGATAGCATCACACGGATGTCTTCTCCGGCCTCGCGAGCGTTTTCCGCGTACCGGAGGCTTCCCATGGCAGGCGTCTCTGAGAACGGCGGCGACTGGTTAGTAAACGCGACTAGCCGAAGCGTACGATCGAGCCGCTGACCCTGAAGCAACTCACTCAAGGCCAGCAACACGGCCATTCCGCTGGCATTGTTATTTGCTCCGGGAGAGTCTGGATGTGTGTCGTACTGGGCGCTCAAGAGAACGATTTCCGACGGATGTCGATCACCTGGAATCTCGATCCCGAGGTTGACGAACTCCTGGCCTTCCCAGTCGAAACTGTGCCGATCGACCCGGTATCCCTGGGTCTTCCAGCGTGCCTCGATCCACTGGGCAGCCTCATCCAGAGCTGCTTTATGGAGAGCGTTCCGGGGTCCCAGGGTCCGTGACAGAAACGACACGTCATCGAGCAGCGCCTGCTCGAGAGCTGCCGCTTCGGCCGAGACGGAGTCCTCCAGGGGACGGCCGTCCCACCTGCCCTCACAACCCATCACATACCAGAATGAAAATCCACCTAACAGGACGACCACCGCGAGGGCGAGCAGAATCTTCGACAGGCGCTTCATTTCAAACCCCCGGTGTCAAAGAGTTGCTGGGAAGTCCCAGAACAGCTCCCGGAACACGCGCGGCCGGAGGCGATGCGGAATCGCTGTCGCTAGCACCAACTCGATCGGGGTCGCGAAATCCGAGTACGCCCACGGGTCATTCTTCTCCAGCATGCGGACGATCCGCTTCGCCACACGCTCGGGAGATGAGATCGCCCAGCCGGGTATACGCCGCGTGTCCATACCAGCGGTCGTAAAGAAGCCTGTTGCGGTAAAGCCCGGGTGCAGGCACAGCACCCGTACGGCCGTGTCGTCCAGCTCCGTGGCTAGCGTCTGGCTCAAGCTCGACAGATACGCCTTGCTTGCCGCGTACACAGCGAGTCCCGAATAAGGAATGCGGTAGGTCCCGGAACTCACGTTCACGATTGCCGCCTCCGGCCGAGTTAGCAGCACGGGTAGTAGCGCGTGGATCAGCCTCGTAGGCACTGAAGCTACAAGGGTAAAAACACGCTCGATGTCCTCCCACTTGGACGCCGAGAAGGGCGCGAAGTGACCGATTCCCGCATTGTTCACCAGAATGTCGAGTGGAGCCTGGTTACGGGTCCAATCCAGTAGCGCCTTGCGGTCCTCTTCGTCGAGCAGGTTGGCGGCGAACGAAGTGACCTTCGCACCACAATCGGTCAACTCCCGCGTGATGCGATCCAAGTCTTTCGGCTCGAGCGCGGTGAGCACCAGCCTCGAGCCCGCGGCCGCGAGGGCGGACGCCGTAGCGCGACCTATGCCGCCCGACGCGCCAGTGATCAACGCCGTCTTGTCCCTGAGGATCATCGTAAGTCTCGCAACGGCATAGTCTATCTCACTAGAACCTTGCCTACTCCGCTAGGATTTGGTGTCGAGTCAGTCCCGCCAGCTGCTGTGGGGCCTGTCGCCGACCGCCCCTCACCCGGCCGGGGCAGGGGTCCGATCTTTCGATGGCTCCGAGATAGCTTGGAGGACCCGTACGACATCCGCCGGCGACCGTGGTCCGATCTCACGTGCGACGTCTGCCAGAGCGATAATTCCGACGAGTTGGTCCTCCGGGCTCACGACAGGCACGCGCCTGATCTGATGATTCGTCATCAGATCCATGACGTAATCTGTCGTGTCCTCGGGGCGTACGGTCACGAATTCTAACTCGCTGGTGCGGGGCGTCATTGCATGCCGGACCGGACAGTCCTCCGTGTGCCCCTCGGCGACGTGCCGCATGACGATGTCGCGGTCCGTCACGATGCCGACGAGCCGCATTCCAGATTTGTCCCCGACGATAGGCAGCGCCCCGACGTCCAAGTCGTTCATCATTTTGGCGGCGGCGCTGAGGGTATCATCCGGGGTGAGAACCTCCGGTGACGAGAACATGATGTCGCGCGCTTTCATGTGTACCTCCTTGTGGTTGGTCATCTTGCCATGGGACGATCTGTCCGGATTCGCCCTCCAGTCGTGAGACAGTCCGCCCCGCTCCCGATGCGAGGTGGTTCCGATCGGGGCGTCATGGCGAATATCGAACCGAGTGGTGCAGCGCTTCCTCCACCTCGCCCACAGAACTCTTGAGCCGCCCGGCGCGGCCACCGTGGTAATCCATCGTGATCGAGGCCCAAACGCGATCATGGTCCTCCGCAAGATCGCGCAGACACTGACCGAGGACCGGGACCACCTCCTCCCACGCCCCCTCCACGAGCGTGCAGCCACCCGTCACCTGATAGTCGAGCCCGCTCTCGGCGATACTCTCGATCGCTTGCGAGACGGGACCGGTGACCTCGCTTCCCCCTCCGATCGGGAACACCGTGAATGTGAACAACATATTGAAATCAGACATCGGCACCTCCGGGGTGATGCTTCCCAATCGGGTGGACTGATGTGGCTTGTGGTCCTTCCAGGCCCCTTCCGCTGGAGAACCTGACTTCATCACCGATAGACAGATCCTCGAAACCAGCGTCTGCCACGCTGTTCCGGTGGAAGTAGATAATTCCCCCGTCGGAGGCCCTAATGAACCCGTACCCATCTGACGATAGCTTCGATATGCGACCGTGCGGGGCGTGCTCGTGCCTCTTCACCAGGCCGCGGCTTTCACGTACATAATCTTCCAAACGCCGTCTCATCACGCCGAAGGCATCGCCCACCGCGAGAAAGGGATCGGCGTGCCACGGCTCGTTCCCCGGGTCGCGGCTCACGACCAGATCGCGGCCCGGGACCGTCACCTCGATTCGAACGTGCACCTGCTTACTGCTTCGTCGTCTTCCGTGCGGAGTCTCCACCATCACGTGGCAGCCGATGATCCCGTGGTAGAAGCGCTGCAGGTCTTCGATATGCCTTTCGACCGCCGCTTTCAACTCCGTGGTGGACTCGACGTTGCGGAAGCTAATCTCTGGGGTCGTCTTCATGCGCTGACTCTATAGACGTTCGGAGGGGCGCTTTGCCAGGT
>JBDLJJ010000148.1:0-5965 GCA_039714435.1 Gemmatimonadota bacterium | reverse complement strand
GAAGAAATTGTGAGTAGCGAAGCACAACTTGGAGTCCTGGAGATCCTGGGAAGCCGGTCCGGTTTTATCCGGCGAAAGTCATCCAGCTATGTCCCCGGCGACGACGACATCTATGTCGGCCAGCGCATGATTCAGAAGTACCATCTGCGGACTGGAGACGAGATCGCCGGTGAGGCCGGCAACCCGCCCGGAAACGGCAAGAGCGCCCCCCTGAAACGGATCTTTTCCGTCAACGGAGTTCCGGTCGAACAACTCCAGCAGCGTCCCCAGTTCAACCGCCTTTCCGCTCTGCACCCCAACGAACAGCTCATTCTGGAGTGCGGGCTGGAGCGCTATGGGCAGAAGGACTGCACGAACCGCGTAATCGATCTCTTCTGCCCCCTCGGAAAGGGGCAGCGGGCCATGATCGTCGCGCCGTCGAAGGCCGGAAAAACGATGGTCCTCCAGGCCATCGCCGAGGGTATCGTCAAGAATTACCCGGACGCCACCGTATTCATCCTTCTGGTGGACGAGCGGCCGGAGGAAGTAACCGAGATGGAGTCGTGCGGGTACGGCGAGGTAATCGCTTCCAGCTTCGACTATCCGGCCGACCGTCATGTAGCCGCCGCTGAGATCACGCTCGAGCGTGCCCGCCGCCGTGCCGAAATGGGGCAGGATGTCATTCTGATTCTGGACTCGATCACCAGGCTGGCCCGAGCCTACAACACGGTGGAGCAGGGAAGCGGCCGGACGCTCACCGGTGGCCTCGACGCGAATTCCCTCGAGAAGCCGAAACGATTCCTGGGCAGTGCCCGAAACATCAGCCCCGATCAGGGAGGCGGTTCTCTGACAATCATCGCCACGGCCCTGGTGGATACGGGATCCCGGATGGATCAAGTGATCTTCGAGGAGTTCAAGGGGACCGGTAACAGCGAGCTGGTGCTGAGCCGGGAAATCGCCGAGAAGCGTATCTATCCCGCTATCGACATCAACGGGAGTTCCACGCGGCGAGAAGAACTGCTGCTTTCGGAAGCCGCCCTCTCCTGTTCCCACGCCATGCGGCGGGAGCTGGCCAGCGCCTCTCCCGTGGATGCCATGACCGAGGTTCGCGGGATCATGAACCGAACCGCGTCTAACAGCGCCCTACTTAACATGGTGGCCGCGAAGATCTAGTCCTGGAGGAAATGGCTACGGCGTAACCGTGCCGCCCAACCGAAACGCAAGCGTTATGTCTGTTAGCGCACCCGCGAGCGAATCGCCATCGGACACCTGGTGGTGGCCGATGGAGAGGGCTCCAACCAACGCGAATCGGCTGCTCAACTCTACTACCTCTCCAATGCTACCGGTAAGCGAAAAACCGGTTCTGGACGGTTCAGACAAAGGTCCAAAACAGGCATCGGGTTGGCACTCGGATCCATCTTCAAGCCGATTCCGGTGGTGTACGTAACCGATCCGCACGGCCGCATATGGTCGCAGTGATCGGCTTTCATGCAGAGCGTGAAATAGGACCTGAGGTTCGACATAGACGACCTGTATCCGGGCCGTGCCGGTAGTGTCGGTGCTGAACCGTCGACCAAAGAAATCGTCACTAAGAACGATATGCGCGTCACGAATTCCGAATACGCTTCGCTCGTACCCACCTTCGACTCGAATATGATCCGTGACCGGATATGCAGCGGCGAATCCGAAACCGAAGCCGCTATCAAGGGTTCGAAGGTCGTTGTCCAGGAAGGTGATGTGAGTGCCCGAAACCGTGAAAGTCGGGCTCTGGGCCTCTGCTACGCGCGGGGCGTGAACGTATACAACGGCGACCAGAACAACTACAATCGTAAACCTCAATACTCAGCCCTCAAGCCGATCTGCAGTGTGAGAGCTACACTGCGAAAATCAGCTCCCTCTGTTGTAATTATCCGAATGTCAGGATCCAGGGGGCCGGTCACAGACCTGAGTGCGCCTCCGATCGAACCGTCCAGCCAGATATTCGATGACAACCGTAGGGCCTGCCCGGCCATAACGCCTATTTCAATCCCGTTGTTGCGCGGCCTGAGGATCGGACCTTCACACCTAATGGGTGACTCGCACACACTCCGGTCATCAACGGAATTGAATTGCCGGGCCAAACCGAGTCGGGCCGCGACATACGGGATTCGCCAGGATTCGGGTTTGGAGCGATCAGTGAAGCTACTACGGACCTCCGCGTAGAACGTCTCGGCCACGGCGGTTCCCGGTATATCCTCGCTGAAGAACAGAGCGCTTCGGCTCAGATTATCGTGCACGGATCTTCTGTACCCACCTCCCAACGCGATGTGGCCCGAAAGAAAAACATACGCGGTGGCCCCATACCCAATCGATCCTCCCGTGGACTGTGAAGCGCCTCCGGGAAAGCTCACATAAGCGGCATAAGGGTTGATGCTTACCGATTGCCCCAGGGCCCCACGCGGAAGAAGCCCGCCCAGTGCGAAGGCTACTGCGCAGGCCACCGTAGATAGGCTCACTGGTAAGCGCGCAATGGCTAGTCGTCGTGAGGCTCGCATTCGGTCTCTTGCGTTGGGGTGGAATCCGGCTGCTCCTCGAGCACGCCCTCCCGCTGGAGCCTCTCCTTCAGCCTGGCGGCGTAATGAATCACTCTGTACGCCGTCGCTTCGAGCAATAAGTGTTCCCGCCTGTCCGGATATGCCCGGTTGAACAGCTTCCGGTACATCCTCATGCGGGAGATGGGCGGTACGTTGCGGAACATTCCGATCGTATCCATGGCCTTCTCCCACAGGCCAAAGAAGCTCTCCATCTCATCGGCGGTGGCCGGCGGAGATTTGTCACGAAGTTTCCCGGACAAATCACGCTCCGGAAGATCGTCCATGCGCATGGCCGCTTTTCGGATCTCATAGAACAGGATCACGGCCGCGTGGCCCAGGTTCATGGACGTGTGTTCCACGTTTGTGGGGATGCAGACGGCCTCGTGGCTCAAGTCCAGAACGTGATTGGGAAGGCCGCGGTCCTCGCGCCCGAACACGACCGCCACATCTTCGCTTGCCGCAATCTCTAGCCAGCTCTTCGCCGCTTGCTCGGGCGTGGCCCATTCCTGCTGCTGCGTCCGGCGCCTGGCCGTCGCCGCGACGACACGAACGACTCCCGTCAGAGCCTCCTCGATAGTCTGGCAGATTTCGACCCGCTCGATCACGTCCCCGGTATCGTGGGCTATCCCCTCAATGCGGTAGGCATCGTACTCCGCCGGCGCCACCACGCGCAGGCGTGAGAGGCCCATGTTCTTCATAGCCCGAATCACGAGCGCGATGTTGACAAGATCCTGCGGCTCGAACAGCACGACCACGATGCGGTCGAGCCGAGAGTCTGGCTGGCTCAGGCGTCTCGCTCCTTCTCGAATTCAGGCGACCCCTTGAATCCCTTGCCCTTTCTTGGGCGCAAGGCCGGGTAGCCTGTCTCTCCGCAGGCCGGACAGACAGCCGTCCAGGCCGTAATTACCTTCCCGCAGACAACACACGCGACGTCCGTTTCGTCCGCGTTATAGGACTGCCGGGCGCCGCATTTCTGGCACGTCTGGTCCGTCGGACCCTGCTCAGCTCCGCATTTGGGGCACTCGATTGGTGTTCCCACTGTTCTCCTTGTTCTCGATGGTGTGCTCCGAACCTACGCGGCCGGACCCGCGTACGCCTCATTCTGGCGCCGCCTCATGCCCGCCCGTATTCTGCGGCGATCTAGAGGCCAGTGCGGCCGATCATGTACAGCGAAAGGCGCTCTCTGGCTCTCACCGATCCGGATATGCCGACACCCGACGAACTGCCGACCCCTTCCGAGGGGATTTCAGGACTGGACGCCAAGGTTTGGGTGTTCGGCGCCTTGCTCGTGGTCATCGCCGCGATCACTCTGGTTCTCATGCTCCGCGACTTCTCGTCCGAGAGCTATCTGTACCTCGTGTTTTACGCGATACCGGCCAACAGCGCTGTTTCCGTATTTCCTCACGAACCGGTAGTAATCTTCTTCGGAAAGAACGGGGATCTCCTACTGACGGCGGTGTCCGCTTCAGTGGGAACGCTCATTGCCGGATTTCTGGACCACTCGGTGTTCGTTCCGGTCATGAACCTCAAGGCACTATCCGGCTACAAAGAGAAGGCCTGGTACCAGAGGGCGGCGCGCCTGTTTCTCAAGTACCCGTTCATGGTTATCGTGGTAGCCGGTTTCACCCCGATTCCGTTTTTCCCGTTCAAGTTCCTGAGCTTCTCTCTCAACTATCCGCTATGGAGATATCTGGGCGCTCTCCTTACCGGAAGATTCCCGCGCTATTTTCTGCTCGCCTGGCTCGGGCAGATGCTGGACGTGCCCAATTGGGCTATAGTCTTGTTCTTCCTGTTGATAATCAACATCTATCTAATAAAAGTAGTACCGAAAGTGTGGCGAAGTGTGCGATTGAATCTTCGGCAACGTAGAGAGGCCAAGTGAATATATCCGGAAAGCTTGCGGCCCAGATGGCGGCTCGAGCGATTCGCAACAAGATTCAGAAGAAGCCGATTTCGGTCTCCTTCGAGATCACGCACTCCTGCACGGCCAATTGCTGGCACTGTAACTGGGGCGGCCCGATCAAGGAGACGCGCCTCAACGCTGACCAGTACGCCGAAATCTGCCGGGAGCTTAATCCGGTGGTGTGTAATATCTCCGGTGGAGAACCGCTGGCGCGCGGAGATGTGTACGAGATCGTCGAGAAGGTAGGCGGCAAGAAGAACCTTCCCTGGATGGTCGTCGTTTCCAACTCCTCGAACCTGACGCCAGAGCGCTTTTTCCGGCTGAAAGATGCGGGGATGCACCAGCTATCAGTCTCAATGGACTTTCCGGACGATCGGCACAGCGAATTCCGCCGCATCCCCGGCCTGTTCGACCACATGTCTGAGGTCATTCCGGACCTGGCCAAGGTCAACAAGTACGACGACATCCTTCTCAACGTCTGCATCACGGCCTGGAATTACAAATCCGTACCGGACATCATCCGGCTGGCCAAAGACTGGGGAGTGCCGGTCAACCTTTCGGTTTATTCCCACCTTCGGGTACAGGACCGGGAGGGACTGCCCAAAGCCGAGCTATTCGCGGATCTGAAGCAGACTCTCGAGGAAGCAATAGATCTGCAGAAGGGCGGCTATCCACTGTACACGAAGCCTAGCGTGATATGGAAGTATTACCAGTTCCTGACTGAAGGCGGCATCAGCGGATGTCAGGCCGGGAAGGGCTTCCTGGTCGTAAACCCGGACGGCCGAATGACACCCTGCGCCATGGTGATGGCATATTTCGATACGCAGAAGGACATGCTCAACCAGTTCACCAAGCAGAACACCTGCGACCAGTGCTATATCAGCACCCGCGCCAACACGGAAAAGACTATCGCCGACCATCTCCGCGACAACGGCGAGATTCTGAGCCGAATCCTCACTCCGTGGCGGGCCTGACTTTCGGCTTGCACCACATTTTTTGTTGACAGCCGCGGCTGATTTAGAGTACAATTCGGCGGTGAACGGAGTCGGCCCGGCGCGGGCTCGGCTCCTTTTTTTCGCGGTGCCCTGGCTCGGAATTATGTAGTGCGGGTGTAGCTCAGTTGGTAGAGCGCCCGTCACGCGCCGCGAAGCGTGTGGGCCATCGGATGTTGCTCGCGTGACACTTTTGCGAGCGAAGCGAGTCAAAGCACCTTGCCAAGCGACGAAGGTGCCCTGGCTAGGAAGTACGGAACGCGGGTGTAGCTCAGTTGGTAGAGCGCAACCTTGCCAAGGTTGAGGTCGCCAGTTCGAATCTGGTCACCCGCTTTTCTGTCGGATCAGTTAGTACGGGGCGGTAGCTCAGCTGGCTAGAGCGCTGCGTTCACATCGCAGAAGTCGGGGGTTCGAGTCCCTCCCGCCCCATGGATTGTCGCTCCCGGACAATCCACTGTCGCGAGCTGCAATTGCTTCGCAATAGAACGCTCGCTCCAGTGTCTGCCGTGAGCGACAAT
>JBDLJJ010000147.1:0-5970 GCA_039714435.1 Gemmatimonadota bacterium | reverse complement strand
AACCTGGGTTCCCGGCCATGGCGACGTGGCGGACCGCGCAGCCATACAGCGTTACGTGGCGCTGATTGACGATATCGAAGATGAGGCGCGGGGCGGCCATGCGGCAGGCAGGACAGCCGCTGCTACAGCTGCGGAGTACCGGCCTCCAGAGTCCTTGGGAGAATGGGTCATGTTTTCGCCCCGCTACTACGAGGTAGCGTTCCGAGCCTGGCACGTGGAACTGGAAGGGGATGGCGAGGGCGGACGTTGATCGTCAGGGGCGATATGCTCTGTGGTATGGCCACTCTCGCATTGCGGGACGGTCTACCGCCTGCTGTTCGCTAGTCCCGTGAGCCGTCGGGGTACCGCCACGCCAGCCTGACAGAGGGTTGACACACCGACCGATACCATACATACTAGTCGGTATGTTAAAACACCCGACGCTCTCTGAGCACGGCGAGAAGCGGACGCGAGATCCCGAGGCCACGCGGGAACGTCTGCTTCACTGGGCCTTTGAGGAGATCTATGAGAAAGGTTTCGCAGGAGCGAGCCTGGACCAGATCCTGGCCAACGCGGGCATGACCAAAGGCGCCCTGTACCATCATTTTGGTAGCAAAGCGGATCTGGGGCACGCCGTCATCGAGGAAGTAATCAGGCCGTTCGTGATCAAACGATGGCTTGATCCCTTGAGGAACAGTGATGACCCTGTCGTAGCCTTTCGGTCGACACTGGAGTGCGCGGCGGAAAGCTTCACCGACCAGGAAATGGCCTGTGGATGCCCGCTGAACAATCTCTCACAAGAGCTCGCCAACTCCGACGACGAAGCATTCCGCCTCCACATGGCCAGCGTATTCGACCAGTGGCGAGGCGGAATTGCGCAGGCGTTCGAGCGCGGCAAAGGGGCCGGCACAGTGCGGGACGATGTCGATTCGGAAGCCATGGCAGCGTTTCTGGTATCCAGCCTAGAGGGCATCGCAACGACGATGAAGAGCAGCCGGGATCGTGTACTGACTGCCTCCGTGGGCCAAGTACTGATCGAGTTTCTCGAGACCCTCCGACCCGCCGAGGTGCCAGCGGCTTAACCCGCTACCGCGCAATCATATCCAGGCAAAGGAAACAATGTCGCAAGAACAGAGCTTTCCGCGCATTTATACATACCGACTAGTCGGTAGGTACGATTACAGTGACTGCACCACAACAGAGGGAGAAGCTCCATGACGGACTCAGAACACCCTTCCGCACACGCGCAGGGGAAGGACGAAAACAGAACACAGCGCTATGCACGCTGGGTGATCCGGCATCGATGGTTAGTGCTGGCACTGGCTTTCATTGCTACGCTGGCCGCCGGAAGCGGTGTGTCGAAGCTCGGACTGGCGACCGACTACCGAACTTTCTTTTCCGCGGATAATCCCGACCTGGCGGCGTACGAGGCGGTCGAGAACATCTATACTAAGAACGACAACGTCCTCTTCGTAATCCGGCCCGCTGAAGGTGAGGTTTTCACGCCGCGGACCCTGGCTATGGTCCGATCGCTGACCAGGGACGCCTGGCAGATCC
This sequence comes from Gemmatimonadota bacterium, assembly GCA_039714435.1. Lineage (GTDB taxonomy): Bacteria > Gemmatimonadota > Gemmatimonadetes > Palauibacterales > Palauibacteraceae > JAZDDE01. The sequence goes on along the minus strand of JBDLJJ010000147.1, from coordinate 4,434 downwards.
CCTACTCCACCCGCGTGGACGGGATCACGAACTTCCAGCACACCTGGGCCGACGGCGATGAACTCATTGTCGAAGACCTGGTCGCAGGTGGTGAGATCACCCCGGCTGTGGTCGAGCGGGCACGTCAGGTTGCGACGACCGAGCCGCTTCTGGCAGGCCGGCTGGTCTCGAGCGACGCCCGTACGACGGGTGTCAATGTCCGAATATCGCTTCCAGGAGAGTCCAAAGCCGAGCTGCCGGCCACGGTCGAGCACGTGCGCAGCTTGCTGGAGGAGTACCGGGCAGACTACCCAGATCTCGAGATCCACGCTTCGGGAATCGCGATGATGAACTGGGCCTTCGCCGAGTCGCCGATGCGCGACATGCCGTTCGTGATGCCGCTCATGTTCCTGGCGTTCGTGCTTTCGATCATCCTCTTCCTGCGCTCGGTGTCCGGCGTCGCGGCGACACTCACAGTGCTCGGCTTCTCGACCGTGACCGCGCTGGGGATCGCTGGACACATGCGAATCCTGCTCGATCCTGTGTCATCCTCGGCGCCCACGATCATTCTCACTCTCGCCGTGGCGGACTCCATCCACATCCTGGTGACGTGGATCCAGTCCCTACGGGAAAACGTCGAGAAGCGGGAAGCCCTGGTCGAAGCGATCCGCGTCAACGCCAAACCGGTGTTCCTGACCTCGATTACCACGGCGATCGGGTTCCTGAGCCTCAACTTCAGCGATTCCCCGCCCTTCCGGCTACTCGGAAACCTCTCCGCTCTCGGCGTGATGGTGGCGTGGGTCTACTCGGTGACCGTGCTCCCCGCTGTGGTCGCTATCCTTCCGGCCAAGAAGCGCGTGGCTGCGCGGCAAAGCCGGCTCGACGTCTGGATGGAGCGTTTCTCGAGCCTCATCGTGCGGCGCTACAAGCCGATTCTGGCCACGGTGGGCACGGCGGCCGTGCTTCTCTCGGTTTCCATTGGGCGACTGCAGATCAACGATCAGTACATCGACTATTTCGACGAGGCGCTCCCCATCAGGGTCGCCTCGGACTTTACTGTCGAAAACCTGAGCGGCGTCTACGTGACGACCTATTCGCTAGACGCCGGCGGCTCGCAGGAGGTGTCTGACCCGGCGTACCTGGCAGCCGTCGACAAGTTCGCCGATTACCTCGAGTCTCGGCCCGCGGTGGTCCACGTCAACAGCTTCACGCGGACCATGAAGCGGCTCAACATGAACCTCCACGCCGACGAACCGGCCGAGTACCGGCTACCCGATGACCGGGAGCTGGCCGCGCAGTACCTGCTTCTGTACGAACTGTCGCTCCCTTACGGGCTGGACGTCAACGATCAGATCGACATCGACAAGAGCTCGCTCAGGCTGGATGTCACATACGGCGATGTCGACATGGCAGTCATCGAGGCGGAGACGCGGCTGGCCGAGGATTGGCTGGCCGCCAACGGCGCGCCGAGCATGAGGGAGGCAACGGCGACCGGCGTGCCGGAGATGTTCAGCAAGATCACGCGCCGAAATATTTCCTCGATGGTGCTCGGTACAACGCTCGGGTTCCTGCTCATCGCCGGTATTCTCGTGGTCGCGCTGCGGAGCGCGCGCATGGGGATCATCAGCCTGATCCCCAACGTGCTCCCGGCTGCCCTGGCGTTCGGTGTCTGGGCGTGGCTGGTGCGCGACGTCGGGTTCGCGGTGTCCGTCGTCACGGGCCTGTCGATCGGGATCATCGTCGATGACACGGTCCACTTCCTGTCCAAGTATACGCTGGCTCGAAGGGAAAAATGGATGTCCGCTCCCGACGCCGTTCGGTATGCGTTCCGAACAGTGGGGACCGCAATCCTGGGCAACACTTTCATCGTGGCCGTCGGGTTCGCGATGCTGGGTCTGTCCACGTTCCGCGTGACGTCTTACATGGGGCTTCTGACTTCGCTCACGGTGGCCACCGCGCTGTTCGTGGATTTCCTGCTCCTGCCGGCACTGCTGCTGGCGTTCGATCGTCGCCGTGCGGAGAGCCCTGACTCGAGCGGCAATTTGACGCGGGTCGCGCACGCCGCGGCCCGAGCAGCCGCGCTTTGAACCGATTCATATCAGATAGAGGAGATACAATCATGACTACCATGATCCAACGCGCGCTGCGAGGCGCCTTTTACTCGGCTGCGATGGCCGCGGTGATTTTCGCGAGCCCTGCGCTGGCACAGACAGCGAATGAAGAGACGGGCCGCGAGATCGCCGAGGAGGCGGACCGCCACGACCTGGGCTGGGGCGATAACGCGAGCACGATGCGAATGGTGCTGCGGAACCGGAACGGGGACGAGAGTGTGCGCGAGCTCCGCCGTCAGGCGTTAGAGAACAACGTGGAGGGCGAGGGAGACAAGAGCCTCATCGTGTTCGACGCGCCGCGCGATGTGACGGGCACGGCCCTGCTCTCGCACACAAAAATCCTGGATCCGGATGACCAGTGGCTGTTCCTGCCTGCGCTCAAGCGCGTGAAGCGGATCTCGTCATCTAACAAATCCGGCCCGTTCGTAGGAAGTGAGTTCGCATATGAGGATCTCGTCTCCCAGGAGGTAGAGAAGTATGACTACAACTTCCTGCGTGAGGAAACCTGCGGGGAATTGGAGTGCTTTGTGGTCGAGCGCTACCCGCTTTACGAGAATTCGGGATATACGAAGCAGGTCGTCTGGTGGGACAAGGACGAGTACCGCATCCAGCGCATCGATTTCTATGACCGCAAGGACTCGCTCCTCAAGACGCTCACTTACAGCGATTACCGATCTTACCTGGGCGAGTACTGGCGTCCCGACCTCATGGCGATGGAGAATCATCAGAACGGAAAGTCCACGGATCTTGTTTTCGCCGAGTGGCAGTTCGCTAGCGGGCTGAGCGAGGGAGAGCTCACGCCATCGCGGCTGCGCAGGGCGCGTTAGGCCGGCCGGATGAGCCACCGAGCCGGCTGCTTCCTGAGTGTGCGTGCACCCCTGGCGAGTGCTCGGGCGATTGTATTTGTTTTGCCCACCGCGTTTCTCACGCTCCTGCCTGGTTCGCTTTCCGGGCAGGAGCTGCGCGGCCGGGTGTTCGCGGAGTCGCGGATATTTCCCGGTGACCCGGCGTTCACCGGTCAGCGACACTCGACCGTGTCACCATCCTTCGGACTGGAGCCGGAACTCCTGTGGGAGAATGGCGCCGGAAACCTCCAGATCACCATCGAACCGTTCCTCCGGGTAGACGCACACGACGGGAGCCGCACGCATTTCGACCTACGCCAGGCGAACGCTGTCTATTTCTCGGACGGCTGGACGATGCTGGCAGGATTCGGGAAGGTCTTCTGGGGAAAGACCGAGGCAAACCACCTTGTCGACATCATCAATCAGACGGATGGCGTGGAAGATATCGACACCGAGGACAAGCTTGGCCAGCCGATGGTGAACTTCACGCTGGAACGAGACTGGGGCGCAATCGACTTCTTCTTCCTCCCCTACTTTCGGGAGCGCAGTTTCGCGGGGAGTAGGGGTCGTCTGCGCGGACAGCTCCCGGTCCTGGACGAGGCGGTGTACGAATCGGATGCCGGGCGCTGGCATCCGGATTTTGCGGTACGCTGGTCTTACTTCGCAGGTGAGTTCGATGTAGGTGTGTCTGCCTTCCGCGGCACGAGCCGCGAGCCGCTACTCGTGCCAGTGACAGTTGGCTTGAGTTCCACGCTCCAGCCCCGGTACGACATCATAGACCAGCTATCAATCGACGTGCAGTGGACACGCGGTCCGACCCTGTGGAAGCTCGAGGCCATGACCCGGGGCGGACACGGTGACCGATTCGCCGCGGCCGTGGCGGGCGTCGAGCACACGTTCTTCCAGGTAGGCGGCGGCACCTCGGATCTTGGCGTACTTGGCGAGGTGATGGTTGATAGGCGGGATGAGAATGCGCCATTCAGCGCCTTCGATCACGATCTGTTCTTCGGGGTGCGCTGGGCGCTCAACGACACCTACGATACGTCTATTCTCGGAGGGCCCGTGATCGACTACGAGACGGGCGAGATGATAGCGCTCCTGGAGGCAGAGCGGCGCATCCGCAATAGCTGGGTGGCGGAGTTCGAAGCGAGAATCCTTCTGAACACGGATGCGTCGGCGCCGCTCTCCGGTCTGAGACGCGACGACTTCCTGACCTTGCGGCTGAGTCGGTACTTCTAGAGGGCCTGGACGAGCCGCGGCTGTGAGGTGGATGGCCGGGATGGGCTCGGATGGCCGGGTAAGGGCTCGTCATTCGAGGATTAGGCTGCAAAAGCGTTTCAGCTGAAACGTCAACTGGATCTCAACAAGCGATCATCCTCCGGGCTCTCCTCAGCCGGGTGCTATTCGAGTTCCACCTTCCGCAGCGTCGCGTCCACGTTGTGGAGGAAGAGCCGACGACGTGAGGTTCGGGGTCATGGTTCCACTCAGTCTCGAAGGCG
>JBDLJJ010000146.1:0-5983 GCA_039714435.1 Gemmatimonadota bacterium | reverse complement strand
AGGACAGCCTTCGCGGCGAGCGCGAACACCAGCACTGCCAACGCCGCGGCCACGAGACGGTGGCCGTACTCGATCATGGTCGGAAGATCCATGGGCGGGATCAGGCGGCCGTTGCACAGCGGCCAGTCATCGCCGCAGCCCAGCCCGCTACCCGTAATGCGCACGATTCCGCCGAGCACGATCAGGGCCAATGTGCTTACCGCCGTGTAGCCAGCCAGGCGCCCCCAGCGCCCGACCTCGCTGTCAATCGTCTGGTCCACCCTGGCTCCTCTGGTTGAGCATTGTGTGGCGTGCTGATACGGTTTGTTGCGCAGCTACCCGGAGTCGCTATGATCCGGCGGCGAAGGCGCGCAACCTACGGGCGTCCCTGCGGGGGCGCTACGAAAACACTGACCCACGGGAGGGAGTACTGGAGACCGAGACCACGACGACCTCAGCGCCAGCAAAAGAGTCCGGTTTCTCGCTATTCGCGGTTCGCCGCTTGCTGCCTCGACTCCGCCCGCACCGGCGGGCCCTGTCCATCGCTCTTGTCTGCCTCGTCTTCAGCGCAGCCATCGGCCTCGCCTTCCCGCTCATAGTGCGCTTCCTTCTCGACGCCGCCTTCGAGACGCCGGACATGTCCCTCCTGAATCGGATCGCTCTTCTCCTGGTAGTCCTGTTCGCGATTCAGGCTGTCCTCAACTTCATCCAGGTGTTCCTGCTCGGAGCTACGGGTGAGCGCTTGATCGCCGGCCTCCGCAAGGATCTGTTCGCGCACCTCCTCACCCTTTCACCTGGTTTCTATACGCTGCGTAGCTCCGGCGAGCTGACCAGCCGGCTGGCCTCCGACTGCTCCACCCTGCAGAGCGTCGTGAGCCATCAGATATCAGAGCTTCTGCGCCAGATCCTGTATCTGGTGGGTGCGCTGGCACTGCTGGCCTTCCTGCACACGGATCTCATGCTCACGACCCTCATGGTCGCCCCTGTGGTCGTGCTGAGCGGTTTCGTTTTCGGACGTTTCCTGCGCAGCAAGAGCACAGCGGTGCAGAACGAGCTCGCGGAAGCAAGCGCCGTGGCCGAGGAGGCGTTCACTCAGATCCCGATCGTACAGAGTTTCGTTCGAGAAGGATGGGAAGAGCGCCGATATACCAAGTGGATAAACGCGGCTTTGGGAACGGCGATTTCTCGCGCCGTGGTCCGTGGCCTGTTCTTCGGCGTTATAACATTCGTCGCCTTCGGCGGCATAGCGGTCGTGCTGTGGCAGGGCGGCCGATTGGTCATACTGGGCCAGATCACGGCGGGAGAGCTGGTTTCCTTCCTGCTGTACGCCGTGTCGGTGGCCGCTTCGATAACAGCGCTGGCATCCGTTTGGAGCAGCTACCAGGAGGCCCTGGGGGCAGCTCATCACGTGTTCGAATTGCTTGACACACAGCCGGGGATCAAGGAGCCACGGCACTCGGTCGCACTTCCGCCAGCCAGTTCGCCGGGCGGCCTGGAGTTCCATGATGTGTGGTTCCGGTACGGTCACGATGAGCCATGGGCCATGGAGGGGGTATCCATTTCGATCGCGCCCGGCGAGGTCGTGGCCCTGGTCGGGCCGAGCGGCTCCGGCAAGACCACTTTCGCCTCACTTCTGCCCAGGTTCTGGGATCCGACTCAGGGCCATATTACGCTGCGCGGCACCGACCTCCGGCGTATCCCCCTGATCGAGCTAAGATCGGCCATCGGTATTGTCCCGCAGGAACCTCTCCTGTTCGCGGGGAGCGTTGCGGAAAACATCGCCTTCGGCCGGCCCGAGGCGACGACAGTCGAGATCGAGGAGGCGGCCCGCGCGGCTCACGCGCACGACTTTATCCTGGACCTCGCGTCGGGATACGACACGGTCGTGGGCGAGCGCGGCATCCGGCTTTCCGGAGGCCAGCGTCAACGGATCGCCATAGCGCGCATCTTCCTCAAGTCACCGGAAATCCTGATCCTGGACGAGGCGACGAGCAGTCTGGACACGGAGAGCGAACGACTGGTCGAACAAGCGCTCGAGGCCGCCATGCACGACCGGACTACCCTCATTATCGCACATCGGCTGCGAACGGTTCGGAGAGCGGACCGGGTGCTTGTGATGGATCGCGCCCGGGTAAAGGAAGAGGGAACGCACGGCGAACTGCTGTCTGAGGACGGGTTGTATGCCCAGCTCTACCGCGGTCAGTTCCTGGAGCTGGACGAAGCGCCCGCCACGGTCTGAGCTTCCTCTGCCAGCAGCTTCCTTAGGTCGGCTACCAGTGTGGCCGACGTCTGCGGGCCGAGATACTGCTTCCTGATCATCCCTTCCCTGTCGATCAGCAGCGTAAACGGGTAGCCCAGGGCGCCGAATTCGCCCACCGCGATGTCGTAGGTAGCGACCCAGACCGGGTAATTGATGCCGTGCGCTTCTGCGAACTCGAGAATGTTCTCGGAAGACCCGGAGTCCACCGCCGGCCCGATGATCGTTCCCCCTGCCGCTTCGAGAAACTTCTGGACCTGTACCAGATGTGGAATCTCGCGCAGGCAGGGTGGACACCAGGTGCCCCAGAAGTTGAGAAGAACGATCTGGCCGCGGTATGGCTCGAGCGTAGCTACTTCGCCGTGGACGGTTTCGAACTCAACGCTGGGAGACGGGATCTCGAGCCACCCATCTTTGCTTACGTTCGCCGAACCAGCCAGGCTCGCCCACAAGCCTCCTTCGCCCGCCGTCCCGAGGCGAAATCCAATGTCCGCCGCTCCACCCAGCACGACTAAGGCCGCCGCGGTGATCAGGACGCGTCGTATCATTCTCATCTGTTCCAGCATACTCCCGTTCTTGTCGGTACGTGCCGCGGAATAGGTCGGCTCCCGCTGGCGCCGCTACCACTGGTAACAGCGCGGCGGGCCCGGTAGTGCCTGCTGCCCGCGAATCACGTTCGCGGCCTCTGCCGGTGCGCGCATCCTACTGACGCTTGTGGCGAAAGCAAGGGGGCTGGGCCCTTCGGGCACCGCTTGTGCTCGTATGTCGGTGTGTACATGTTCGTCGCGGCATGCAAGGCTTTCCACAAGACCGTACCCGAATCCCGCCGATCTCTCTGGCGGTGAGTTTGCTTGCGCTGAGCGTGACGGCCATGGCCCTCCGGCGCTGGCCGGCCTCGCTGGGCGAGTTTTCTTCCCTGGCCTGGCTGCTGGCGGCCGTGCCAAGTTTTCTGTTCGCCTACTACCGTGGGTGGACGGGAGCAGCCCTGGGTCTCGGCGCCGCGATCATCGGACTTCTTGTTTTTCAGGCCCTTCCCATTCGCGGCTCCACGGGAATCGATTGGACTCGCTCTCTGAGTCTGACCACGGCCTTGTTTGCGGTAAGCTTCGGGGCTGGCTGGGTAACCGAATCGCTCCGCCGCCGCCGCAGCCGGGCACTGGACATGGCATACGCGGACGCGCTGACCGGCCTGCCCAACCGGCGGGTGATCGACTTCTTCCTGGAACGCCATTTTGCCATCGCGCGGCAAGGCCAGGGCTTCTCCGTGGTCTTGTTCGACCTGGACGATTTCAAGCGCTTGAACGACCGCCTGGGTCACACCGCCGGCGACCGGGCTCTGGTAGACATAGGCACAGTTCTGCGAGAGAGTACACGCCGTATGGACATCCTGGCCCGCTACGGCGGAGAGGAGTTCGTGGCGATTCTTCCCGGGGAGGGCGTTGACGGCGCCGCCATCTTCGCCGAACGTATCCGGGCCGCGGTGGGCCGAGTAAAGCTCCCCGACGGATCGTTCCTGACCGCGAGCGCGGGGATCGCCGCCTTTGAGAGCGGCATGCGAAGCCCGGGCGATCTCGTCCGTGCCGCCGATGAGGCTCTGTTCGAGGCCAAACGGCTGGGAGGAGACAGGATCCAGACACGTAGGAACGAAATGAGCCGGCCCGAGCCGGCCGCCGCTAGCTAGAGCCCAGGAGAGCGAACTTGGCGACAATTGGAATTCAGCAGATACCACGTCTGATCTTACTGGCGGCGATGGTCGCGTATGCGGCGCTGTACGCAGTGAACCCCCAGTATCTGGGAGCCCTTAACGGCATAACCGAGGCCGTACATCAGGGTGGACACGGTATCTTTGATGAATTCAGTGAGGTGGCCGGTGCATTTGGGGGCACCATCGCCCAGCTCGGGCTACCCCTTGTCATCACGTTCGTGCTCTTACTGGCTGGCATTCGGTTCGGCGCCGCGCTGGGCACCGCCTGGCTGGCTCAGAACCTGTTCAGCGTGGCGGGCTACATGTCCGATGCGGCTGACCAGGAGTTGACGCTTACAGCGGCCGAGGCCGGCCGGCACGATTGGAATTATCTGCTGCACCACTTTGATCTTCTGGAGAACGCGGAGCTGCTATCCGGCGCGGTCCACATGATGGGCTTCGTAGCTCTGGTGATCGCCATAATCGCCGGAGTCCGCCGCGCCATATGGGAAGAACCCAGGCACTACTGAGCCGGGGCCGACCGCACCTCGAGTTCAGCCCGTACGAGTAGGCCCAGTTCACGTAACGCGCCGGGCCAGTCGCGGGCTGAGGCGTGCCGCACCACTGACGCCTGACCGGGCACCGCCAGGATAAGTCCGGCGGTGAGAGCGTCACCTCTCTGCTCCAGCGCGATCTTGGCCAGTTCGGCGTGCGCCTCGTCCGCCAGAGCCGCGGCCAGAGCCTCGGCTTCCGCCCTGAGCTCTTCTGTCGGTTCGAAACCTCTTATAGATACGTGCGTTCTCATGATCCGTTCTCTCCTATAGCCGTATAGCCATGTCTGTTCCCAACGCCGGGAAGCGGCTATCTAGTTCGCGCACCCGAAACAGGAGACTGGCATGACGCCGGATCTAGCCGCTCAACTCACCCAGTACCTGCAGGCCAGAAAAGACGAGATGGTTGAACTTCTGGATCGTCTCGTCCGGGCGGAGTCTCCGAGCGGTAACCCTGCCCTGTTAGCCGCCAATCTCGACATTATCGGCTCTCTGCTCGTAGACGAAGGCTACCGCGTTCGACGCTCGCGCGGCAAGCGCGGAGGAGGAAATCTTCTCGGTGTACCCCGGGGCCGCAGGCGCGGAGCACCGGTGCAGATTCTTGTCGGCCACTGCGATACCGTATGGCCCAGCGGGACGGCCGACAGGATGGATGCCGGTGTCCGAAACGGAGCCTACCACGGACCCGGCGCGTTCGACATGAAGGCCGGACTCGTGCAGGGATTGTTCGCGCTGCGAGCGCTACGGGAGGTGGGTGCGATGCCTTTCGTCACCCCCGTCGTCTTCGTGGACAGCGATGAGGAAACTGGAAGCGAGGAAGCCAAGAACCACTTGAGACTGCTGGCCCGGGCAGCCGACAGGGTCTTGGTTCTGGAACCAGCGCTGGGAAGCAGTGGCAAGCTCAAGACGGCACGCAAGGGGGGCGGCGGTTTTCGCCTCACGGTGCGTGGGCGGCCGGCTCACTCCGGAATGGACCCCGAGAAGGGGGCCAGCGCGATCCTGGCCCTGGCCGGCATCATCACCCGGCTGCACGCACTCAACGACCTGGCGAACGGAATCTCCGTCAACGTGGGTACCGTACAGGCCGGCACCCGGCCCAACGTGGTGGCCGCTGAAGCGATCGCGGAGGCTGACTTCCGGGCCCTGACCGCTGACGACCTCAGGTCGGTTGAGCGGCGGATCGTCGAGGTTCAGCCCGATGTAGAAGGGACAAGCGTGATCTACGAAGGAGGAATAGGCCACTGGCCGCTGGAGCGAGACGAAGGGGTGCAGCGGCTCTGGGCCCTGGCCCAGCAGGCCTCAGAGTCTCTCGGTCTGGAGATCGAAGAAGCAACCTCCGGTGGAGCGTCCGATGGGAACACTACGGCCATGTTTGCGCCGACACTCGACGGACTGGGTCCGGTCGGTGATGGAGCTCACGCGGATCACGAGCACGTGATCGTGGATCGCATACCGGAGAGGGCCGCCCTCCTGGCTATGCTGCTTGTCGCTCCCCCGCTTGGCGAGCTATAG